>JAUNIC010000218.1 GCA_030523615.1 Bacteroidales bacterium
ACACTGATTTTGTTTTCAGTGTACACTGATTTCTTTTTCAGTGTACACTGAATGCAGAGCGTCGCAAAGGCCGTTCACAGCGCGACTTTGCTGCATGAGTATTCTCAAGAATTCTGTTTTTTTGCGATGAACGACTTTTTTTGTGCATAATCTGATAAAAAAGTGCAAGGCGTTTTGTAGTTTTTGCCGTAACTTTGCACCCGCGGAATAATGTGCGCGAAAACATTACACCGAACAAATGCTTCGCACCGCTCATCTCAACCATAACGTCAACAAAACAACAATCATCATACATGAAAGAATACGGATATTTCGACGACGCACGACGTGAGTACGTCATCACCGATCCCGCCACCCCGTGGCCCTGGATCAACTATCTCGGCAACGAAGACTTCTTCGGTCTCATCTCGAATACTGCCGGCGGTTACGACTTCTATAAGGACGCAAAGTTCCGCCGCATCACACGCTACCGCTACAACGGTGTGCCCATGGACAACGGCGGCCGCTACTTCTATATCAAGGATGGCGACTGCGTATGGAACCCTAGTTGGAAGCCCTGCAAGACTCCCCTTGACCGCTACGAGTGCCGCCACGGTATGAACTACACCCGCATCACCGGCGAAAAGAATGGGGTAGAGGCCAGCGTTCTCTTCTTCGTGCCCCTCAAGACGTGGGCCGAAGTGCAGAAGCTCACTCTCACCAACAAGAGCAGCGAACGCAAGAGCCTCAAACTCTTCAGCTTTGCAGAATGGTGCCTCTGGAACGCTGCCACGGATATGGAGAACTTCCAGCGCAACTTCTCGACTGGTGAAGTAGAAATCGATGGTGGCGTCATCTACCACAAGACGGAATACAAGGAGCGTCGCAACCACTATGCTTACTACGCGCTGACCAACGCTAAGGTGGACGGTTACGATACGGACCGCGAGAGCTTCATCGGTCTCTACAACGGCTTCGACGCTCCCCAGCAGGTGCTCGAGGGCAAGGCCGGCAACAGCCTCGCTCACGGTTGGAGCCCCATCGCCAGCCACTTCGTAGAGGTGACGCTCGAACCCGGAGAGAAGAAGGACTTCATCTTCCTCCTCGGTTACGTGGAGAACGAGCAGGACGAGAAGTTCTGCGCAGAAGACCTCGCCCGCAAGCAGAGTGGCGAACTCATCACCAGCCAGGCCAGCGACGTGACCTTCGTCAACAAGCAGAAGGCCCGCGAAGTAATTGAACGCTTCTCAACCGTTGAGGCTGTCGACGCTGCTTTTGCCGAACTCTGCACAATGTGGGACGGCCTCCTGAGCCGCTACAGCGTAAAGAGCAGCGACGAGCGTCTCGACCGCATGGTCAACATCTGGAACCAGTACCAGTGCATGATTACCTTCTGCTTCAGCCGCAGCGCCTCCTTCTTCGAGAGCGGCATCGGCCGTGGCATGGGTTTCCGCGACTCCAACCAGGACCTCGCTGGTTTCGTGCATCAGGTGCCCGAACGTGCTCGCCAGCGCATCATCGATATTGCCTCTACGCAGTTCCCCGACGGTGGTTGCTACCATCAGTATCAGCCCCTTACGAAGCGCGGCAACAACGACATCGGCGGCGGCTTCAACGATGACCCCATGTGGCTCATCTTCGGTACGGTGTGCTACATCAAGGAGACGGGCGACTTCTCCATCCTCGACGAGATGGTGCCTTGGGACAACGAGCCCGGCACGGAGGTCTGCCTCTTCGAACATCTCCGTATCTCCTTCAACCACGTCGTTGAGAATCTCGGTCCTCACGCACTTCCCCTCATCGGTCGTGCTGACTGGAACGACTGCCTGAACCTCAACTGCTTCTCGTGGGATCCCAACGAATCCTTCCAGACGACGGAGAATAACAACGTGGGCACAAAGGCCGAGAGCCTCATGATTGCCGGTCTCTTCGTGTTCTGCGGCAACCAGTACGCAGAGCTTTGCGACCAACTCGGCAAGGCCGACGAAGCCGCTCGTGCGCGCACGCATATTAATAATATGTGTGAAGCTGTCAAGCAGCACGGCTGGGACGGCGAGTGGTACCTCCGCGCCTACGACTACTACGGCAACAAGATCGGCTCGAACGAGAACGAAGAAGGTAAAATCTTCATCGAGAGCCAGGGCTGGTGTACGATGGCTGGCATCGGTCGCGAGGAAGGTCTCGTAGACAAGGCCCTCGACAGCTGCAAGAAGTATCTCGACACGCCCCACGGTATGGTACTCAACCACCCCGCATACACTACCTATCACGTGGAGATGGGCGAAATCTCCAGCTACCCCGCTGGTTACAAAGAGAACGCCGGCATCTTCTGCCACAACAATCCCTGGGTCATTGTGGGTGAGGCCCTTGCAGGCCGCGGCCAGGATGCGTGGGAACACTACACGAAGATCTGTCCTGCATGGATTGCTGACCAGAAGCTCCACAAGGTAGAGCCCTACGTATACAGCCAGATGGTAGCTGGTAAGGATGCTGCCGCTCCCGGCGAAGGCAAGAACTCTTGGCTCACGGGTACGGCCGCTTGGAACTGGATCACCATTTCTCAGTATATCCTCGGCGTTTGGCCCGGCTATAATGGTCTCGAAATTCGTCCCGCACTGCCTGCAGAGCTGAAGGATTTCACCGTGCATCGTGAGTTCCGTGGCGCAACGTACGACATCCATTTCCATCACACTGGTGCCGACTTCGCCCTTAGCCTTGACGGCCAGCCCATCGCAGGAAATGTTATCCCCTTCGGCGAAGGTCACCACTTAGTAGAAGTCATTTGCTAAATACAAAACCATGAAATACATCAAAAACCTTCTATTTGCTCTTCTCGCTGCCATCGCTTTTGTGGCCTGTGGCAGTGAAAGCGAAGAGACAGTAAATATCTCAGTTGCTCCTGCAACCCTCGAATTCACCACTCAGGGTGGACAGCAGAGCGTTAGCGTTACGGGTGTGGCTTCTGACAAAGTCAGTGTGTCGGCCAATGGCGGCTGGTACACGATGAACGTTGTGCCCAACAATGCTACGAGTTGTTACATCCGCGTCAAAGTCGAAGTGAATACGGCATTTGAACCCCGCGAAGCTACCGTCAAGGTCAACGCCGGCGGTCAGGAATTCCAGTTCTCCATCAAGCAGGATGCTGTCGTTGCTCCCCCTGCTCCCGACAACGAAGCTGTGGCTGCCGCCATGAAGGTCAGCCGCGATATGGGCTTCGGCTGGAACCTTGGTAATCAGCTTGATGCACAAAACACTTGGGACGCCAAGTACGACACTCCCTACGCCGACGAAACCGCATGGGGCAACCCCCTCTGCACGCAGGCTACCTTCGACGGCCTCAAGGCCAAGGGCTTCGGCAGTGTCCGCATTCCCATCACTTGGCAAGGCCGCATCGGCGCTGCTCCTGACTATGCCATCGACGAAGTGTGGATGAACCGCGTCGCTGAGGTCGTAGGCTATGCCAAGAAGGCTGGCCTCAAGGCCATCATCAACCTCCATCACGACGAGGGTGGCGGTTCGACCAATCCCAAGGAAATGGGTTGGCTCGACATCAAGACCCTCGCCTACGATGCCAACGCCAACGCTGAAGTAGAAAAGAAACTCGCAGCAGTTTGGACACAGATTGCCAATCGTTTCAAGGACGAAGGTGACTGGCTCATCTTCGAGAGTATGAACGAGGTCCAGGATGGCGACTGGGGCTGGGGCAAGAGCCGCAACGATGGCGGTAAGCAGTATGCTTGTCTCAACCACTGGCAGCAGGTGTTTGTCGACGCTGTGCGTGCCACTGGCGGTCAGAACACCAACCGCTGGCTCTGTGTCGTAGGTTATGCCCAGAACCCTCAGCTTACCCGTGAGAATCTCGTGCTCCCCACCGACCCCACTAAGGGCCGTCTGATGGTGGCTGTCCATAGCTACGATCCCTTCGATTTCTGCACCGAGGGTAAGGTGGGCCAGTGGGGCCACACCGGCAACGTCGCCGCGTCGAAGAACGGTGAAGAAACCCTCGAAACCTCTTCAAGGGTCTGCAGGAAACCTACATCAACAAGGGTATTCCCGTCATCATCGGCGAGTTCGGCTGCGTGAATCGCACTGATGCCAAGGAGAAGAAATTCCAGAAGTACTTCCTTGAATATTTCGCACGCTGCGGCTGGACGTACGGCATCGCCTGCTACCTTTGGGATAACGGTGTGAAGACCACCGGCAATGAGTCGTTTGGCTACATTGACCACGGTACGGGTGCCTATATTAATTACTCTGCCGACTTCATTCCCGCAGTCGTCAAGGCAGCCACCGATCCTGACGCCAACTACTCCATCAAGACCATCTATAACAACGCTCCTAAATGATGATAGAAATGGAACGCACAGCGAAAGCAATAGTATAATAAATGTTGCATAAGTTGTAATAGCCGTCGCATCCTTATTGAATAAACAATTAGGATGCGGCGGTTTGGTTCTTTTATGTAAGTGCGTAAAAAAAGTGCCAAACG
>JAUNIC010000219.1 GCA_030523615.1 Bacteroidales bacterium
CCCGTCGCCGAAGCTCCCGCTGCCGAAGCCCCTGCAACCGAAGTGCCTGCTGAAGTCCCCGCAACTGAAGCTCCCGCCGCCAAGAAGCCCCGCCGCCGTGGCAAGCGCCAGAATGCTGCCGGTTTCACCAATACCGAGACCATTCCCGCCGAAACCAGCCACCGTGCCGAGAAGGCCGCCAAGAAGGTAGAAGAAGCCAAGAAGGAGAAGGCCCGCAAAGTTGCCAAGAAGACTGCAAGGGCCGCTGCCAAGGGTATCGAAGGCATCGATGCGCCCGAAACTTCTGCCGTAGCCGAAAGCGCTGACGGCCAGAAGGGTAGTGCTCCCAAGGCTGGCGTCGAGAAGGCAAAAGCCAAGAAGGCTGGCAAGACCGCAAAGCCCAAGGATAAAGCTCCCGCCGAGGCTCCCGCCGCAAACGCCGGCGAAGAAGCCAAGCGTCCCGCCAAGAAGCCCCGCCGTCGCAAGAAGACCAAGGCCGAACTTCCCTCCGAGACGCCCAATCCTGAGCGCGAAAGCACCATCAGCGCCGCCGAAGAGGCAGCGTACAAACAAAACAATAGCGAAGAATAACTCTGTTTGTGAATAAAGGACGCGGATCCGTCGGCTTCCCGGCGGCATCAAGCCTCCCATCAGGCCACGCCCTCACAACCTTAAACCTATCCATCAAAGAACCTAAAATCATGGCATACATGACTCAAGAGGGCTACGACAAACTGGTAGCCCAACTCAAGCATATGGAAGAGATCGAGAGCCCCGCAGCATCGGCAGCCATCGCCGAAGCACGCGACAAGGGCGACCTCTCCGAAAACGCAGAATACGACGCAGCAAAGGAGGCCCAGGGCCACCTCATGACCAAGATCGCCGAACTCAAGGCCGTCATCATGGACGCAAAGATCATCGACAAGAGCAAGATCAACACCGAGATTGTGCAGATCCTCTCCACCGTCGAGATGAAGAACGTCAAGATGGGCATGAAGATGAAGTACACCATCGTCTCCGAGAGCGAGGCCGACCTCCGCGCCGGCAAGATTGCCAGCGGCACTCCCATCGCGCAGGCTCTCCTCGGCCACAAGGTGGGCGACATCGTTGACGCACAGACTCCCCGCGGCGTCATCCAGCTCGAAATTCTCAACATTACTGTAGAATAAGCCCTTCCCGCAGCATTATCGTACTTTTACGACGCGAAATACTGAAAAACTCCCGCATTTTCTTTGCGGGAGTTTTTATTTTGTGTAAATTTGCGGTGAAATTTTTATATTACCGTAAATTTGCACCTACCATGAGCATTTTCTCCATGATCGCCGCAGGCGAAATACCCTCCTATAAGTGCGCCGAGGACGAGCGTTTCTACGCGTTTCTCGACATCAACCCCGTAGCCAAAGGCCACACCCTCGTCATTCCCCGCGAGGAGACCGACTACATCTTCGACCTCGACGATCAGACCCTCGCCGACCTCCACGTTTTCGCCAAGAAGGTGGCCCTCGCCATCAAGCAGGTGCTCCCCTGCCAGAAGGTTGGCATGGCCGTCCTCGGTCTTGAGGTGCCCCACGCCCACATTCATCTCATCCCCCTCAAGAGCGAAGGCGATATGGACTTCCGCAAGGAAAAACTCCAGTTGCCCAAGGAAGAGATGCAGGCCGTGGCCGACGAAATCTACGCCGCTTTCAAGGCGCTCTAAGTCATTACGCTCCAAAATCCACTCAGCCGGCGTCCATCTCTCTCAAAGATATTTTTACGTCAGACTAGACCGATTTCCGCGTCAGTGTACACTGACGGCGCAATCAGTGTACACTGACGAAACGGTCAGTCTACACTGACGCACGACGCTCTCCAAGGCCGTGGCATTTATCCCGACTTTTCTTCGCATGCGCACAATCCTCTTTTTCCTCTTGTTCGTCCTCTGCAGCACCTTCGCTTTTGCCCAGGTGCCGAAGGGTCACACCATTTGGGAAAGCATGCGTTACTCGTATGACTATACGGACGAGGGCTTTGCCCGCGATTGGGAGAGCACATCCCTGCCCCTCGGCAACGGCAGTTTGGGCGCTAACGTCATGGGTTACGTCGGCACTGAGGTCTACACCCTCAACGAGAAGTCGCTCTGGACCGGCGGCCCCGCCAGCGCTGGTGGTCCTGCTGTGTACTGGAACGCCAACAAGGAGAGCGCCGCCGTGCTCAAGGAGATCCGTCGCGCCTTCAAGGCCGGCGACACCGAACGTGCGCAGCAGCTTACCGCCGACAATTTCGATGGCCTCGTGCCCGCCGGCAGCAGCGCCCTTGGCCACTACGCCTCTCTCGGACGCCTCACGCTCGACACTGGCCATAAGTTAGGCAAAGATAGTCGCTACGCCTACGCCCTCAGCCTCGACTCGGCCTTTGCCCACGTCTTCTATACCCTCGGCGGTATTGAGTACGAGCGCCGCTCCTTCATATCCTACCCTGACAACGTCCTCGTCATCCGCTGCACAGCCTCCTATCCCGGCCTGCAGACCATGCGCATCGCCTACCAGCCCGGTGGCGAATCCGTTGGCGCGACGGAGTTCGACGGCAGCGACGGACTCGTCTTTCGTGGCAAACTGCAGGGCAATGGCATGGCCTACGTGGTGCGCATCCGCGTCATTATCCATGGCGGCAAGATCACGACTTCCTCCGAAGCCCCCGTCCCCGGCCTCAATGTGAAAGATGCCGACGAAGTCCTTATCCTCCTCACCGCCGACACCGACTACGCCCCCGCTGCCGACCTTGACTTCAGCAACGCCAAGGCCTACGTGGGCGTCGACCCCGACAAGACGACGGCCCGCTGGATAAAGGCCGCCGCGAAGAAGACCTACGACAAGCTCTTCGCCGCTCATCTTAAAGATTATAAGGCGCTCTACGACCGCGTGGAGCTGCATGTGGCCACGACTCCTAAGCCCGCCTCGACGGAATCGCGTCCGCGCGGCACCATCCCCAGCGTTTCCACACCGTTCTCCGAAACAAGATCAAGCCTCTGCCTCTACGGTTACCGCCACTCCAACAGCGGCATGAGAGACCACGGTTTCGAGGAACACTATTTCCAATACGGACGCTATCTGCTCATCGCCTCTTCACGCGGGGGCAACCTCCCCGCCAACAACTGCGGTCTGTGGTCGCTCGGCAACGAAGCTGAAGCTAAGGGCTCCCTCGCTGCGGCGGGCTATTCCCACAACGGCGACCTCCAGATGCTCTACTGGCCTGCTTTGACCTGCAATCTCGCAGAGTGTCAGCAGCCGCTTTTTGACTACGTCCGCTCGCTTCAGAAGAGTGGGGCAGTGACGGCGAAGAAGTACTTCAACGCTCGCGGCTGGACGACGGGCGCCACAGGTAATCCTTTCGGTTTTACCGCGCCCCTTGCCGACCAGGATCCCGCTATGGGTTTCAATCCCGTCGCCGGCGCATGGCTCGCCACTCATCTTTGGGAGCATTTTGCCTTCACCCGCGACGCGGCTTTCCTGCGCAACGAAGCCTACCCCGTTCTCAAGGGCTGCGCCGACTTCTGCAGCGATTATCTTTGGCAGAAGGACGACGGCACCCTTACGGCAGCGCCCTCCGTCAGCCTCGGCCACGGCCCTGTCGACGAGGGCACGGCCTATGCCCACGGCGTCTGCCGCGAAATTCTCGGCGAGACCATCGCCGCCGCCGACATCCTCAAGACCAACCACGATGAAGCCTTCGTCTGGAGCAACGTCATGACGTCCCTCGCTCCTTACAAGGTAGGTCGTCACGGGCAGTTGCAGGAGTGGAGCCGCGACATTGACGCACAGACTCCAACCTCTTCCCTCTTCTCGCCCTCTTCCCTCTTCGGTCTCCATCCTGGCAGCGGCATTTCTCCGCTTACCGTTCCCGACCTCGCCGCAGTCGCTCGCGTCAGCCTTGAGCAGTGCCCCGACAGCATCAATCTCGAACTCGATCCCAACGGCACCTCGGCGGCTTGGCGCCTCAACCAGTGGGCACGCCTCCGCGACGGCGAACGCAGCTACCGCACCCTTTGCGACATCCTCTGCGCTGGCAATGACGAGGAGCATTTCTACGCCCTCCTCCCGCCCGTCTCCGTCGCCACCCATTGCGCCGCCACGGCTGGCATCGCCGAGATGCTCCTCCAGAGCCACGCCGACTGCATCGACCTCCTCCCTGCCATCCCCGCCACATGGGGCGAAGGCAGCGTCAAGGGCCTCTGTGCCCGCGGCGGCTTCATCGTAGACATCAGCTGGAGCGAGGGCACCCTCACCGAGGCCACCGTCACCAGCCTTGCGGGCGAAACCTGCCCCCTGCGCTACGGCGAAGATATGCTCGAATTCAAGACCGCGCCCGGCAAGACCTACCACATCGTGTGGTTCAACGGCTACCTCAAGATGCAGTAGGCGCCGTCCGCCCTATACGCCTTATGAGCCCTATACGCCC
>JAUNIC010000220.1 GCA_030523615.1 Bacteroidales bacterium
TTTGGTATCCTTGAGATTGCAAAACGACTAAATAGAGCCGTTTTGGGCGGGAAAATTAGCGATTTCTTAGAGTTTTACTTTTACCTTAACGGGCTTGGACTCGTTCTGGAGGCGGTCAAGAGCCGTAACGATGTAGGTAAAACGCTCGCGGCCGTTCTTGTAGGGCAGTTTGAAGAACGTTTTCGTGGTGATGGCGAGGAGGTGTTCGGGGGTATTAAGATCAATTTTTTCGCCCTTTGCAAAACAATAGATGGCATACTGGCGGGCCTTGTCCATCTCGTGCTTTGCTTTAGGAGCCGTCCAGAAGAGGAAGTAGCCATCAGGCATCCACACGGGCTTGACATTCGTCGGCTTGTTGGGAGCCTTATTGTCGATGAAGGGCATGAGAGGCTGAAGAGCGGGGAAGAGATGATAGTCCTCCTGCAGCTCATAAGCGTAGTTGCCTTCATTACGAGTAAGGGCGGCAGAGTACCAGAAGCAGTTGCCCTGCACACCACGGGAGGTGCGAGCCTGCTGCATCTTGGGCGCTTGCTGATTTCGACTGGCATTCTTGGGGTCAAGCGCCTTGACGGTACGCTCTACGTCCTGGCCGATGTAAAGGGGACGGCCAGCTGCATAGCGGGCCCACCAGCTGACGAGACGTTCATAGTCGGCAGCGGAATGACCGATCTCCCAATACACCTGAGGAACGATATAATCCACCCAACCCTTATTGATCCAGAAAAGAACGTCGGCATATAGGTCGTCGTAGTTCTGGAGACCGCGGGTCTCAGAGCCGGGAAGGCGATCACCATTCTTTGCGTTATGATAAATACCGAAGGGGCTGACACCGAACTTCACCCAAGGCTTTGTTGAATGCACGGTGCGGTAAAGAGCTTCGATGAAGCTGTTGACATTGTAGCGACGCCAATCGCTGATATCCTTGAATCCGTTGGAATGTGCCTGATAGGTCTGCTGGTCGGGGATGGCCACACCAGCGACGGGGTAAGGATAGAAGTAGTCGTCAATGTGGAGACCGTCAACGTCGTAACGGCTGACAATGTCCTGAACTACGGCACAGATGTAGCGATGGTTGATTTCAAGACCCGGATCGAAGATGAGGAGACCATCGTAGGAGAAGAAACGCTCGGGATGCAGCATATAAGGGTGATTAGCAGCGAGCTCGGTCGTGCCCTTGGTCTTTGCACGGAAAGGATTGATCCAGGCGTGGAGCTCCATATTGCGCTTGTGGCACTCTTTGACCATCCATTCGAGAGGATCCCAACCGGGATCCTTGCCCTGCGTACCCGTTAGGAAACGGCTCCAAGGTTCGTAGTTTGACTTATAGAGCGCATCAGCTTCGCCACGGACCTGAAACATGACGGCATTGATGCCTGCAGCCTTGCAGATGTCGAGCTGGTGGATGAGGTTGGCCTGCATCTGCTGGGGAGTGAGACCTTGGAACTGGCCGTTGATGCACTGGATCCAGGTTCCGCGGAACTCTCGCTTGGGGCATGGGCCGAGCTGAGCGGACGCTCCTATAATATTATATATAAAGAGGAGTAAGAGGAGGATTTTTTTCATTTGAAGGTTGGAAGGGGTTTAGGATTGGGGGAAATGCGCGGGGGATGTCGGCATCAAATGCCGACTATATTGACGGCGCAGCTTGCACAAGATGGGGCGAGATGGAGCGAGACGGGGCGGGGTACTGATCGGCTCGGGGATGTCGGCATCAAATGCCGACTTTATTGACGGAGCAGCTTGCACAAGATGGGGCGCGGCGCTGAGCGGAGAACGCGGGGCGGGGCGGCGCAGCCTTACTTGATCTTTCCGACGGTCTGCTTGATCTGCTCGCCGAGGCCGATGGTGTAGCCCTGGCTGCGGAAGACAACGCGGTTGAAGGTGTCGCCGATGAGGACGATGGGGAGTTCCTCGGTATCCACGATGCCGGAGTTGAAGATATCGTTAGCAAATTCGCCGTTGGTGTCAACACCGAAGCTGAGCGTCGAGGGAAGGTTGGTAAATTCGAAGTTATTCTTGTTGAAGCGGTCGAGTTCTTCCTGCGTACGGAAAAGGAGCACGATGGGACGTCCCCAAGCCTCGAGATCTGCGCGGAGAGCCGAAATGTCGTGGAGGATGTGGTTTGAAGGCTCGTGGTTGGCGCGGATAAGACCCGTTACGAAGTAGCCGCGGCCAGTGGTGGCGAGGAGGCTCTGCACCTTGTCGGCCTTGATGTCGTAGTAAGTGTTTTCGGAGTTGAAGTTACCGATTACCTGCACGCCGGTCTGGTCCTGACGCATTACAAGAGGAATAGTCTTGTTGTCGCCAGCCTTCACGGGGAACACTTCCACGTGTGCGAGCACGCTACCGTCGGCCAGACGGGTACCGCTGGTGAGGATGTAGTCGCCCTCGTCGAGGCTCACGCCCTTGGCGAAGGTATCGCTCCAAGTGCCGTCCTCAGCATATTCGAGAAGATTGGGCTGACCCTCTACGATGTTGGAGATGGAGAAGTGGTTGTAGTAGCGGGGGTTCTCCATGTACTCACGCGGAGTGTAGGAAAGGGCCACATTGCCGGTGAGGGCAGCAGCTTCGTCAACAGCACCGAAGAGCACGTCGGTCCATTCTGCATCAGCAGAGAGGCGAGCGCCGACACCGCTGCCGAGGTCGCTGACCTCATTCTTGACGATGGCCTCAGCCTTGACGGCCTGCGTAGTATACTGTACCTTGCCGGTCACCTCGTCGATACGGGCGGGAATGCCCATGGAACGTGCGGCTGCCACAAAGAGGAAACCGATGCTGCGGCTGTCGGTCTTGCCGTACTTATGAGCAGTTTCAGGATGCTGGCGCAGACGAGCGGGATTGTAGTCGTCCTCGATGACGATATTCTTGCGGAGCCAGTCAGCGAGGAGTTCGGGATTCTTGGCAAACTTCTTCTGCTGCTTCTTTGAGAATACGCTCTGGAAATAGCTGCGCCAAGGTGAAAGCATCTCGTTGGCAATGCGGGGGCAATACACATACTTCGCAGCGAAAGCGTCAGCCTTTGCGGGGATTCCGGCAGCCACGATGTGGTCAGCAAGAATGTCATAGTCGAAGTCGCGAATGTCCTTGTCGCTCATGGTGTGGAGGAGAGCGATAACGTCCTTACCCTTGAACTCCTTGAGCAGACGATAGAGGTTGGCGTAGTTGCCACGGCTCTTCTCTACAAGGGGACGCACTACGGCATAGTCGTAACCTTCAGCCTGACAGAAAGCACGAGTGTTGGCTTCGTCGGGGAAGGTGGCCACATAGGCGTTGCGGATGCTGTCCTCGCGGGCCTTGCTCAGTTCGTTGGCGGCAGCGGCTTCGGGCGAAACATAAGGGAGATTGTCGTGTCCGGGAGGGGGCACAAGGTTGAAGTCGGTGGAATAAGTCTCGCCGGCAGAGTGGGTCAGACGGATGACAACGTCGTTGCTGCCTGCGGTAACCTTCTCAAAACCATACTTGCCGTCCTTGCTACCCCAAACCACGATATCGCCGATACCGGTTTGGATAGAGCACTTGCCCTGTGCGTCGGAGGTCTGCTTCACAGCGCTGTAGAACTCGCCGTAGTTGTAGATTTTGAAGTGTACATCGGCACCGCTGACGGGCTGACCGGCCTCATCGACTACGGTAACGAAGGAACGCGCCGTGCGGGCGTAGTTGTCGGTCACGTTGATTTCGCAGAAGATATTGGTCTGCTCGATCTTGTCTTCGGGACCGTCGTAGCGACCATAGACGTTGGTGTGCATAAGCATACCGCGGCTGGCGGGCTGGTTGAACCATCCGAGATTGAGCACGGGTTCGGGTTCGCAGGCGCCGAGGAAGTACCAACCGGCACCCTGAGGACCATCGTTCACCCAAACTTCAACCCAAGCGTGGTTGTCGTCGGTGTGCGCCCAACGCGGCGTGTAAACCTGGCGTGCGGGGATGCCGATGGCGCGGAACGTGGCCACACCGTAGGTACTCTCCTCACCGCAGCGGCCGCTAGAGGTGCGCATGGAGGCGAGGGGACTTGAGGTACGGCTGTCGGAAGGCTTGTAAGTCACGTGCTCGTGGCACCAGCGGTTGGCCTCGATGGCAGCATCCATCATGCCGAGACCCTTCACGCGGGCCTTGAGTTCTTCGTAGCAGGTGGTGCGGAATTCGTCGAGGTTCTCGTTGTTCACGCGTACAGGCAATACAAAGTGGAGCCATTCGCGGTCGGGCACTACACTACCCCACGCCATCTCCTTGCGGGCGCGGACAGCGATTTCGGCCTGTGCGGCAAAGTATTCGGGTGAGTAGTCGGTCCAGTCGGGCGAAGCCATATAGGCGTAGAGGAACTCGAGCGCCTGACGGGTCTCGTCGTCCTTGGCGAGGGCGAGGGCCTGAGTAGCGGCCTGGCACTTGTTCTTCTGTATGCGCACTTGCA
>JAUNIC010000024.1 GCA_030523615.1 Bacteroidales bacterium
AAGCACCTTCCTCAGCCATCATGCGCTTCTCTACGTTGGTCTTGGTGTCCCAAACCACCTCGCCGAGCATCTCAGCGAAACGTGAAGCGTGGTCAGCCTCTTCGAGAGCGTAGCGCTTGAAAGCCTCAGCGATTTCGGGGTAACCCTCGCGATCGGCCTGACGGCTCATAGCGAGATACATGCCAACCTCGGTGCACTCGCCCATGAAGTGGTCCTTGAGACCCTGACGTACGAAGTCGCCTTCTTCGCCTGCGGGGATAGCGTCAGCGATGCCGAGCTCGTGCTCAGTAACAAACTGGAGACCTGCATTTTCTTCTACCATTTTAAACTTGCTGCCAGGCACGCGGCACTGGGGGCAGCGTTCGGGAGCGGCGTCACCTTCGTGAACGTAACCGCAAACGGGGCATATCCATTTTGCCATAATTTCGTATTGTTTTTAGGTTATTTTGATTGTTGTTGTTCTAAATCGAGTGCAAAATTACGACATAATAACGACATTTCAAAACGAAACACGGCCACAAGTGAGGAATTTGACGCATACTTATTATTTTTTAAGAACTTTGCTTGCGATTTACAAGGTCGACTCATTATTAATGCGTATCTTTGCAGCATCAATTTAACGCATACGAAAGAAATCACCATGAAACGCATCATCACAGCAGCAATGATAGGCCTTGCCGCTGCCAGCGCCTGCGCACAAGTGCTGCGCACCACCGTGGCGCAGGGCGAGATAGAAGGCGAAGCGCTCGAGGGCTCCGTTCTGTACAAAGCCATCCCCTATGCCGAGCCTCCCGTGGGTAATTTGCGCTGGAAGGCGCCCGTGCCCAAGGCTCCGTGGCAGGGCACGTACAAAGCTGAGAACTGGGGCGGACGTCCTTTCCAAACTGTTGATCCGAACCAGAACGGCGGCGAGATTGCCATGAGCGAGGACTGCCTCTACCTCAGCGTGCAGACACCGGCCAAGAGCAAGGACGAGCGTCTGCCTGTGTTCGTCAACATCCACGGAGGCGCCTTTGCCACAGGATCTTACAGCGGCACGCTCGACTCGTTCGTACGCAACGGCATCGTGTACGTCAGCATCGAATACCGCCTCGGCGCACTGGGCTTTATGGCGCATCCCGAACTCTCGAAGGAATCGGCCGACGGCATCTCGGGCAACTATGGCATCTACGACCAGATCTGCGCGCTGCAGTGGGTACACGACAACATTGCGGCCTTCGGCGGTGACCCCGAAAAGGTGACCATCTGCGGCGAGTCGGCAGGCGGCATCAGCGTGAGCATACTCTGCGCCTCGCCCCTCTGCAAGGGTCTCTTCCGCGGCGCCATCAGCGAGAGCGGCGGCAACTTCTGCCCCATCGCCGATAACAGCGCCACACCGATGGGCACGGGGGCTCAGATGACGAGCTACAACGATGCCGAAGCCAAAGGCAGTGACTACCAGCAACGCCTCGGAGCCAAAAACCTGAAGCAGATGCGCAAGGTGGACGGCGACAGCCTCATCCGCGCCACGCGAGGTTGGGAGTTCTGGCCCGTGGTCGACGGCAAAGCCATCGTGGGCGACCAGTACCGCCTCTACGAGGAGGGACGCTACAACGATGTGGACGTCATGGTGGGTTACAATTCCGATGAAGGCAGCCTCTTTGTTTATAACTACTCGCTCGAGGCCTACAACAAGACGACGGCCAACTACGGCGAGTGGGAAAGCCGAGTGCGAGAAACGTACCCCGCCACCAACGACCGCGAGGCGCTATACGCCATGCAGGACATTTTCCGCGACACGGCCTTCGGTTGGGGCACGTGGGCTTGGGCCAATCTGCAGAGCCGCACGGGCAAGAGCCGAGTGTACATGTACTACTTCGACCAGAAGTCCGACAACATCTTCATGCGCAACACCCGCGGCGCCACCCACGTGGCCGAGATGCCTTTCATCTACGATTGGCATTGGGGCCCGATGACCGACGTCGACACCCACATGGCACAGATCATGCCGCAGTACTGGATGAACTTTGTGAAATATGGCGACCCCAATGCCGACGGTCTGCCCTACTGGACGACCTACCGCGAGGGCGAGGCCACGGTGATGAATATGCACAACGGTTTCTGCCTCACTCCGACGCCCAACGAACTGCAGATGCACTTCTGGGAGGACGTCTTCAGCAAGCTGCGCAAATAACCGCTTATGTTCCAATTTACAAACCACACAACTACCATGAATAAGATTCTTTCCCTACTCATCCTTGCCCTCTTTGTCATCACTTCCGCCAACGCCCAGCTGCTCTATCGCGTCAGCGGAAACGGCCTAGTGAAGGATTCCTATCTCGTCGGCACTTACCATCTGGCCGACGGCTCCTACGTCGACAGCATCCCCGGCGCCCGTGCTGCGCTCAACAGCGTAGAGCAGGTCTACGGCGAACTTTCTATGGCCGACACTTTCTCCCCAGACTCCGTGGCCATGCTACAAAGCAAAATGATGCTCCCCGAAGGCCAGACGCTGAAGACGGTGCTTTCGCCGGAGCAGTTCGAACGCCTCGACGCATACTACAAGAGGCTCGTAGGCATCGGACTCTCTAGCCCCTTAGTCTATCCTTCGGTCGAGAAGATTTCGCCCAAAGGCATCCAAACCTCGCTCTAACTCACCTACATCATTGCCAAGAAGAAGATGATGTTCAACCCGCAGAACGCCATCGACTCCTACTTCCAGACGGCCGCCCTCGAGGCCGGCAAAAAAGTGGGCGGACTCGAGAGCGTATATTTTCAGGCCAATGTGCTCTTCAGCGACCCCATCGAGCGACAAGTGCAGCAGTTGATGTGCGCTGTAGACAACTGTGACTACTACGAAGACGCTACCGATCGACTCACCGAAGCCTACTACAAGCAGGACATGGACGAACTCCTCGCCATCATAGAAGAGAAACAGGACAATGCTTGCGACAGCACGCCCGAAGAGGACGCCACGCTCATCGACAACCGCAACCACAACTGGATGCGTCAGCTGCCTGCCATCATGGCTGCGCACTCCACCCTCTTTGCCGTCGGTGCAGGCCATCTGCCTGGCGATGAAGGACTCATCCATCTCCTCCGCGAAGCCGGCTACACCGTTGAGGGCGTTACAAAGAACAATTTAGAGTAAAACGCTTTACCGTTTCGCAACATTTTATTACCTTCGCACACACAACAGCATCTTTCCCCCTGAATACCATGAAGAAACTCACGATTTTCGTCTTTGCCAGCCTCGTCGGCATCAGTTGCAGCACGGCACAAAACAACGGCGCCGCCAAAGCTGACGGCAACAGCCAACCCCGCGTCACCATCTTCGGCGACAGTTACTCTACCTTCGAGGGGTACATTCCCTCGACCCACGAACCTTGGTACGCTCCCGAGGGCAGCCAGTTCTGCAAGGCGCCGAACAACGACGTCACCCGCGTAGAACAAACTTGGTGGTGGCAGGTCATTGACCGCATCGGCGGCAAGCTGGAGGTGAACAACTCGTGGAGTGGTTCGACCGTGGGCTACTACGGCTACCAAAATGAGAACTACGACTATCGCTCCTTCAACACCCGCGTGGCTTATCTCGGCGAACCCGACATCATCCTCTGCTGCTGCGGCACAAACGACTCGTGGACGGGCGAGAAGTGCGGCGAATATAAGTACGCCAACTGGACGGAGAACGATATGTGGTACTTCCGCCCCGCCATGGCGCGCCTTGTGAGCACCATCCGCACCAACTACCCCACCGCCGAACTCTACATCATCGTCAACTCGGAACTGAAGCCGGAGCACACCGAAACGATGCACACCGTGGCACGCCACTACGGCGTGACTTCCATCCAGCTCCACGACATCGACAAGCAGCAGGGCCATCCCTCGCAGAAGGGCATGAAGGCCATTGCCGATCAGGTGGTGAGCGCTTTGAAATGATAAAATGATAAAATGAAAGAATGATAGAATGACAATATTGCCCGACTTGGGGCCAATCACGTCATTCAAAGAATGCGATTCCGCTGGCAGTGTGCCAATGGAATCGCTTTTTGTTTTTGGAGATTATGCTTCCCATATCTTATATCCGACCTAGGGCAGTTATATGTACACCCTAGGGCGGTTATATGTCCGCCCTAGGGTGGATGTAATTAGAGTTTAAGCAAAATGTTGGTTTTCAGCGATATGCGTATTTTGGCTATGCCCGCAAATTGCGGATCTCCGTAAGTCCGCATCCTCCTCCTTCCAAAAGACACACAGACCATTGTTCAAGCCAAACGCAAATGAAACACAGAATGCGATTCCGCTGGCAGTGCGCCAATGGAATCGCATTCATTTTATTGCATGGTTATGGGGATTTCCCTATCTGTAGGCCAAACTATGTAGGTCACCACTTCTGCTGCCACTTTTTCGGCTTCAGCGAGAAGGCGTCAACGATGTGGCGGATACGAAAAGGTGGCGCAGCACCTTCAAGTGCCATAATATCAAAACGATAAGGATTGTGCTCTAACTTGTTATGGTAGAGATACTCCTCCGCCGCTCGCGACATGCGGTACATACGGTTGGCGTCGACAGCGTCCTCAGGCATTTCGTTGGCGGTCGAAGTGCGCGTCTTCACCTCGATGAAGACAATCTCGCCGTAGTCGTCGGCAATGATGTCGATCTCGCAATCGCGCCCGTGCCAGTTGCGCTCCAGGATGTGGACGTCATGCTCCAGCAAATAGTAGCATGCTTCGTCCTCGCCTTGCCGACCGAGTAGGTTGTGTTCAGCCATCTTGCGTTTTATTGCTCATTTATACATTACGTGCGCGCGACTTTTTATAATGCGCGGAGTGCGTTTATAATGTGTGGAGTGTGCTCTATGATGTGTGGAGTGCGGGGTTACTTTACTCGCGCAGCCCTGTTGCTGATGTAGAGGCCCTTGACGGGAGATGTCACACGACGGCCCTGAAGGTCGTAGACAGGAGCGTCTTCGACAGCGTCGGGAGTAAGGGTGCGGATACCGTCTTCATCGTCTTCTGTCACATGGATGAAGTTGCCCCAGAGGTTGGCGCTCGAATAGGCGTCCTTCGTACCGGCGGGAACATGGAGCGTAGCCGTCTGCGTCACGTCGTAGTCAAACTCGTAGTTGAAGAAGTAGGCAGCTCCGGGAGGCGTGGTGCCCGTACAATAAACGTCGGTAATGCTGGGGCACATTAGGAACGCGCCATAGGTGATGAATTCCAGATCGGAATTGAAGCGAACCTCGGTGATGTCGCTGGCAAAGCTGAAGGCGGCCCATCCGATGCTCTTTACCCCTTCGGGAAATTCCACTCGTTTGCGGCCAAGGATGTTGTAGAAGGCGAAGTTCCTTACCTCTTCTACGCCGTCGGGGATGCGGAGCACTTCGGGTTCTTCACCTCCCACAATGAGGTGGTAAGCCCAAGGCAGCGGATTGGCGCGGGCATCGTCGAACGTAACCGTACACCAGTTGGCCAAATCGTTGATTTCGACACTCTTCAGCGCGCCACAACCGTAGAAGGCACTCGTGCCGCTGCGGCGCAAGCCGTCGCTCATCTTGATGGTTGTGAGACCTTCTGATGCCGAACGATAACAGCCCCAGAAGGCCGAATCGCCGATCTCGGTAATGGTGTTGGGCATGACGACGGAATGCAGGTCGTAGCAGCGTTCGAAGGCGTGGGCGTCGATGCTCGTTACGGTGTATTCCTGGCCGTCGTCGAGCGTCACCTTTTCGGGGATGACGATGTCGCCGGCGTAGGTTCCAGGAGTCTCTTCCGAAGGATTTTCCACGCTCTTCGCTACGGCGCACTCACGGTTGGCGGCCGAGGTTATGCGATAGTTGAGCTGCTCGGCAGCAGGCTGTGTCACGGTGAGGGTGAGACGGCTACCGTCGTCAACGCTCAGCAGCACGGAGGCCGTGCGGTCAATGCCCGTCATATTGGGTTGTGCGGTGAGCGTCAGGAGGTTGTTGTAGCGGCGCTGGGTGGCGTCCTTCTGGTTTTCGGCCGTCAGCCACTCGGGCAGTCCCTCGATGTCGAAGGGCATGAGGTAGCGATACTGGTCGATGCTGACGCTGGCCGAACCACCATTGGCCGAAACCTGGACGTCGGGCGTCTCGGTGTAGAGATAGGGGAAATGGGCGTTGAGCGTGACGGCCAACGCGTAGTGTTCGTAGTAGGCGCGAGCGGTGTTGCCGAGCGCTCCACCCGTCCAGAGCGCACACGTCTCAGTGTAGGGGTCGGTGGCGTTGGTCATGACGGCAAACTCGTTGACGCCGTCTTCGTTCCAACCTTCGACAACCACAGCGATGGGCTCGTCGATGAGAGGCTTCACCTCGTTGCCTGCGTCGTCGTAGAGCGCGGGGAAGAGGAAGCGGCTCCACTGCATGGTGCTGCCGGAGAAGGTCTTGCCGACCGCACGAAGCTGTGCGCCGGAGGCTGTGGCGTGGGCAATCTCGTCACCGAGCGTCCACGTGGTTTCGTTGACCTTCGTAGCCTTTCGGAGCGACACGCGTATTTCTGCGGCATCCTCCACATCGTAGCACATGGCTATGCGCAGACCGCCGTCAATCTGATAGGGCGCTGCGGGCTGGTGGAAGATGGAGGCAAAGCCCGTGATGCCGGCTTCGTCGGCCAATTCGCCGGTGCCGAACATATAGGAACTGAAGGCCATATCGCCGAAGTAGACGTTGGAGCCGAGGTTCTGGTCGTAGGCAGAAAATCCGTAGTTGTTGCGCGGACGCTGATAGCCATCGTAGCCGAAATAATCTTCGCCAGGTGCGCCACCCACCTGCCAATAGGCGGGGCGACCCGTCTCGCCGATGTTGCGTGCGAAGACGACAGTTGTGTCGCGTTCTGCAGTGGGAATGGTGAACGATGCCTTCAACTGCGGCAGGGTGCTGAAGTTGAAGCTGCCGGTCTTAATGGTAAGGTTTTTGTCGCCAGTAGTCTTGTAGGAGAACTTGCTGTAGCTGAGGTTGTAAGCCTCGGGATCGGTATAGGTCCACTCGTAGCGGGCATCAGCGGGCACGTAGCTGTCGTTGTGGAATGTGAGTTCTGTGTGGGCGGGCATGATGACACCACCAGGGAGGAGGTAGAGGTCGTCGTTGTCGCCGTAGAAGAAGCAGCCTTCGGGGATGCCGTAGTGGGCGTAGAATGTGGTGGGATCGACGGTTGTGTCGCTGTATTCGGGATACTCCTCACCGGGCTGGGGTTGACGGATCTGCACGTCGTCAATGTTCATCGACGCACCGCCCTTACCCACGTAGCAGAAAGCGAAACGGATGTCGTCGCCGGCAAAGTCGTGGAGGCCGATGCGCACGGGGAGCCACATACATCCGGTGCTGGCGAGATCTTCGATGAGTTCGTTGCGGCTGAGGGCGCGAGCTGCAGGGAGGCAGTCCCACATCATCTGCCAGGTTTCGCCGCCGTCGCGGCTGATGTGTACCTCCATGACGTTGGTGATACTTGTGAATTCGAGCGTCTTGCCGTCGCAGAGCACCCATCCGGGATGGTAGCCGAGCTGGAAGTAGAGGGCTTGGCCGTTGTCGGGGATGTGGACGGTGGGCGAGATGAGCCACTCGTCCTGCTGGCCATTGACGATGGCGCCGTTGTTGCTATAGAAGAAGTTCTCGATGCGGGCATAATACTGGCCGTCCTGAGGTTCGTCGGCCCAACGCTGGCCAACGATTTCCCATGTGAGGTTCAAGCCGTTGGTCCAATAGGTTTCGTGAGGCGGCTCGGCTTTCGAGATTTCATCCCAACCCTCAGGCAGACAGTCGGGAGTGCCGCCGTCCCAATCCTCAAAGCTCTCCATAAAGATGGGAGCCACGGGCTCGGGATCGAGGTCGGTGTTGCCGTTGACGTGGACAAAATCGCGCCACACCTCAGCCTGACGATAGCGTTCGAGAGCCGCTGCGGGAACCTCAAGCTCGGTGTTCTGCAGGATTTCGGCAGGGAAGGCGTCGGGATTAACCGTCGGAGGCACTTCGCCACGCATGACGAGGTGCTTCACCGTGCTGTTGAAAAAGGCTTGCTTGCCGATGCTCTTCACGCCACTGCCGACGATTACGCTCTCGAGGTTTTCGCAGTAAGCGAGCGAGGCATAAGCCACATCGGTCACCGCGTCGGGAATGGTGAGCGTGCGGAGGTTGGTACAGGAGTTGAAGGCGTACTCGGGGATGACGGTGATGCCAGAGGGAAGCGTTACCTCCTCGAGATTAGCGCAATACATAAAAACTGATCCTCCTATGCTGGTGATGCGTTCGGGGATTTCGACGTGCGTCAGATTGGCACAGCCGAAGAAGGTGTTTTCGCCGATGTAGGTTTGGTTCGCGCCGAAAGTGATGCTACTGATGGTGCTGGCGTAGAAACACATCGTGCCGGTGCCGACGACGCTGTAGGTCGTGTTACCGTTCGTCGCCGTGGCGGGAATGACGAAGTCGCCGGTATAGGGGTGCATAGGGTCGTACTCGAGCACGACCTCTTTCTTCGCAGCGTCGGTCACGGAGAATGCCATGCCGTCGGTCACGAAGTCGTAAGCCCATGCGCCTTGAAGAGCAGCAATGGCGAGTATGAAAAAACTAATGATTCGCTTCATAGTTAATAATGTAAGTTTATTTCTCGTGTGTGGCCGCAAATTTACAAAAAAAGTGCGTCACGACCAAATCCTTCATTGTTTATTTGGGCATAACGCATTAAAAAGCTGATATATACACAAAAAAGAAACCAGCGGAGCTCTCGCTCTGCTGGTCCTATTTTTCTCAGTGGCAGATTGTACCTTGTACACTGCCCATGTTCGAAACTAAATTCGAGCTATGTCTGAGCCTTTCGCTTTAAGGATTAAGCCTTAACGCTGTCAGCCTTAACGGTGTCGCAAGCGGTGGTGTCAGTGCTGTCGCAAACGGTGGTGTCAGCGATGCTGTCAGCTGCCTCAACGGGAGCCTCGGTCTTAGAACCACAAGATGCGAAAGAGATAGCTGCGAAAGCTGCGAACATGAAAACAAGCTTCTTCATTTTTGTAAAATAATTTTTAAGTGTAAAACAATCAATTGCTGTATTAAAACGATGCAAAGGTACGGCAACTTTCGCCACTGCGCAAGAAAAAAAGGGATTATTTTCTAGAATTTGTTCATTTTTTAACATTTGGTAAGTAACTTGCCCAATGTTTGCGGTTTTGACGTTGCAAAAAAGATACTATTTTCCTGCGCACTCTTGCAGTATTCAAGATTTTGTCGTAACTTTGCCGGACCAATTTCGTCACCTCTCATGCACAACGACTCCTATAATATATTATATAATAAGAAAGCTACGTATGTCACCCTCGGCTGCAAACTCAACTACGCCGAGACGTCGACCCTGCGCGACCGACTCATGGCGCGCGGCGTGGTGGACGCCGCCGACGGCGAGACGGCCGACATCTGCTTCGTCAACACCTGCAGCGTCACCGGCGAGGCCGAAGCGAAGTGCCGCCACGCCATCAGCCGCCTGCATCGCCGCAACCCCGACGCCGTGATCGTCGTGATGGGATGCTACGCGCAGCTCAGCGCTGAGCACCTCACCACGCTCGAAGGCGTGAACCTCGTGGTGGGTATGGAGAACAAGGGCCGCGTCATCGAACTCCTGGAAGAACTTCTCAAGGCAGGAGGCGAGGGCGTGTACTACTCCACTCCGCTCAAGGACATCCGCACCTTCGTGCCATCCTGCTCGCGCGGCGAACGAACCCGCTATTTCCTCAAGGTGCAGGACGGCTGCAACTATTACTGCACCTACTGCACCATTCCCATCGCCCGTGGCCGCAGCCGCAACGGCTCCATCGCATCACTTGTGGAGCAAGCCCGCGAAGCCGCTGCCGCAGGAGGCAAGGAGATCGTCATCACAGGCGTAAACATCGGTGACTTCGGCCGCACAACGGGCGAGACGTTCTATGACCTCGTCCGTGCTCTTGATGCTGTAGAAGGCATTGAGCGTTATCGCATTTCGAGCATCGAGCCCAACTTGCTCACCGACGAAATCATAGAGTACTGCGCCCAGAGCCGCGCCTTTATGCCCCACTTCCACATCCCCCTGCAAAGCGGCAGCGACGCTGTGCTCAAACTCATGCACCGCCACTACGACACGGCACTCTTCCGCTCGAAGATTGAGCGCATCAAGGCCGTGATGCCCGACGCCTTCATTGGTGTGGACGTCATCGTGGGCACACGCGGCGAGACGGAGGAGTATTTCCGTGAGGCAGAGGACTTTATCCGCTCGCTCGACATTTCGCAGCTGCACGTCTTCAGCTACTCAGAGCGCCCCGGCACAAAGGCTTTAGAGATTCCGCACGTCGTCACTCCACAGGAGAAGCACGAGCGCAGCCAGCGCCTCATTGCCATCAGCGAGGAGAAGCGTCTGGAGCACTACCGCCGTTTTATCGGCACCGAGCGCCCCGTCCTGTGGGAACACGGCCGCCCAGGCAAGCCACTGCAAGGCTGGACAGACAACTACATCCGCGTGGAACTTGCAGAGGGCTGCACCGCTACGCCCGACGTCATGGGCCACGTCCGCCTCGGCGATTTCACCGAAGACCGCGAAGCGCTCATTGCTACGCCCATCAGCACGGAATTTTAATTTTTAATTCTTAATTTTTAATTAAACAGTGATTGCCGTCGTCATTCTAAATTGGAACGGCAGCGCCATGATGCGCCGTTTCCTCCCCAGCGTCATTGCCGGTTGTGCCGGTGAGGGCGAAGTCATCGTAGCCGACAACGGGTCGACCGACGACTCGCTCGAAATGCTCCGCACGGAGTTTCCCGAGGTGCGCATCCTGGCTCTCGACCAAAACTACGGATTTGCAGAAGGTTACAATCAGGCTTTCAAGAAATTGGAGGAAGAGAGCGGACCGAACTACGAATACCTACTGTTGCTCAATAGCGACGTGGAGTGTACCGACGGGTGGCTACGTCCATTGCGCGAATATATGGACGCCCATCCCGACTGCGCCGCTTGCCAACCCAAAGTGCGCGCCGAGTGGGACCGCTCGCGTTTGGAGTATGCCGGTGCATGCGGCGGTTTCATCGACCGCGACGGCTACCCCTTCTGCCGTGGCCGCATCTTCGGCGTGGCCGAGGAGGACAAGGGACAGTACGACACGGTGGCCGACATCTTTTGGGCCACGGGTGCAGCGCTGATGATCCGCGCAAAGGATTGGCAAGAAGTTGGAGGACTTGACGGCCGCTTCTTTGCCCACAACGAGGAGATTGACCTCTGCTGGCGCCTTCGCAGCCGCAGTCGCCGCATCGTGTGTGTGCCGCAGAGCGTGGTGTACCATGTGGGCGGTGGAACGCTTCCGCAGGACAATCCGCGCAAGACGTACCTCAACTTCCGCAACAATCTGACGATGCTCTACAAGAATCTGCCCGAGGGCGAGATGCAGCGCGTGCTCCGTCGCCGCACCGTGCTCGATTGGGTTGCCGCCCTGCAGTTCATGGCGAAGCTGGACTTTGCCAACGCCCGCGCCATCTTCCGTGCGCGCCGCGACTACAAGGCTTGGCGCCGCGACTTCGAAGCCGACCGCCGCGCGAACCTCGCCGCCATGGTCGTCAACCCCATCCCCGAGCGCCGCGACATCAGCCTCCTTTGGCAATACTACGCCCGCGGCCGCAAGCGTTACCAGCAGTTGCCCAACCGTTGAAATCGAAACCACAAGATTTACAATTTACAACCATCAGCGCCACGTTTCTGTCGTAGAAACGTGGCGCTGATGCATATTTATGGAGCAAAAAGAGCGGGAAAACGTACTAATAGCCGTCGGTCGCAGAGGGCGGAGCGTCGTAGTTATCGGGAACTTGATCAAGGAGATTGCAGGAATAGATGCGGCGCTCGGGCACGTCGTACGTCTCTGCAGGAACATCGTTTGTCTCGGCGATTTCGGAAACGTCGGGAGCTGGCGCAGCAATGCGGGAGCGCCGGGATGCAGGACGCGTCTCTGCGGCCAGTTTTTTCTTGGCAGACACTGTGGAAGGAGCGGAAGTTTCAAGCGTATTGCTTGCTTCTGCCACGGTAAGCGCTTCAACGGTTTTTGCGCACTGCGCAGGGGCACTAACACTGTCTTTCTTTGCGTTCGCGACGGCGGGTTCGCTATTGTGCGTAAAATAAAGCGTGGCACCTATGGCGGCAACGAGGAGGACGGAGGCAGCGATGCGCCAGCCTTTCCATATTCTCTGCATGCGAGCTGCAGGTGCAGAGGCTAAAACAGCAGAGGTGCGGGCCGCCAACATCAGATCGTAGTCGTCCTCGCCTTCGGAGAGCGTATCGAGCATTTCGCGAATAACGAGCCAATCCTCCGGCGCATCGTCACGATGGACGGCACGGGAGAGGCGCGCAAGCTCATCGGAGGAAAGTCCTTCGGCAAGGTAGCGGTCAATGAGTCGTTGGATGTCGTTCATCGTTGTGGTTTTAAGAGGTTTATCAATTTTCGTTTGGCCATGGAGATCATGGAGAGGACGGAAGGCTTCGGGATGCCGGTGCGCTGTGCAATCTCGTCGGCCGTGAGATCCTGGAAGATGCGCATCTCCAGCAACTGGCGTTCGCGGTGGTCAAGGAGCTCCATAGCGCGGCGCAGACGCAGCGAAGCTTCGCGCCGTTCAAGGAGTTCATGGGGCGAATCGGCTACACCCCGTTCCGCGTCGTCGAGCGGTGAAAAAAGTTCGCCGTGCCGATGGCGGTGCATATCTACGCACACGTTTTTAGCGATGCGGATGGCGAGGGCACGGACGTTGCGCGGCTCAGTATCCATGCGGCGATAGAACTCCCACAGCCTCACGAGGGCCTCCTGCGCCACATCCTCGGCATCGTCGGCCGAGGCAAAAAAGTCCATCCCGACCTGCACAAGCGCAGGACGGAGGGCTGTGGCGAGGTGTTGGAAATCTTCCATGAATGTTTCTTATCCCTGATTTCAGAATTACGGTTCATCGGTCGAACGAGATGACGCTGCCGTCGGCGGTAATGCCGCGCACGCTGATGGTGATGCGCTGGCCGTCGGTGGCGTCGTTGAAGAAGACGACAGAGGCGTGGCCCTCGCTGTCGGTCGTGACGTTGGGACGCCAACAGAGCGTGCGGCGGAAGTCGTCGGGCGTAGGTTCGTCGATGCCGTTGTACTGCGGCGTGTAGAACTTGCGGGGCACGTCGTAGCCCTGGATGATGCGCTTGTCGACACCCTTCTTCGTGTAGTAGCGGAAAGCGTCGGGACGGTTGTAGAGGAAGATGCCGTAGTAGGGTTTGCCATCAAGGTACGGATTGTTCTCCGCCGGGCATGATGTTCCGCGGCCCACGGGCCAGAAGCGCATCCAATCGTGACGTTCGGGCATGATGACGATGCTCTTGAATTCACTGGCCATATCGCCCTCTTCGATAGCGAGCGAATTGCCGTAGCCATAGCCCACGACCTCGTTGTTAAGGAAGAAAACACACGGTTTGTTGTTGATTTCGACGACGGGCACATTGTGAAGGAAGCTCACCTCAGTCTTAGGATTTTCCATGTAGCGCACACCCTCTGCCTCAACGTACTGAAAACCGTCAGCCACACTCGCCGCGCCTACCTGCAGCTCCTGACGCTGGAGAGTTCCATTGGCACTGATGGGTTGCGTGAAGGCCAATTTGCGGCAGATGGCTTCTGCGAGAATGTCGAAGATGGTGCCTTCGCCGAGGCCGGCATCCTTGCGGCGCTCGTTCTCGCGCCCCACATTTATATAAAAGGAGGGGTGGCGCAGAGCCGCCGCTTCGCCGCCGTTGTACGTGTAGCGATTGCCCACGAGGCCGCGATAGCCGTTGTAATGCACAGCGACGGCCTCACCGAGATTGTGGTTGATGAGCACGCGCTGGATGGTGTCAGTCCACTCCATCAGGGCGGAGGGAGGAGGAAGGAGGGAGGAACGCTTTGCAGGAGCCTGAATCTCAAATTCTTGGGGATAGAACGGACGGAGTTTGGGCTCAAACCAACGGTTGAGGGCAATGCGGCTCCAACGCTTCTTTGTCACCTCATGGCCGCGGCGGTTGGTCGTGGTTTCATCGGTAACGAACTGCGCAATCCATTCGCCGCAATAGTCAGCAGCACTCTCGAAGGCAAAGCGGCCGTTCTCGTCGGTCGTGGCGTAGGCTTCGAGCGAAGCGCCCTCGCGGGTGTACATCTGCAGATGGAGGTCGAGGCCGGGATAAGGCGCGCGGTTGTCGTTGTCGCGGTAGACGGTGCCGTCGAGCATGAGGTGGTTCTCAATGGGCTGCTGAAGGTTGAAAGGTTTCGCGCCGGCGAAGGTTTCAAAGTCCTCAGCCGACCAACCCTGCACGAGGAGCAAAAGGTCAATGGCGTCGGCGGCAGCACGCTGTGCAGCTTCGTCGTCGGGGTCAGCAACGCAGTACTGCTCAGGGCGATGAATGTAGCCGCGGAGTTCGCTGGAAAGGAGAAGTTCGGTGGTGAGATCAACTGCGGGCGAAGCCACCACGTCGGCATCGGCATTGCGCACGCTGACGGAGAAAGTAGCGTCGGGCACAGCGTAACCTTCGCAATTGTTGAGATGGAGATCGAGAGCGATGGGGCTGAACGCGTCGAACGTGGCAGCATTCTGTCGCACAGAGAGTTCGAGATTGCGGTCGGGCACTGGTTGCTTCCACACAAGGCGACGGCAAAGGCTGTGGCCGTCCTCGTCGAAGAGATCGATGCAGTTGACGCCGTCGCGAAACACCTCGGCATCGAGCGTCATGACGATGTCGTCGTGAGCGAAGACGTGGATGGTGTCGAAATAACAAGGACGGGCGCGGCAACTGACGAGAAGACCGAGCAGGCGCTGGCGGTCGGCGTTGGAACGGATGTGAATCTCGTAGGCATCGTCCTCGTCGTCATCTACACCTTCCTCATTACCTCTTCCCTCTTCCCCATTACCTCTTACCTTCTCAACGCCAAGGACATACTGCGCCTGGGGAACGGCATCGGGCAACGTGAAGCGCTTGTCAGACGTGAGAGCATAGAGCGCCTCCGTGGCGGGAATGTCGGCCGGCAATGTGAAGCGGCCCATTCCCTCGGCGTTGGCGGTGCTCTCGGCTATGACGATGCCGTCGGCGCGGCGGACGCTGACCTTCTGTGCGAGGCCGCGGCCCTGTTCGTCGGTGAGCTGGTAGGCAATGCTCTGCTCCACTCCACCCACGCGGTTACCGCCCTCAGGGAAGAATACGAGACGCTGCGAAGTGCACTTGGGAACGCTCGGACGCTGTGCGCCGAAGACAAGATTGGGATCTTCCTCGGGCAGGGGAACTTCGAGATTGATGGAACTGTTCTGCGCTCCCTCGCTGGTCAAAAGCGAAGCGAGCGACGCCTTAAAAACTGGGATAACGCGCGAGAAACAAGCCTCAGAGCCCCAATTACTTAAGGCACGCGTATAAGCACGAATCTCATAATAGCCGCTACGCACGGGATCCTTCAGTTCGAAAGCACCTTCGCCCTGACCGAGTTCGTCGATGTGGACGAGTTTCTGCTCGACGGTCTCGCCGCGGCTGTCGAGGAGATCGACGTAAAGCACATGGCTCAGCGCGCTGTCGGGACAGAGCGTCGAAGCACGCACCACATAGGCCTTGAACCAGATGGTCTCGTCCTCGAAGTAGGCCGAATTGTCGAGATGGAGATAAACCTTCTCGCGGGTGAACTCGCGGTCGAAGTTGCGAGCGTTCTGCACCCACTTGGCTAGCAAGCGCAACTGCGCGTCGTCGTCAGGGCCGAGCGCTTGAGCCGTTTGCTTCGTCCCCGTAGAGTGCGAAGAATCGGCCAACGCTGCCGTGGAGCAGCAGAGGAGGACTAAAATGAGACAAATGAGGTGTTTCATGGTCGTTGCTTTTGTTAGGCGTTTGTCCATAAGACGAAGGAGCGCCACAAAACTTAAGTAAAAAAGCACAAAATCGTAAAAAAACATCCCGAAGTGGAGAATCGAGAAGCGCAGCAAAAGAGCGCAATAATTCTCAAATTCTCCAATTCGGGACGAAAGAAGGGTGAGTCGGCAGAGGAATCGAGCGCAGCTTACTTCGTCTCGAGCTCCACGACGTAGTCGACGCCTGTAGGCACGGCGGGAAGAGTGAGGACAACGCCTGAGGGAGTCTTCGTCACCTTGACGGGAGCCTTATCGTCGAAGGCGAAGGCCTTGACTACCTTGCAGTTGAGGGGCAGATAGAGCTCCTGCTGGTCGTGCTTGAGGATGTGGACGAAAAGGCGGTTGCCGCAGCGTGTGGTGGCGCCCCAAGACTGCACAGGCACGTCGCCAGCGACGGTGCCGCGGATGGTCTCCACGTGGGCAAGGCCGGAGGGATTGACTTTGCTCGTGCCGCGCTCGCAACCGTTCATCCATTCGCCCATTTCCTTGAGGCGCTGAACAGCCGTTGCGGGCAGTTCGCCGTTGGGCTGAGGGCCGATGTTCATGAGCAGGTTGGCACCCTTGCCGGCGGTGTTGACGAGGTAATGGACGAGCTGCGTGGCCGACTTGTAGTTCTGGTCGATAATCTTGTAGCCCCACATGCCATTCATGGTTTCGCAGGTCTCGAGCGGCAGACGGCTGATTTCGGCTGCTTCGTCGACAAAACCGGCCTTGTTTTCGCCAGGCAGGTCGCGTTCGAAAATCTGGATATCCTCGCCGGGATTGGGGCTCATGTGGTGGTTGTTGCCCACAAGGCAAGCGGGCTGAAGGCGATGGATAAGTTCGTACTGCTCAGGAAGTTCCCAGTCGAAGGGAGTAGCATCGGAATCGTGATCCCACCAGCCGTCGAACCAGATAGCGCCGATGGGGCCATAGTTCGTGAGGAGCTCGGTGAGCTGATCGTTCATGAACTTGTAGTAATGCTTCCAGTCGGCTTTCGTGGGGTCCTTTTTGCACTGCGTACCGGTGCGGCCCATGGGGTAATCGTCGCGGCCCCAGTCGAGGTGGCTGTAGTAGAAGTGAAGACGAATGTCCTGCTTCTGGCACTCCTCGGCCAACTCCTTGAGCACGTCGCGCTTGAAGGGAGTAGCGTCGATGATGTCGTAGTCGGAGCACTTGGTGTCCCACATGGAGAACCCCTCGTGGTGGCGCGAGGTGATGGTGATGTAGCCCGCACCGCTGGCCTTGATGGCAGCCACCCAATCGTGGGCGTTGAAGTTGGCGGGATAGAAGGCCGAGGCGGCTTTGGAGTACTCAGCGTAGGGGATGCCGGCGTTCTGCATGTACCACTCGCCCTGGGCAAACATGGAGTAGAGGCCCCAATGGAGGAAGATGCCGAAGCGGCGCTCGGCGAAGTCCTGGCGCGAGGCAATGTTCTCGGGCGTCGGGACATAAGTAGTCTGCTGCGCCAAGGCGGGGCAGAGAGCCATTGCTGCGAAAGCAGCGGAAACAAGTATGCGTTTCATAGTGTTGTATTTTGTCGTTTTGTTTTATTACGTATTTTAGAGTTTTGTTGCCAATCAGGGTATCGAAATCGCAACCCTTGGCACCCTATTTCTATTTGTATTCCAATGTATTAAGCGGTGCCAAGGAAAGGCCAAATATTAATATTTTTTTCAGAAACATTGTATGGCACCAAATCACACTGCGCGTCAGGGATTCATGAAAAATGGTCGGTACAAAGCCTCGACCTTCTCGTTCATCTCTTTCATGCACTCTTCTTCGTTTTCACCAGCAGAAATTCTATCAACTAATGATACAATCTCTGAATGCTGCCCAACCGTCGGCACTATGATAGGGATCAATCGGCCATCGTTGATCTGTAGTGTATGAGTGATGGTTATCATGTTCTTTACATAGTAAGCCATGAACTCGGAATTGAGCACGGCAAGGATGTACTTATCGCTCACCAATGGACAGAAACTATGCATCTTGATGACATTCTTCGAATACGGGCCTTTTGTCACACCGAATGCTTTCAATCTGTCGGTAAAGAAGTCAACCCAACCAAAGCCTGTTGTCGGATAGTAGGATTCACCCTGCCATCTTGAATTGGTGTTTGTACTTGTCCTCAACTCATGGACATACTCCTTGCGCCAGTTTATGACCTCGGCTGCAGGGACATTCCAACGTACTCCATCGGAATTGCCTCTATTGTAGATAACCCAGCAATCGCCATCTGTACCATGCTTCTGCGAATCGGCGTCAAGGTCCTCATATTTATGTATTTCATCCAAAGTTGCCGTCTTGTACAGGAAGAATTTTCCGAACAAGGCAGGTTTTCCCTCTTTCGTCTTGAGTTCTTCGGCTTTATCGTAATAGAGTTGCTTGTCTGCACGGAACTCTTCTAACGACACATTCAGACTCCCTTCTCTGTTCAGTATTTCGAGGAAACGTCTATCGATCTCGTCCTTCAGTTCGGAGTCGTTGCAAATTGTTCCGAGATACTTGCTGTTGTTGCCCGTAACCAATCCCTGGTCACCATCTGAGATAAGTCCTAAAAGCGTCAAGGTTCCTTCGGCCAGTTCTTCGCTGTAGGTTTGTATGTTTTCTCTACGAACATCACTTGGAATACCAGAATCTCGGGTTATGATTCGTTTGTATCTCTCATAAATACCTGCAATGCCAGATTGAATGCCAGAACAGATTGCGACATTCTGCTCATTGGGAACAAAGAATCGGCACATGATATTCTCTTTGAACAACTGCTTGTCACACTCGTAGCAAGAGCTTGTTTCCAAACTATCATAGTAAGAAAGCACACCCGTCTCATCTGCCTGATTCTTCAGCTGGAATACTATCGTCTCGACGTATGCTGTGTCAAAGCAATATCCCGTATAAGTCATGTCCAGATTGCCGTACTTCAGCAATTCCTTACGCACATCGGTGTGTGAGGTCAAGGTAAAGTACGTGTTGGGAGTGACGAACGACAGTATTCCTCCAACTCTGGTGATGGCAAGTCCCAAATAGATGAAATATACGTACGAATCGGTTTTGCCGACACGGCGGGAATATATTTCGCGTACCTTACCGTCGAGATTGCGATTGAAGATATACGGCGGATTGCCGATGACGACATCGAAGCCCATGAACTCCTTTCGCTCATTCCATACCTCAGGGAACTCCAGCATCCACTCCAAAGAGTTGTGGTAGATGCCATCATAGGCTTTAGCCCCAAACAAATCCAATTGAGCATTTTCGCTGATGACAGACTTGATTTGAGCGATATCTTTCTTCAAAAGAGCCTTGACAGCCTTATCACTTGTCTCCTTATATTCACTTACCTTATCGGCATACTGGTTTACGAGTTTTCCCAACTCGCCATCTTCCTTAAAATCAGCAAGTACACTCGTTCCTGTTTTTACAGGATACTTCTGAATGAGCGAATCGCCACATTTTATGTTTATGTCGATATTGGGAAGTGTCTGAAGCCTGCCATTTTCGTTGTAATAGGCGCACTTCAGCAGTTCTATCCAAAGTCTCAAACGACAGATATTGGCGGCATTGGGATTTATATCCACACCGAAAAGGCAGTTCTCGATGATTCTCTTCTTCTCGACAAAGAGAGTTTTCTGAATTTTCTGACTGGCTTCGTTGCCCTCCACGTACTGGAAAGGTTTGCCGTCGTCACAATTCAGAATTCTCAGGTCATCGGTCATCACATCTATATTGACACTTTTCGTGATGAGTTTTCCGTCATCGTCCTTCAGTAATCCGAGGTCGCGACGCAATGCCAGCATTTTATTCAAAGCCGCAACGAGGAAATGTCCACTACCAACAGCAGGGTCACAAATCTTCACCGAATAAAAAATCTTGTTTGCTTCCTCATCGTTTTCAATCTTATTGTAAATATCCGTAATGGTATTACATGCAGAAAAATGCTCATGCTCTTTGAAACGAGCAATCACGGCTTTCTCTATGGTATTGTGGCACATGTACTGGGTAATATCCTCTGGCGTGTAGAAAGAGCCGTCTTGATAACCATTGATCTTTTCGAAGATGTATCCCAAAACAGATGCAGAAATGAGCGTATCAGGATTCTGAGTTCTCTTGTCACCTGATCCGAAATCAAACTTGTCAAGAAAATGCAATAAGTACTGGAGTGAATTATATTCTACTCCTTGAGGGATATCTCCGTTTAAAATTGAAGATTTGTATAATGGCAAAGGGAAGTTCTGGTTCAGATTGCCAACAAACATAATCTTCTTCTCCATATCTGTCGGCTCAAAGAGAGAACTGTTCAGATACGGAACCATAGAAAACTTCTTGCTAAATATCTTTTCTCGTTTGTCCTCCGGAACATTCAGCACATAGAAGAACAAATCGTCAATATCGTCGTACGTGATTTCGTTATCAGCAATGTTCCGGTCAGTATCGAAGAATTTGTACTTCTTGTCATTCTTATGGAAGTAAAGCAATTGTCCTTCAAGCAGTTTAAGGAACAATATGCGGTTTACCCAAGTAATGGAAAGATTGAGCGCTGTGCTGAAAATCATATCATCCTCGCTCTTGTCACCATAGAACTTGGTGAGTTTTGACACCATGCCATGCGATTTTATGAACGAGATGACATTCTCCACCAACGATCCTTCCTTACGGTCCTTCTCTTTAAGTCTTCTAATGTATTTCGTCTTTGATTTACCTTCTTCAATCTCACCAAGGCCCATAATGTAAAGCAACTCATTGTAAAAAGCAGAGTTCATCTTTACGGTCTTGGTGTCATTGTCCTCCTTGAGAAGATAATAAGGAGAAAGCAGATAATACAAATCGGTCACGTGCTCTCTGACCTTCCCGTCCTTTGTATATGCCAAATTAGGGAAATTGAAATAAGCATAACGAAGCGTGATGCTGGACTTCTTCACAAATTCTTCGCATTCGGCATAGAAAGCTGCAGTGCTGGCATCCGATACCCGCTTGGCCGCATAGTCACGATAAAGTTTCAGGAGAGGGGACTTGTAGAAAATACGGTTATAGTCAAGCGCATCAAAGATGAACCATTCTTCCATATTTGTGATGACAATACGCCGCAAACTATTGTTCTTTGCCTCGCGCTCACGCAGATAGTAAAGAATAGTCTCATAAAAAGCTTTATGCAACAAATCGCCATCCTTCACCATTTCATTGCCCTTAGCCTTGCTGAATTTATTCTCGATAATCACACCGATAGGAGAATTTCCATCATTGTCAACGTGAATCTGGCAATCGATATTATGGTGGGCACCAATGCGAATGGCATTGCTACCGTTATAGTAGGCTTCCTTCAAGAAATCGCCAACAAAGGATTTTTCGTCTTCTTCAGAAACACCTGTTTTGAACTTTGGCAATAGCGAAGACAGCGCATTTTTAAAACGCAATGACGCTTCTGCACCGACCACACCAAAGGCGTGATTCTTTTTTAGTTCCTGACGTAAATCTGTATATGCTTTGAATATCATAATTGTCGTGATGAAATGATGCGTTTTGCCACTTCAATGCTGAAATGTTCTAAATTACGCTGCAAATTTAAGCATTATCTGCGAATGTACCAAAGAAAATGGAGGAAAACAGGGATGGGATGCTTCTACGCACGGGCGGATTGCCGTCTGTCCCACCGAACGAAGATTTCGGCGAGGATGGTACCGGAAATGCTGTGCCAGGCACAACTGATGGCACAAGGAACCACGGCGAGGGGATTCGTGGCCACAAAGAAGGTCATGGCGAGGTTCGTGCCAAGGCCGGCATTCTGCATGCCCACCTCAATACTCAACGTGCGCTTTTTGGCCGTCGAGAAACGACAAAAATGTGCAATCGTATAGCCCAAAGCATATCCCAGCGTATTGTGGCACAGCACGATAGCAAAAGTCAGAACGAAGAGCAGGATACCGCTCTCAACAAGAGGATCGTGAACCGTGGTCACTACCCCACCGACAATGATGGCGAGACATGCGACAGAGAGGCCGGGCATCAATGCCTGGATGTCCTGAAAGACAGCCTTCTTGCCCAACCAAAGGTTAAGGGCGTAACCGATAGCAATGGGGATGATCGTCACGATAAAGATTTGGCGGAACATGCCCATGGCATCCACCTCTACCTTTGCGCCTGCCAGCCAAAGCACGAGGAGCGGAGTGAGAACGGGAGCGAGGAGCGTGGAGACGCACGTCATGCCGATGCTGAAAGCAACGTCGCCCTGACAGAGGAACGACATGATGTTGCTCGACACACCACCCGGACAGCAACCTACGAGCACAATGCCGATCGTCAACGGAACGCTATACGGGGCAAAGGCAGGAATCTGGCTGAATAGCCACGACAAGCCAAATGCCACAAGCGGCATGACCGTGAACTGAGCAGCGGCACCTATGAGGATATCGCCCGGGCGACGTGCAAGAAGTTGAAAATCCTGTGTGCGCAGCGTGAGACCCATTGTGAGCATGATAATGCCGATGATAACGGTCTGCGTATTGCCTTTAACCCACTCGAAAAGCGCGGGAAAGAAGAAGGTAACAACTGCCGTGAGGATAACGACAAGGCTCGCCCTGCCACTGATAAATCTGCTTACAGAAAGGAGAATCTTATACATTGTTTAGCTTTGTCTATGGTTCTGCATTCGCTGAATATATAGCGTTTTCACGCCTTTTGAAAATGGCGAACGGTTTTTACATACATCAAAAACGCATTGAGAACGAAAGCGAAGGGGTTCTCGTCTCGTAATCATACGACGGAGCGAGGATAAAAGGAGTGGAACTACTGCCACCATCTGCACCACTCGCATTTGTATTATAGCTATTATTCAGCGATTTATGTTTTTTGCGATGAAAAACACGTTGACAGAGACGCTTCTCCCAGGGCAGGAGCCAATAGCCGATGTGGGCGGAAAGGAAACCGATGCCGGCGCCGGCGAGAACATCGTTGCACCAATGGCGATTGTTCACCACACGCATCACGCCTGTCGTAGCCGCAAAGGCGTAAGCCGCTGCACCGTAGGCATTTCCGTACTCCAATCGACAGAGTTCGGCGCCGCAGAAAGCCGTGGCGGTGTGGTCCGAAGGGAAGGAGTTTTCCTTGCCCGTGTCGGGACGGGGCTCACGCACGATGTGCTTCAAGCCCTGCGCCATACCCGTCATAAAGACGTAGGCCGTGGCGCCTGCGAGAAATCGTTCGCCGAAGTTGTGGCGATGCTTCACACCGGGGATGAAACCGAGGCCGGCATAGGCCACAATGGGAACGTACTGCAGCTGATCGTCGATGGTCGTCCAGCGTTCGCGGTCGCTGTTGGTGTCGAAGAGGTGGTTTTTCACACCAGCTCCACCCAAAGCGATGGCCACGGCAGGAAATGCGAGTTGACGGGCACGGAAACGGGTGGCGGGATCGTCGACTGCCGTGATTGCAGCATCGGCAACGGCCGTGGTATCGGCGGCCACGAGGTCAATGGAAGTTGTCTCGACAGCATCAGCGACTACCGCTTCGGCCGTCTCAACTTCTATATCGAGCGTATCTGCCTGCACGCCGTGAGCGTGCGTTGCGCATAAATTAAAGAGGAGAAAAAAGGAGGCAAAAATGTATCTCATAGGTGATAAATGGGCGATTTTGACGGCAAAGATACATAAAAGATGGCGAAAACGGGAAAAAATCAAGGATAATATTGCCGCAATGAGCGATTTTTCTTAAATTTGCCGCGCAAATAAAGAAACCCACCATCATTATGACGAGAAAAATCCTCACAATCATCATAGCCCTCCTGCTGCCCGCCGTGGTCAGCGTGGCGCAAAACGCGGAATCCACGACCGACGGCACCACGGGAGCCACCGCACAGCACCGCGAGGCGATCAGCGCGGACGAGGCGAACGACACGACTGTGGTATCGTTCCTGACGTGTAGCCCCGGCGACCAGATTCACCGTCTCTACGGCCACACCGCACTCCGCCTGCAGTACGGCCAGGAGGATTGGGCCGTAAACTTCGGATGGTTCTCGTTCAACACGCCCAACTTCGTCATGAAGTTCATCCTGGGCCTGACGGATTACTCCATGGCCTACCAGACGATGCCCATCTTCATCATGGACCTCATGCGCGACGACATGGGCATTACAGAACAGGTGCTGAACCTCACTCCCGAGGAGGCCGACTACGTCAAGAAGGCCATGCGCAATGTGCTGGAAAGTGAAGGATACGAGACGCACGACTACGCCTTCAGCAATCCCACGACGGGAGTGCCCAAGAAGGAGACCGTCCTCGGCGCCCACTGGACGTATCGCTACAACTTCCTCTACGACAACTGCACCACCCGTGCCGTCGACGCTATCAAGGAAGCCGTCAAAGCTTGCGGCGAAGAACTCGTCTATCCCTCCATCGTAGAACACGGGAAGACAACGACGCAGCGCACCATGATTCACGAATTCACGACCAAGAGCCCGTGGTACGAATTTGGTCAAGACCTGCTTCTCGGTCCTGAGGTCGACGAGACCCACACCATCAAGGCGCTCGTAGACAGCGTCAACTTCCTCCCGACTTACGCTGAGAACTTCTTCGAGAACGCTAAGATAAAAGGCAAAGACGGAAGCGTGCGTCCGCTCGTCAGCAAGACGCAGAGCCTCACACCCTTCCTCGTGCCGCAGGAACGCCACCCCGCCGTGCCTTTCACTCCGATGATACTATTTGGTGCACTCTGCGGCGTTGCGATCATCATCACGATGTTTGAGCGCAAGGCCAATCTCGCAGCACAGCGCATCGGTGCTCCCACCGCCTCGCAGCGTGCGTGGCGCATCTGGGGTAACGCCTTCGACTTCACCATGTGGACGCTGCTGGGCATCGTCGGCATTCTCCTCGTCATCATGGTAGGCTGGAGCGAGCACCCCGCCGTCGGCACCAACTGGCTGCTCCTCATCTTCAACCCGCTCTTCTTCCTCGGCATCCCCGCCCGCCTCGTGGGCGGAAAGTTCGAGAGCATTTTTGTCTGGTTTGCCACCATTATGGCCATCGCCACCATGCTCGTCGACATCTGCGGCCTTCAGGATTTACCCTACGCCCTCATCCCCATCGTCATCACCGTCACCACCAGAGCGAAGTTGAAATAACCACCCACCCTCTTACCTCTTACCTCCTACCTCTTCCCTTAGTAAATGTACCGCCACAACCTGATACTCGCCCTCATCACCATCATGTCGACCTTGGCTGCAGAAGCCGAGGCCCAGAGCGTCGTGGGCGAAAGCAACCAGGGCGCCAACGTGCCGCGTCTGGTGGTCAACATACTCATCGACCAGCTCCGTAGCGACTATCTCGATGCCTTCTCGCCGCTCTACGGCCCCGACGGCCTCCAGCTCCTGATGCGCGAAGGCACCATCTACACCGCTGGCGAATATCCCCTCCACCATCCCGACCGCGCCAGCGCAGCCGCCACCCTCGCCACCGGCACTTCTGCCGCCGACCACGGCATCGTGAGCATGTACTGGATGAACCGCGAAACCCTCCGCCCCATGTACTGCGTGGAGGACCGCACGGTCAAAGGCCTCGTCACCGTAGAGCAGTACTCGCCGAAATGGCTCAACGTGAGCACCATCAGCGACGAACTCAAAGTGGCAACCGACGGCGCGGCGAAGGTCTTCAGCATTGCGCCCGATGCCGATGCCGCCATCCTCTCTGCCGGCCACGCTGCCGACTACTGCGTGTGGATCGACGACCAGACGGGATTCTGGGCTTCCACCTCTTACTACGAAAGCACCATGCCCCTTTGGGCTGACCATCGCAATACGCATCAAAGCCTCGATCAACGGCTCAAGAAGGAGCTGTGGCGACCCCTCGTCACAGAGAACGCCAACTTCTCCTACTTCTTGAGCCGCCCCGTCGACAAAAGTTTCGAACACGTCTTCAAAGGCAACCAGCAGTACGTGTCGTTCAAGACCTCGGGCCTCGTCAACGACGAAGTGGCCGCCACAGCATGTATGGCCGTTGAAATGTCGGAACTCGGCGACGACGCCACACCGGACTATCTCGCCGTTTCGCTCTACGCCGGCAACTTCGAACACAACGCTGTGAGCACCATGCCGCTCGAGATTCAGGACACCTACGTGCGTCTCGACCGTGCCATCGCCGCCATCATCGAGACGGTGGAGAAGAAGGTGGGCAAAGGCAACGCCCTCTTCGCCCTGACCTCGACGGGATACAGCGAAGAAGAACCGACAGACCTCTCGAAGTTCCGCATCCCCAGCGGCACGTTCGACGTCAACCGCGCCGTGAGCCTCCTTGGCATGTACATGGTAGCGGTCTATGGCCAAGGCGACTACATCGAATCGACGCTCGGCACCGAGATCTACTTTAACCACAAGGTCCTTGAAGAGCGCCAGATCAACATTTCCGAATTCCAGAGCCGCGCGCAGGACTTCCTCCTGCAGTTGTCGGGTGTGAAGGACGTCTTCACCGCCCAGCGTCTGCTGCAGGGCGCATGGACGCCGGGCATCAGCCGTATGCGCGGCGGCTTCAATCCGCAACGCTCCGGCGATCTCCGCATTCAGGTGCAGCCCGGATGGCACATCAAGACGCAGGACACCAGCATCATCGGCACCCATCATCAGCCGAAGATAGCCCGCGAGTCGCACATCGCATTCCCCATCATCCTCTACGGCACAGGCATCAAGCCCGAGGTAGTCAATATCCCCGTCACCGTAGATTGCATTGCCCCGACCCTCTCGAAGGCGATGCGCATCCGTGCCCCGAACGCCTGCTCCCAAGCTCCGCTGAAATAAAGGACAGCCCCCAAAAAGCTAAAGACCTTAAAGACC
>JAUNIC010000025.1 GCA_030523615.1 Bacteroidales bacterium
TGCATGATTTCCCAGTTGCCATGAACTATGAGTACAGAGCTTACTCCTGCGAGAATACCTTTCCGGAGCTGTTTGGGATATTCGATGTAGTGAGGGCAAGGCGATGAACGAGAGTTACAGCATCCCCACTCGCAACTCGCGCATACAGAATCCCGCCGTATTGCGCGAGGTGTCTACTGCTCGCACAGTTTCAAGTTTGCTTGTCGTTCTCATGGTTGCCTATACCCTTTTTGCCATGGTGCAGGGGCTAATGAGCTTTTCGATGAACCGCATCTTCGGTGGTCTCATCGCGCTTTTGCTCGCCTACGACTTTGCCATGCACCTCACAAGGTGGAGGATTTTTACTGCATGCGTTATCTCGATTATCGCCGTGATTGGTATTGGGGTCTTCACTACAAATGTTTCGGATGAAGTCGAATTCTGGATTTACTTTCTGTGTACGTTGCTAATGCTGTCCTACCTGTCACGGCCAGGGAGCCTAAATAGCATGGTAGACGCCTGTGGGCGGTACCGAAAGCTGTTGGTTGCTAGCATAGTTGTGGCTACCGCACTGCTTGCCGTCCTACTTTTAACGAGAACCGGCTACGTCACCAGCTGGGGTGGCGGCACGTATTTCGAGGGTCTAGCGAACACAGAGCATACCATGGCTTCGATTTCTTGCATCCTCATGGCGATTTCGCTGCTGTCTTATAAGAATGGCTCATTCGGGAAGTTTGGCATTTTCATCGTATGCACAATCGCTTCGTACGCAATTCTGCAGACCGGTGCACGAACGTTTCTCGTGCCGGCTTTGCTTATATGGATCCTTGTGGTTAATGAGACAATACAGCGGAGATGGATAAGAATAGCAGTCGTTGTTGTTCTGGCAGCGGCTATGGCGGCTATGTTCGCAACTTCCGGCATGGCAAATAAGTTCGACTATGTCGGCACTGTGGGCGGTTCGGGTGGGGCTGACGTATTCACGAGCGGTAGGTTCGGTTACTGGTTGACTGACCTTGGCGCATTTTTCTCGGGGGACGCAATCCACCAGCTCGTTGGAAACTCAGCTTCGTTCATATACGATCTCAATCAACGGATGTTCATGATGCGCATCTGGTCGCATGATGATTTCATCATGGTTCTTTGCTCAACAGGCTATCTTGGGCTGTGCATTTACATCGTCGTTCTTCAAGGTTTTTTTAAAAGCCTGAGCAATGCGGTGCACAGCTGGCGGTTCTGGCTTCTTTTCGCCTATTTGATGTTTCCGGCCTTGTTTAACGGCTTTTACGGATACCAGCACTTCGTGTATAGCACTGTCTTCATTGTATGCGCGATGGTAGCGAGAGGTGATTATCTTGCGAGGAAATGAAGCGCCTTCTTATGCGGTTTTCGTGCTCGTACATCCGGGTGACGGAGAGGCGTACAGAATAGCGTTTCTCGTGACGAACGAGCATGAGAAGAAAGGTACAGAGCCATGAAAATCTGCCGTCGTCGAGAACCCCAGAAGATACCCCTTGTGAGTTCGGATTTCTACGAGGCGATTGGGAGATACTGTTTCGGAGAGCTTACGCTCAATTCCGGTGCTGGGTTCGAGAAATTCGACCACGAGAATGAGGGTGAGAGAGTCGGGAATATTCAATTTGACTAGCAGATACAATTGGCAACATCTAGTTTGCAGAGGAGGTCATCAAGGGGGAATCAGCTTGAAGGCGCACGCTATAATCGGTCGCCGTTCAAGCATGTGGTTCACCTGCCCGATGGTAATGCGGGATATAGGACGATAGCAGTTACGATTTGTGTGAGCTGCTATGTGATTTATTTGGTTGGTAATGCTTGCATTTAATCGGGGTTGCAGGAGCAATCCCCGGCCTGTTTATTGGGCATAGGAGGGCTGCTTTGAGTATGGAAAGAGTGCTGCCTAGAATTGCAGGAAGCGATGACATTAAGTACAGCGTCATCGTTCCTGTGTATAATGTTGAAAACTACGTTGGAGAATGTCTCGATTCGATTATTTCTCAAAGAAGAAATGACCTCGAAGTAGTGGTTGTGGATGATGGGTCTACCGATTCTAGTGGCTTAATCTGCGATGAATGGCAGGCTGCGTACCCTGATAAAATCACGGTTATACACAAACCCAACGAAGGACTTCTCCTTGCAAGGAGAAATGGTTTTGCGCACTCTTGTGGGCGTTATTTGATTAGTGTTGATTCAGATGATATGTTGATGCCCTTCGCGATTGGCGCAATTGACGAAGCTCTTAAATGCACAAACGCTGATGTGATTAAGTATCAATATACGAGGCGCTATAGTGATTATGAGTTGAACGCTAGATCTAAGAACGATGATGTTCATATTAAATCATATGATGCGCTTGATAAAGACAGTCTATTACGCTTGCTGTGTGAGGGAGTTTCGCAAAATGCGATGTGGGCCAAGGCGGTCCGAAGAGAATGCGTGGGCGTCGATCTCGACTATAGTAGTTTTCATGGGATGACATATGCCGAAGATTTTCTTCAGACTGTTGTGATATACGACAGAGCCGAAACCTTTTACGAGTTGAATTATCCTCTATACTACTATCGGCCAAATCCATATAGCTGTACAGGTGGGGCAGACTACAATCCGAAGCACTATCAAGAGCGTATGATGGCGCTCGAAGCGGCAGAAACATATGCTAGGAGATGGGAACAAGCGCGAGGTCTTGATGGTCTTATGCGGGGGCTTGCTTGTCAAGGGCTGGTCGAGGCGTCTAGGTTTGCGGTATTTCTTGCGCAACACGGATTATACGACGAATTAAATATGCTGAGTCGCGCCGATAGTTTTCGATCGAGATACACCGAGATTGGAGCCACGTTGAATTTGAGGGCCGACCGGCGATTAGAGGCTTGGCTATTGTTTCGAAGATTGTTTGGCCTTCTTAGAATAGAAGCCTCCATGAAGAGGGGCCTGAAGCGCATTCGCAGAAAGTAAGGCATATTACTTACAGAGTGGAACGCTAGAATGCTGTTAATGTCTGGCCACAAAGCTTTTTATAAGAATACAGCTTGGCAATATGGGTTGCAGCTAATCAAGTATATATTGCCTCTCGTTACATTGCCTTATCTCACCCGAGTACTCGAGCCAGAGGGATATGCGGTATACGCTTACGTACTCTCATTTATGGGTTTCGCGCAGGTGATTGTCGATTTTGGTTTCAACTTATCTGGTACAAAGCAAATTGCTAATGCCACCGATAATGAAGAAGCGAGTAGGATTTTCGGCTCAATTACACAGGCAAGATTAATCCTTTGTGTGATTGTTGCCGCAGGTGTTGCAGCGATAGGGTCCTTCATCCCAATTGTAAGAGAAAACGCTGCTTATGCTGCACTTGCCTATATCGCTGTCTGTGGACGCGCGATGGCGCCTGACTTCATTTTCCAGGGCAAGGAGCAGTTGGGCACCCTCACGACGCGTTATTTCGCAGCGAAGGGAACCTCCACTGTGCTCACTTTTGTTTTCGTGCATTCTTCCGCTGATTTGCTTTGGCTTCCTTTACTCGACATTCTCGCGAGCGTAATCGCGTTTATTTGGTCTGTCGCAGCAGCAAAGCAGCGGTTTGGTATAAGAGTTGTCTGGGTAAAGTTTTCCTCTTGCTGGAAAGAGCTGATGCGTAGTGGGTACTATTGCTTATCAAATCTTGCTTCGTCGAGTTTTAGCGGGTTGACGACTCTCGTAATCGGTATCGCTATTACGGATTCTGTCCAGATTGCTTATTGGTCTCTAGCGATGACGGCCGTAGCCGCGGTGCAGGCGCTTTATACGCCAATTACAAATAGCCTTTATCCTCATATGGTTGTCGGAGGGGATTACGATTTTGCCCGCAAGTTAGCTTTGATATCACTTCCTTTTGTGACTGCCGGCACTGTTCTCTTCTTTATTGTGGCTGACTGGATTGTCATGTTGTTGGGTGGCGCACAGTATATGGATGGTGTTTATGTCGTGCAATTGCTTGCACCTGTGCTCTGGTTCTCTTTCTATGGCATGTATTTCGGATGGCCTGTTATGGGGGCAATTGGCAAGGTCAAACAATTAACGGCAACTACTATCATCGCCGGATTGACCGGTGCGATAGGTCTGTTGGCGCTTTGTGCGTTTGGTATCGCAAGTGTTGCGGCTTTTTGCATTGTGAGAAATGCTGCTGAAATCGTCATGTGCGTGTTACGCGTTATGGGAGCCCATAAGGCATTAGTAGAAGCAAAGACAAACTCTTCTGGAATCTAGGAGAAGCAGTACTATGAAATACCTAACCGACACAGAAATAAAGCAGGAGCTTTTCAATCTTCTTTGTAGCTTCGACTCCTTTGCGTCAAAGATCGATGTAAGATATACACTTCTTGGTGGAACGCTGCTCGGGGCAGTTCGGCACAAAGGGTTTATTCCTTGGGATGATGATATTGATGTTGGCGTTCCACGTCCCGACTACAACAAGCTAATCGCGCATGCTCATGAAGCTCCCAAGGGAACTTTCATCTCTACGCTCAATGAGCAGATGCCTTTCCCTTTCTGCAAATACTGCAATGAAACAATTCTCTGCCAAGAAGAGTTTTCGGCGCTTCAACAATCACTCTGGGTGGATGTATTCCCTTTAGATGCCATGCCTGATGATAATGAGTTATGGAAAGTCCAGTTTAGTCAGGTTCAGAAACTGAAAGCAAAGGCTGGATTGCGTATTAGTGTTCCAACGAATCCCGTAAAAAAGGTAGTCGTTAAGCCCGTAAGTGCATTGCTGAATGCTATCAAGCAGCCGCTTGCGTTTTATAAAGAGATTGATGTTATTGCGCAGAAATATGAATTTGGTTCTACGCGGCGTTGCAGAGATACCTCATGGAATTGGTCGCCGACGAATTATTTCCTGACGGAGGATTTTGAAGATCTTACCGAGATAGAGTTTTGTGGTCGACGCTTTCCGGCGGTGAGCCATTGGGATGAGACCCTTACTTCTATGTATGGGAATTACACGGTGCTTCCGCCGATAGCGAAACGAGAATCGCACAAATTGAAAGCTTGGTACAAGGAGGGGTAGAACGTGAAACGCGTAATAACATACGGCACTTATGACCTACTGCATTATGGGCATATTAATTTGCTACAGCGCGCAAAGGCGCTTGGTGATTATCTTGTAGTGGCGCTCTCGACCGATGATTTCAACTGTAGATCGAAACAGAAGAAGTGCTATTTCTCGTATGAAGAGCGAAAGCGACTTCTCGAAGCAGTTAGATATGTGGACTTAGTTATACCCGAGGAGAATTGGGAACAAAAACGTACCGACGTGCATGAATACCATATTGATACATTTGTGATGGGCGATGACTGGGAAGGCAAGTTTGATTTTCTGAAAGAAGAAGGAGTCGAGGTTGTTTATTTGCCGCGAACGCCAGAGATATCGACAACTCAAATCAAGTCTGATTTAAAGGCTAAGTGATTAATCTCGTTCATTTTAGAGTAATGGAGTGGTGGTGACGGCCTCGATGTCTGAAATAGGAGGTCACGCTTAGCTCCTTCACGACATGTCGCGTCAACGGTTCGATAGATTGATAAGCGGGGGTTTATAGTATCTGAATCGTATGATTTGGGTAGCTAAGCCACAATTCGAACTATTCAAGAAGGTGAATGCTATAAATGCATTCCACTCATAGTAAAAGTATCCCTCGGGTCATTTGAGCACGTGTACCGAATGTGGAACATATCAACTTTAAGCTGACTTGGAATAGTTCTGCTTGCGGATAGAAGGTGGTAGTGATGGCTGATGAAATTGTGCTTGAATTTAAACGGTGGCAAGGTAATATTTCAGATTCTTGTAAGAAGCGGGAACTGGCTAACATGTCCGTTGAAGCGCTGCAAAACGCATTTTACCGTAATCTAGCATTTGGCACCGGCGGTTTGCGCGGAGAGCTTGGGTTGGGTCCCAATCGCATGAACGTCTATACCGTGGGCAAGGCGACGCAAGGGCTTGCAAACTACCTAAACGCTAACTTCGAGAAACCTTCCGTAGCTATCGCTCGCGATTCGCGCCTGATGGGCGAGGAGTTCGTTCGCGTGACCGCCGAGGTACTGGCCGCCAACGGAATCTGTTCGCGTGTGTACCCGCGCATAGAACCTACGCCAGCATTGTCATTCGCGGTGCGCGACCTTGGATGCACGGCGGGTGTAAACATTACCGCTTCCCATAATCCGGCAGAATACAATGGCTACAAGGTTTATGGACCAGATGGATGTCAGATTACGACCGAAGCAGCAAAGGCTATTCAGGCGGAGATCGATGCGGTCGACATCTTCGATGACGTAAAGCGCATGGATTTCGACGAAGCGGTAGCCGCGGGGCTGGTGTCTTGGATTGGCGACGACACGCTCGAGCGCTTCTTGGATGGATGCCAGGCCGCATCGCTTTCAGATGCCAGTGGAGATCTGAAGCTGGTTTACACGCCGCTTCATGGCGCTGGATTGGAATGTGTGTCGGGCATTCTCTCGCGTATCGGGATTAAGGACGTTACCGTGGAGCCTGCGCAGGCGGTTCCCGATGGCAACTTCCCGACATGTCCGTATCCGAATCCGGAAATCCGGGAAGCTTTGGAGCGTGGATTAGCGCTGGCAGCGGAAGTGCAAGCTGATCTGCTACTGGCGACTGATCCTGATACCGACCGCGTTGGCATTGCTGTGGTGAAGGATGGCGAGCCCGTGCTGCTGACGGGCAACGAGGTGGGCATCTTGCTGCTGGATTACGTGTGCGAGATGCGCGCAGCGCGTGGGGAGGATTTACGCGATGCGGTGGTGTGCACGACCATCGTGTCATCGGCAATGGCAGATGCGCTATGTGCGGACCGCGGATTCGAGCTGCGGCGGACGTTGACCGGGTTTAAGTTCATCGGCGAGCAGATTGGGCTGCTGGAGGCTGCTGGGCAGGAGAGTCGGTTCGCGTTCGGGTTCGAGGAGAGCTACGGGTATCTTGCCGGCACTGCTGTGCGCGACAAGGATGCAGTTGTCGCCAGCATGTTGATTTGCGAGATGGCGCGCTGGTATCGCGCGAAGGGCATGGACCTGGTGGACGCGATGCAGGCGCTGTACGAGAAGTATGGCTACTACCGGAATGGGCTAATTTCGCTGTCGTACCCAGGAGTTGAGGGTGCCGCTCGGATGGCTGCTATTACGGCGGGATTGCGCGCTGAGCCGCCGGTTGAGATTGCCGGGTTGGCCGTTGAGGGTGTAGTGGATTACAAGCCGGGGGTCGCTATGCCTATCATGGGCGGCCGTGGCGATGCGGAATCCCAGATGCTGCCGTCCGCTGACGTGCTTGAGTTCCAGCTTGCAGGGGATAATAAGCTGCTCGTACGGCCCAGCGGGACCGAGCCGAAGATCAAGGCTTACTTGTTCGCCCGCGGGGAGACGCGGGAAGAGGCGGATGATTTGCTGGCGCGGTTGGATGCGGCTGCGCGGGAGATTCTGGGGTAGTGCATTTTGTATTACTGGTGAATGTTGCCTATGCGATTGAAGTCAAGAGGGAGACACGCGAGAAAGCCTACACGAGTTGAGCGGCTGCGTACGGGGTTTTCCGGCGCAGCCGCGGTCGTTATAGCTATCGCCATCTTCATCCTGACATCCCAGACACCCGAGGTGACGTCCGCGGAATCCGGGTTCATGGACGACCTGATGGTAAGCCTGCTCGGTTGGATTCCGGGACTCTACGACCCGACGACGGGCCTCTGGCTCGGCGTCGGGATCCGCCACTGGGCGCATGCCGTGGAGTACGGGGCGCTCGGCCTGTTCGTCGCGCTCGCGGCGAAGTCGGCGATGGGGCGGAGGACCATCGCGCCCGGCATGGCGGCGCTTGCCATATGCGCGGGGCTCTCCCTGTTCGACCAGTGCCATAGGCTGTTCGTCCCAGGGCGCCATTTCGACCCCTTCGACCTGGCGATGGATGCGCTGGGGTATGGGGTTGCGGTTGTGGTGATGATGGGGGTCATGATGACACGCGAGTGTGGGAAATAGGACTCGGGGTTTGAGCTCATATTCATTTGAGCAGGGTGTTCGTGCGATAGTTGGAGTGCGTATGGTCGACAATCTTAGCAGCAATAATTTGTGTCCTGATATGGATGAATCGCAGCAATCAACTGCCTGCACCTCATTATGTTCAGGAGTTACGAGCGATGCCCTATTCCCCGAGCACTCCAAGGCATATTCAGCATTCATGGATGAGCTTTCGAGCGAGGCGGTATACGAGGGATTGGTTGCTCAGGGCATGTTTGGCGACAAAATCCCTCCAGCTTTAACTTCGGAACCTTTTTACCAGTATTGTGTTTCGAGGGCAAGGACCTTCAATAAGAACAATCGCGAATGGGTAACGTATCGGTATGCTAGGAGTTATGGCAGATATCGAGAATTCGGTGTCCCCAATCCGTTTGCGTATGAGGAACTTAGCAAGTACATTGCAGACCATTGGGAACAAATTAAAGCGCATTTGCACACCTACACGGCTGATCAGACATATAAGGTCAGCAGGATTCATGTTAGAAAGCAGCGAGATAGCGCGTGCATTTTCGAGATGAACTATAAACCCTGGTGGCAAGACTACAATCCCGTACCTACGATTCTTATTGGGAAGAGGTTTGTGGCAGAGTGCGATATATCGAGGTGTTTTCCGAGCATATATACGCATGCGATTGACTGGGCGGTTAATGGACGAGAGGCTGCAAAGAAAAACAAAAGGAGTGGATCGAAGACATGGGCTGGAAAGCTTGATTGCAAGGCCGCGGCTATCAAATATGGAGAGACACAGGGTCTGCTGATTGGACCGCATGCATCCAATATTCTGTCTGAGCTGGTGCTTACAAGAATTGACAGCGTCCTCTTTGCGAACGGCTACAGGTTTATTCGAAATATCGACGATTACACTTGCTATACGGAAACCCGTGAAAAAGCCGAGCAATTCGTAATTGACCTGGAAGGAGAGTTGTCGCGGTACCGCCTTAGCTTGAATCAAAGAAAGACAAGAATCTCTATATTGCCCAGCGCCATCTCTGAGGATTGGGTGCATGTCTTGAAGAATTACCGTTTCTTGGACAACAAAAGGCTGACATATAGAGATATTGAGTCCTTTATGGATACGGCCGTCATGCTAATGGAGCAGTCGGGGGGAAACCAATCAGTGGTCTTGTATGCCATGAGAATGATAGCGCGCAAGCAACTCAAGCAGTCCGCTCGGCGGTATTACATCGACCTGGCTTCTCATCTGGTTTGCCTCTATCCTTATCTTTTGCCTCAATTTGAGCAGACGGTGATTGAGCCGTTTTGCATGGATGATGAGCGTATTCGTGTCGTGTCTGAAGCGGTGTACAGCGAAGCAATGCGTACACGTGATTATCTGTCCGCTAGCTATGCATTGTATTTCGCGGCGAAGTACAAGTTCATTCTCCATGGTGTTGATTCACGGGAGATTGTTGAGGCTGAAGACTGTTTGTTGTTGCTCTTCACATTTCTGTATGCTTGCGAATTACGCGAAGATAGTTTGCGCGAGGAGCTTTTGCTGTTTGCAGAAGGCCTGGTTGATGATAAATCGAGTGAGGCTTTCGATAGACTGTGGCTGTTCGCTTATGAGGCCTTGCCTGTTTCAAGGCTTCCACAGGGGGACTGGCGAGGAATTAAGAAGGCCAGCGTGTCTTTCGTGGATGCGGACAAACTGACAAAGCCTGATTTCAGTATGCGTGTGGCGCAAGACCAATTGGAGGAACTGTTCAGCTTTGATAGCGACAATCACGGGGAAGACGATCCCGCTGAGGAGGCGCCAAACGAGCTGTAGGCTTTGGGATTCGGTTTTCGGCGTGTGTCGGCTGACTTCGGAGAGCAACTCCGACAACTTCAGCGCCGGTGCAATCCGGGGCGGCTTGAAGCGCGTGAAGGCCAAGAGGATTTCCGTAATCGTGCGTGAGCCTACGCTGGCGGACGGGAGCGGGTTCTCCGGGCTCGAGGTTGTGTCGGGGCGGCGCTAGCCGTCGAAGCTGCTCATCGAAAGCCGTTGCTTTTTATGAGAATGGAAAATGTCACGAACGTAATGCTGAACGCTGGGACGATGCGAGTGCTGCGCTCGAGTTCAAATGTCCTGAAGTTTTCGAGTCTTGGATGGTGATCGAAGATTGAACGAGAGGGATGACGAGAAGAAGGCCAATGAGCGTAAGGTTCTCAAAGAGGCGTTGAAGCTCGCTCAGATGAAGGGCGGTGAATCGAGGAGAAACGTCACTCGGATTGGGGGCTCGCTTGAGTTTCAAGAAGAGGCTCCCGACTTCATCTACTTGCTGGACAGACCGGAGAAAGGCTCGGCGGTGGGTTTAGCGGTCGAGCATTTCAGGGTCGACCACTTTAGCGAGCCGTTTCGGAGGAAAGAAGGCCAAAGATCCCTCGCCTTCAAATCAGAAAACGAGGCAAAGGCCGCAATCAAGAAAATGGGGGTCACTTCGCTCGAGGATGGAGTTCCCCCTGCGATGCTAGACAAGATGGGACGAAACTTCGCCGATTGCCTAGAGGCGAAGCAGAAGTCGTTCTTCGGGAATTACATCAAGTCCTTCGAATACTCGTTCGGGGTCCACTTCGGAAAGGTCGAGGGCTACAGGAAGAGTGTCTCATCTCGCCTTTCCGGGATTGGCAATACGAAAGTCGCGTTCCTTATAGAGCTTCACAGCGATTTCAGCAATCTCATCCTGAATGACCGCGGTGTCAAAAGGCGGCTCACCAGCGGAGAACCGGTGATTTTTCGCGAAATGATCGATGTTTTCAAAAGGGGGGCTGGCAACGTCGACTATCTGATTCTCGCCTTCTACCCAGCGCTTAGCGGCAGCATTGTCGATGCGTTCGTCGTTCGGCCCAGCATGCTGGAGAAGAGCTTGGAGCGGGTGAAGGTTCCTATATGCGAGTACCTCGGCGAAGATCGGCATTCGCCTGTTTGCAGAGAGTCCAGTATCGGCTTTGAGGCGATTGAGAAGGGTGGCGAAATAGCCTACGAGCTTAATCGCGACAACGATGAGATATCAAGCGTCGAGCAGGTGAATTGGTGCCTGAGGGCATTGCCCGAATTGGTTTCCGCTCAAGAAAGCGGGCGAGCGTTCGCAACCACTAGGATAATGCAGCTTTTCCTCGAGCTTTACGGTGGTATGGCGAGAGGGGGGAGAAGAGTTACGCCGATGCAGTTTGAAAGGTATTTCAACTCGCTCGACAAGGATGAGCTCAAAGAGAAGAGCGATGCATTTTTCAATCGGTGGTATGACGCGCCCGATGATTCGGATGAGATAACGGAAGCCTAAGAAGCGGAAGGCACCACGGTGCATCCGAAGCGTACATGCTGACGATGCGAATGCAGCGCCAGGTGCAAGATTCTGGCTGGCGAACTTCGATGATGGCGGCAGGGAGAATCGGGCGAGCTCGTGGTTGGCAACGAGTCCGGATTCGTGAACGACCTGATGGTAAACCTGCTCGGCTGGATCCCGGGGCTGTACGACCCGGCGACGGGCCTCTGGCTCGGCATCGGGATCCGCCACTGGGCGCACGCCGTGGAGTACGGGGCGCTCGGCCTGTTCGTCGCGCTCGCGGCGAAGTCGGCGATGGGGCAGAGGACCATCGCGCCCGGCATGGCGGCGCTTGCCATATGCGCGGGGTTCTCCCTGTTCGACCAGTGCCATAGGCTGTTCGTCCCAGGGCGCCATTTCGACCCCTTCGACCTGGCGATGGATGCGCTGGGGTATGGGGTTGCGGTTGTGGTGGTGTTGGGAGTTGGGTGGCTGAGGCGTGGGCGTGACGGGACTCCCAAATAATCCTGCCATCGCCGCCCTTGCGCTTGCCACGGTGGTGACTATGGCCTTCGCCTTCTCGAACTCGCTCATGCCGGCCGCTGAATCGTGGAGCTTGAGCGGCTCCATCGCGAACGCGCTCGCATCCGTACTGCAGGGTTTCTACGACCTGCTCCAGGGCCTGGCGGGGCTGACGGGCCATTCGTTGCCCCTCTCATATGGCGAGTTCGTGCGCAAGCTCGCGCACCTCGCGGAATACTTCCTGCTGGGGGCCGAATGCGCGCTCGTCGCGGCGCTGCTGTCCGGGGGGAGGGCGTTGCGGCATATTTGGGCATGCCTGTTCGTGCCGCTCGCCGTGGCCGTCATGGACGAGCTCCTGCAACAGTTCGCGGGCCGCACGAGCTCCGTGGGCGACGTGGTGGTAGACTTTGTCGGTGCGCTTGCGGGGGTTGTGGTTGTGATGGTTGTTACTTGGCGGGTTGGGAGAGTCTGCAGGGCGGGGGATGAGGCGCCGCGCGAGGGGTGAGGTTGGTTCCGGTTGCTATTGCGGCGCAATTGACCCGTATCTCTGCCTGGTTATTACGAGCCAAAACGGACGCTATTCCGTCGCAACGGACATTATTCCGAGACGATATGGACATTGTTCCGCGCAAAATGGACGGCGAGGAGGAAGAGTGGGTTTCACCTGGTGGCGGGGTGTCCATTTTGCACGGAATGGTGTCTACAATCCCATGTAAACATGTCCGGCTAATAGCGGAATCGCGTCCGCTGGTTTTTGGAATAGCGTCCGTTTTGGCTCGTAATAACCAAATCTAACAGTCTAGAAAACGGGTGATAAAAACAAGGTGCTGAACAGGGGCTTTTGTTTAAAAAGGAACGATTTGGCAAAGGCGGCTTTCCAAATCTGCCTCTTGAATCATAAACCAGCAGATCAACTCCTTGCATCGCCCAAATCTATCACCTGTTATCTAGACTGTAAGATAACCAAACATGGTGCTACGGATTGCGCGAAACGGTCACCTTGGGGAGTGATACGGAAAGCGTGAAACGGGTGCTACTCAAGCGGCGCAATACTCAGCGCTGCGTTTCACAGTTTGCGTATCGACGCTCACGCCGTTTGCGTATCGTACGTTTCGCGTTTGCGTATCGCTACTTCTTCTCGGTGTATTGGCAACCCTTTTCGGGGCAGTTTTTCAGAGGCTGTCCGTGAAAACGTTCAACCAGGTACGCCGTTTCGCGTCGGACGCACGCTAAAGGGGAGGCGATAGCGTGCGGGCGTGCTATGCTTTCGGCGCTTGCGTGAGCAGCAGCTTCTTCAAGATATTGGGCACGAGCTCTTCCACGGCGTTTTCCGCGAGGTAAATCGACCGGCGTCTTTGCGATACCCCCCGGCGCATGGCGGAGCGCGCTTCTTCCATCGATATGCCCAGGATGCCGTAGACGTAAAACTGCACGGCCTCGACCACGCGCGGGGTTATCTCGGCGCCATACCCGTTCCACTCGATAAGGCGCAAAAGCCCCTTGATGGAAGCTTCCTGTTGGATTTCGAGCAAGGTGTTGCGGCCCATGTGCTTGGGAAGGTTGCCAAGGAAAAAGCCGGAAAGCCGCGCCCCGCTTTCCTGGATATTCGCAAAATACTCGCTGAGGGTGCTGCGCCTGCCGTTTGTGGTCCAGGCGGCTTCGAACGTCTGCACGAATATGAACTCGACGAGGTCGTTCTTGTCCTTGAAATAGTTGTAGAACGTACGGCGGTTCAAGCCGCATCCGTCTGTAATCTCGGCAATGGTGATACTGTCGACGGGCTTGGCTTCGAGCAGCCGGATGAAGGAGTTGGCAAGCCCCGCCTTGATTAGTTTATCTGCGCTCATTGCGACCTCGATTCCTCGAACCAAACGACCCGCGAAACCATCTGCCGTATTATCGCAAAAACCCTGTTCACATATGGGGTGCTTTGTGCATGGCAGCCACAATTTCCCAAAACTGTCGGGCATGTTCCCGCGATTCATATTGTGCTGTGGCGCGTTTCGCCGCGAGTTCGTAGCGTGTTGCTAACAGCCAGGCATGGTGTCTGGCACCGACAGGCTCACGAGGAAGGAGAGCGCAATGGCACTGAGTTTTGACAGCACGGTGAAGGAAGTCCTGGACGATCCGGAGGGCGTGAAGATTCTCGATGAACTCATTCCCGGCATGTCCACCGACCCGCGTACCGCGATGGCCTATGCTATCCCGATGCGCGCCCTTATGGCCTTCCCTGCAAACGGATTCCCGCAGGAGTTACAGGATGAGATGGAGAAGCGCCTGACCGCCCTTTCGGAGTAAAGGAGGAGGCAATGTCTACCATCTTTACCGACGAACAGCAAATACTGCGCGAATCGGTGCGCAAGTTCGCCCAGACCGAGGTGGCGGCACGTGCGGTGGAAATTGACCAGACCGACGAGTTTCCCGATGACCTGTATCAGCGCTGCATCGAACTGGACCTGCTGGGACTGCCGGTGCCGGTGGAATACGGTGGCATGGGTGCCGACCTGAAGACCGAAGCCATCGTGATGGAGGAGATTGGCAAGGTTTGTCCCGCGCTTGCTCTCACGCTGGATGTGCACTATTTCGCCGAGACCCAGATTCTGGGTTTGGGCACCGAGGAGCAGAAGCGGAAGTTCCTACCCGATATGGTGAGCGGCAAGAAGCTCGGCGGAGTCTCGAACACGGACGCCTCCGGCACTGCGAACATGTCCGAATGGGCCGTGGGTTGCGTGCGCGAGGGCGATTTCTACCGTGTGAACACGAGCAAGGTATTTCAGACCAGTTGCTCGAAATCGGGCATCATCATCTTGACGGTGATGGCTGAAGGCGGCACGAAGAAGCTCATAGTCGACCGCGAGGAAAGCCCTGGCGTGAACGCTGGTGAGCTCGAGAACAAGATGGGCCTGCGCGGCAGCGACACCGGCACGCTGAACTATGACGATGTGCTGGTGCCCGTGGCGAACGAGCTGTTCGACCGTCCGATGAAGTACAGCGACGCCCCAATGATCGACGTCAGCGCCATCTGCATGGGTATCGCAGAGGCATCCGTGGACATCACGCGCAAATATCTGCAGAAGCGCTCGCATGGCGGCAAGCCGATCATCGGCATCAACCAGATACCCATCGAGTTGGCCAAGATGCTCACCACCATCGAGGTGATGCGCGGATTTCTGGCCACGGCCGAAGAAGACTTTGACAACGACGTGCCGCTGCTCACGCGTGGTTACATGGCGAAGAGCTGGTGTTCTGAAGAGGCCGCGATGATTGCGCACACCTGCATCGAGATGTGCGGTGCCGTGGGCTATAGCGAGGATACGGGCCTTACCCGTCGCCTGCGCGATGCCGAGGGCTTCCGCATCGCCGAGGGCGCGACGAACACGATGCGCGCCATCACCGCGCTGTTCAACGGCATCATGGCCAGCCTGTAAACGGCCGACGTTCGAGAGAGGAGCCACTATGGAACTACAAGGCAAAGTTGCCTGGGTGACGGGCGGTGCGACCGGCATCGGAGCCGCTACGTCGAAGAAACTTCATGAAGAAGGTTGCAAGTTGCTTGTGACGAGCCGTCGCCAGGACGTGGGCGATGCCTTCGTCGCCCAGTTCGGCGACGACGCCATCTTCGTGTCAGCTGACATGGCCGATATCGATTCCCTCCAGAAGGCAGCCGACGCTGCTGTCAAGAAGTGGGGACGGCTCGATTTGCTGTTCAATTCCGCTGGCGCTTCCGCCAATGGCGCGTTGTTGGCAGACGACCCCGAGAAGATTGTCCAGTCGAATGAGGCCTGGGAGTATGTGCTGAAGGTGAACCTGGGCGGTTCGTACCACGCATCCCGCATCGCGGCGCGCTATATGGTGAAAAACGAGCCCGAGGGTTATTACGGCGAGCGTGGTGCCATCATCCTCGTCGCGTCGATGGCAGCCGACAAGGTCTTCACGCCGTATACGCCCGAGGATTTGCCGATGATGGGCGGCGAGTTTGCGTGGAGTTACAGTGCGAGCAAGGGCGGCATACTCAGCCTGTCGCGCGACCTTGCGGTTAACCTGGGGCAATACGGCATCCGTGTGAACACGATAAAGCCGGGTCTCGTGGTCACCGACATCGCGCTCAAGTACGACGACCACCACACGTTTGGCGATGCCCTGTTCTGCCCACGTCAGATTTTCCCGCGCATCGAGGGCGCCCAGCCCGAACATGTTGCTTCGCTCGCCGTCGAGATGTTCAAGAACACGTATATCAACCGCACCGCATTTGCCGTGGACGCCGGCGTGGTGGGCTAAGGGGGTGCCACGATGAAAGACGTATGTGTCGTTACGGGCGGCGGCGGCGGCATGGCCGTTGCGCTCGAGGAGCTTATCGGCAAGGATTACGATCTGCTGGTTACCGCGCGCACGCAGGAGAAAGTTGACAAGCTGGTGGCCGACCTTGCCGCCAAGGGCATCGAGGCCGAGGGTTTCGTGTGCGAGGTGCAAAATCGCGATCAGGTGAAGGCGCTTGCCGCGCGCGCCAAGGAGAAGGGCACGGTGAAGGCCGTCGTAAACACGGCGGGAGTGTCGCCTTCGATGGTCGATGACCTGCGGATAATCCTGGAGACGAACCTGCTGGGCACCTATTATGTCACCGAAGAGTTCTATGATGTCATCGCGCCGGGTGGTGCGCTGCTGAACCTGTCTTCAACCGGTGGCGTGAGCTACGGGCCGCTCGTCCCCAAGGCCGATGGCATTGACGGCATCATCGATAAGCCTGAGGCCGATGGGTTTATCGAGAGGCTCGTGGGTATATGCGAGGATACCGAGAAGATGTTCGCAGGGGCCCTGAGCGCTGGATGGGTTGCCTATGGCATTTCCAAGTATTTCGTTATCCGTTACTCGCAGCGCAACGCATTCCGGTTCTACCGCAACAAGGGTGTGCGCGTGAACAGCATCTCGCCGGGCAACTTCGAGACGAAGATGGGGGCTATCGAGCGCGAGAATGGTGGTGCGCAGCAGCAGGCCATCTGCCCGATTGAACGCTATGGCGACCCGAAGGAGATTGCCGAGGTCATGGCCTTCATGATTAGCGAGAAGGCCGGGTACGTCTGCGGCGAGAACTGGCTCGTCGACGGCGGCGCCATGGCTGGCCTCACCATTCCGCAGATTCAGTAGCGGTTTGTTGTGCCCCACGCGCATTGCGTAGGGCATCAAGCGAACCTTTCCTATCGCGCCTCCGGAAACGGGGGCGCGATGTTATTTCGGCGCGGTTTGCGGCAGCCCATTTGCGGGTGTAGCGTGAAACGCTCAACCAGATATGCCCTTTCACGCCCATGCTAGAATCGCAGCACCGGCGCTGACGAGGAGGCGGAGCAATGGGAAATGCGTTTGATAGCAGGACGATGCTTCTTGAGTTGTCCAAGGAACAGCTGGTCGATCTTATCGAGATGCACTCGAAGAGCTGCGTGGCGCTTGACTGATTAACCAACAGTCACCCAAAGTGGCGGTATATCCTCTTCCTTGAGCTGCGGAAAGTGGCATCGGCCATGGGCAAATGGCGGAGCACCCTTTCCGCTTTCGGCCATTTCTCCTCTGCCCGCTTGACCCTGAAGAGGTACGCGTACCAGTTCAGGTACGACTGGAGGTTCTTGACGTCCATGCCGACGTAGCCGCGCAGGTAGCGCCTCACCCACGAGCAGAGGTCGTTCACCATCGTGTAAACAGTAACGTGTTTTACCGGCGATGCGGTAAGGAGTCTTTCCCTTCGACGGTAAGCAGGTTTTCCCTCGTCTCGGTAATGACTATTTCCCCCGATGCGGTAAGCACTTATATAGATAGAGTTGTTGCTTCACTTTCCGATGGCTTGAGCTCGTTTGATCAATTAAAAAGGCGCGAGATTAGAGTCATTTCCTCGGATGGCAACACAGTGGTTCGCTCGTGGCCGTCAAGCAGTTGCTTGTTTGGGGAGATGAATTACAACGGGAGTCACTATTGTCTCAATAGCGGTAAGTGGTATCGAATCGATAATGACTATGCGGCAGGAATAAATGCCGCATACGATAGAGTGCCGATTTCCGTGATTGATTTTCCCGAGTGGGATGCTGAAATGAAGGAAAGCGACTATAACAAGTTGCTCGCAAAGCAGGATGGCGATGGGAAGAAATCGCGTGCCTTAATGGATGCGAACAATATTCCATATGGAGGAGGGGCAAGTAAGATTGAGCTATGTGATGTGCTGTTCGAAGATGGCACATTCGTGCACGTGAAGAAGTATAGCGGCTCGGCTGTTCTTAGCCACTTGTTTAACCAAGGGCTGGTTTCTGCCAGGCTCGTGAAGTCAGACGAGCAGTTTTAAATAAGGCATCACTGATGCTCAAGCAAAAGAATCCGGACTTTCCCGCGGAGCTTTCGCACGATTGTGTGAAGCGGGTCATATTCGCGATTGGTACAAAGACAGGGGAGAAGAGGCCGCGGATTCCGTTCTTTAGTAAGCTGTCTCTCTATTACGTGAAGCGTCAACTGAACATGATTGGTGTCCCCGTTGAGATTAAAGGCGTGCATTATCTAGGTGAGCGATAGTCTCGGAACGTGGTGACATTCGGTCAAGTCGGCTTCGGCGATTAAACTAGCCTGAGATTACTAGGTTAATTGTCGGAGCTTGGTAGGCGCGAATCTGCGGCAATTCAGGGAAGGAAGCGTGCATGAACAGCTCTCGGAATGCGTATGAGGGGCTGGTAGCCAATGGCGACGGATTTAATTATGAATTCCTCCAAAATACGGTGCGTACGGTATGCTTAACCGATAGCTATTCCACGATGCGCCGATAGGCGTACCACGCTTCGCCGATATTGCATTCCATGATACGACGATTGCAGGGAGGTGCATGTCGTCCCTCCTCTCGTTCACGATTTAGTTGATTCCGCCCATGCGCTTGTGCATCGACTTGTCACCCTCGATGTGAATCGTGCACGACTTGTAGGCTATGCGATCGATCGCCGCGTCGGCGATGGCGCCGTTGCCGAGCTTCGCATGCCATGCCGACGGCGCGAACTGCGAGCGCAGTATGAGCGACCCGGTGCGGTTCCTCGGCTTGATGGGCTCCGTGGGCTTGCGGGCTTCGTTGGGGTTGGGTTGCTCGGGTGGACAATTGTCGATGGTTGGCGGGTTGCGCTTGATGGGATTCTTGCGGGGCTTGCGGCAGTGCTGTTCTAGAAGACGGCGAGCTCGTAGAGCAACTTGGGCAGCAGTGTATATTGCACAGCAAAGAGCGCGGCGAATGTCGCCACGTCGCGTGTGTTCGCGGTTCTCCGGCTTATCGCGGCTTCGGCCTTAATTGGGGTCGAAAGCATCCCGGTAGCTGCATTTGCCCTCTCTCTTGATGGGTCGGCAGAACGCCATCAGGCCCATTCGTCGTTCGCCCTTTGCTTTCGCCAGTTTGCTCTAGCCTGTTCGGTTCTTTCGTCGAGGTCGACAATACCGAGAAACCCGAGTTTATCCATACAGGTTTCGGCTAGTTTCTCAAGTGAGATATCTTTGCTTTCAAGTGCGTTAGCGAGTATGGTGGGGGCTAATTGCTGGGCCATATATGCCTCTAGGCCCCCCTTCGAGGTGTCTTTAACGCCGCTCATTAAAATATCTAGTGCGGAACGGGGATCGTCTCTGGACAGTTCTAATAATTGTTGATCCATCATCGACAGTACGTCCACGTCTGGTGCTGCTTTCATTGTTTTTGCAAGTCGAGGAACCCACCAATTTTTGTCGAAGTTTCCGTTAAGCGCCAAATGCATGATCGCATATGGGGGCATCAGGGGATTGTCGAGGTCTTCCGCCATATCTATGTAATGGTCGCATAAGCAGGTTATTCGCTCGAGTACATTGGGCTTCAAATCGTTGCGGCTTCCCGTCTCTTGGCATACTCGTTGAAGCGCCATACGTTTTGATGTGGTCTGCGATAATGTATCCCACTTTTGAAACATCTCGTCTCCATCGTCAATCGCATCGTGGATGTAGGCCGTGAAAAGCCATATGCCAATCCTAGACTCGACATTGCCATTTTCTGCAAACCAACCGGTGGGATACGTCGTTGCTCCGATTTCCAGTGCGGTTATCATTGGCTTAATAAGCAGCTCAAATAGTTGCGCTAATGGTCGATAAGCCGCTAGCGTTACCGAGAGGGCGACTTTTTGTGCTTCATTCGGGTTGGAATCTCCGTATATAAGTGGCGCCATACACTTGAAAAGATCATGCTTTCCGAATTGGAGCTTTGCTATCTGCTGTCCAAATACCGCAGCGTTTGCGGCCGATGCAGATTGGCTTGGGAGATGCCTTTCCAAGAGCCGTTTTGCTTTTTCGAGAGTGGAGGTGTTGTCGGTTTCGCCAATCCAGTCGATGACCGCGCGGATTGCGTCGGATTGAAGTGTGTTTGCTGCAATTGTCATCTCATCCCAGCCGGTTTGACGCAATCTCTGCTCTTCTTGCAAATCGGCTGGATTATTGGTGGCGCACACTACGAGGGTACTTATCGCTTCATCGGTCCAATCTCCGAGTCTTCCTTGGTATGTAGACGTATTAGGCAGGCTGCCAAGCAGCGACAGCGCCGTTCTCTCGAGCTCGATTGCCTCATCCACTTCTTTCGGCATTTGCGCTTCGCTGCCGATTACATGCCTGCAAAGTAGTAGTGCTTCATGCAAAGGGATGTCGCTTCCGCGCGTAAGGGCATTGGTCCAGCCAAGTAGAGCTGAGTTTAGGAATTCGGGGCGATTTGTTTTAATAACGAGGTTGATGTCATCGAAGAAGAAGGGGTTTTCGCATACGAGATCGGTTAAAGTTTGGACCGACCTCCAGAAAGACGCGCGATTCCCGGTTTCTTGGGTGGCGCGCCTGCTTTTCTCCAAGCGCTTGATGAGCGCTGTTGGGTCTAAGGCTTTCATTTCTTCAAGGCTTAACGGGGCATCGCCATTAGTCCATTCGGCTTCGATTATGCGTATGTCATCGAGCTGTTTAGCCCCAAACCTTTTATTCAGCTCAGATAAGCTTTCCCGGAGTTGGCTAGGAAGCCGTTTCTCTTTAATTAGGCTCAGAATACGGTGCTGGCGATATACTGCAATAGATGCAGCTTCTTTGTGTGCGTCGGTTTTGTCTACGCCTTGAGCGTCGAGTTCTCGGATCGCCTCTTCCTCGTTGATTGCAATGGACACCTGCAGGGTTTTCCACAATTCGCTTGTGTCAATACCGTTATCAATGGCTAGATGCACCAAAGGGAAGTACTCCGGGTCGCAGTTTTGGTCGAGAACGAAATCGGAATTAACGGCGAATGAAACCAGGTCTTTGACAGACTTAGGTGCTTCATAGGGGTTGCGCTTATACTCTTCGCTCAGCACATGAAGAGCTATTCGCTTGATAATCGTGCTGCTATTGGCGCCAAGGCTAAGTATGAATACGCCGGGATGATGCAGGAGTTGATTGCGTAGCACTTCGGTCATTGTGCGAACAAGGTCATTGCCAATGCTAGGGCGCTCGGCACTGATGATGTATTGGATGGAAGGAATCAACCAGCCCAACTTGCTTCTACCAGATATTTTGAGCGCAGAGTCGTATTCCTCAATTAATCCGTTCACGAACCCGAACGCCTTAGTGGGTTTGAATGATTCAATCACACTCGAGATAAACATGCTGTATTGGTAGCTGGGAACGCACGCACTAATATCGTCATAGTAATGTGCGTTGTCTGGCGGTTTAGGCATGAGGCATTGTCTCGCTAGGTTTACGCCGGCTTTCTGCAATAATCCGCTGTCTGCAAGAGCGGGGCTGATAGCGCTGAGGACGGCATTTGCGTCCCAAACATATGAGTCGCGCCAATAGTCATTACGCGCTGCCTGTTCGAGTAGATCCAGCAACTCTATGGCTGCGTTACTGTGCATATTTGCCAGGGCGCCTAGTGCAGCCATTATTACTAGGGGGTTGTCCCAGTTGTCCACGCCGTGAAAAGCTTCGCATACGTCTTTTGGCGCGGAAGCCGCCATTCGGCGAAGATAGTTGCCTTCTGGCCATTGGGAAAACACACCAGCTTCGATGGGTTTTGCGCTGGTGGCGAATTCGCCTTTAGTGGATAGAGGCCCAACCCATTTGGGATTGTCCAGGTCGTTAAAGAACACGAATCTGAGTCCTGTGTCACCGAGGTTTGATAGTGCTGTCGAAACGAGTTCATCGGAGGGTGTGGTGAACCCGGTTTCTCCATCATGCGAGTTGGCTTCTTTCAAGAGGTTCTGGAGTCTGCTTTTTGTGGCAAAGTATTGGCCAGTTTTCAAATTGAGGGCGTTGTTTACCACGTTGATGTGATGCGAAACCTCCGCCTTACTAGGAAGCTTTTTTGCCGAAGAGGTGCGTACATGGGTGTGCGCCTGGAAGAAGTCATGCGCTGCTTTCCATGGAATCGTGGCTGGACCCCCGTATGACCCAACGTGCGACAGCCCCAAGAGATGCCTCTTGTTAGAAGTGTCTGTGGCGCTCTGCTCGTAATCGTGCAGTTCAAGAAGCGCCTCGGCTATTCTTCTGCTGACGGGCACTATTTCCAACTGCGAGTCCGAGACACCCAAAGAAATTGGACTATCATCCAATGCATGAACGAGATTTCGAATTAAGAGGCGTTCGTCACCGCCCCTACGTGGGGCTATCCCTCCTCCTGAAAAAGAATCGGGCAGGTCATTCATGAGGTCGCGCATGCTGTTGCATGCGTGGGATAGAGTTATTCTTGCCGATGAATCGGCAGGATCATATTGAGAGAAGAGCGTAAGCGCGGAGCGGTACAGATCGCCCAGTGTTTCTGAGGCATCCCGGAGGTCTTTCTCGATATTCGGATCGAGCAACGAGTTTTGTTGGGCGTTTGGCGGGGTGTGCATTATCTGCGTCTCCTATAAAAGCGTTAGTTCGTGCTGCTTTGCTTGCAACCATACCACTAGCGTGCTTGCCGTTTTATCTGTATATGTGGCATAGGGCGTCTTGCGCTTGGGGTATGGCGCATAGTGAAGAAGGGACTGCGTTCGGTTGAGCTTATTTGCGGTCTATGCTATTCCGATAACGCTAAAGCCGGCGTTGACGACATTACAAGTCAGGCAGTCTGTGAGTAGTCGGCGGCTTGCTGTGGCGTGTGATTGTGTGCATGTATGCGCATCGTTACGTTAGTTGTAACACGGGGCTCTTAGGGCCGCTAATATGGTTATATGCCGAAGCGCAATTATGATTCCAATTACCATCAGCTCGACCTTGGGGGCGCTCTATACCGGCGCATCTACATTGATCTGGTATCGATAAAGGACGGTTAGGCTATGACGATATCCGGCGATTCGAACGAGGAGACAACCGGACGGCTTTCCTTATTCTTGTTTTCCATGCAAGACTATGAACGGATAACAAGAATTGTTCACGTAAGTGAGGAATTACAGCGCTTTGATTATGCAAACGGCTATTCACGAGATGTGCTTGCATGCTATGAATCAGACAGCGCTGCAATCGACGTCAGGGTGATGCTGCAGAGGAAATACTTCCGGAATGGAGAGCGCCTCCAGCTAAAAAGGCTAATAGAAATAGCTGTGCGCACCGGTGTGATTGATGGGCTTGTAGCGGAAAGACTATTAAGCCGGATGTGTGACATTCATGGTAAACCAATTGAGGTGCTCCTATCTAATGGCGAGTTAGTCTCTGATCAGTTCACGAATGCCGAGGATGAAGCATATGGGACGCTTCTTCACGGGGATTTAGATAAAGCCCGTCGGTTGTTGGAGCGTCCGGAGGAAATGAGGCTTCTGTCATTAGCTCCTTATATACTTGAGCGGGAGAACCTCTTGTTCGAGTTTAGGGATGCCCTTATTGCTGCGGGCGTTGAGCCCCTTCAGGCAGAATCCAAGCTACGGGCGGCGGTATTGCGTGGAGGCCATGGTACAACTGCAAATATGGGAATAACCGGGTCACCGTTTTGGTCGAGCGTAATTGGCCGTGACGCTGATGAGGCCGACTTGAGGAGTGTCCTTGCGGGCAACTCGCCTGATGATAATAATGTGCTCAATATAGTGTGCCAGTTTCTGGATTTGCTTCAGTCAGAGCCGCCCGATAAAAGAGCTTTACGGAGATTCGTTTGGATGAGGAATTGGCCGTCATGGGGTGATTTTACCGAGGGGTCGTATCTGATTCGGCAAATACCCAGTTTTGGGATTTCGACGCGCGTTATGCACGAGGGTGGTCAAAACTATGCGCAGGTCAAGGTACTGCCTCACGTAGAAGCGCCGTGGTTGACTGAGACGCCGCAGCTTCTTTCTGATACCGGGTGTTTGATTTGCCTTACCAAGCGGGGGAATACCTGGAAGGTTAACGGGATGAGAGGCTCTGGAAAACGGTGATGAGCCGCCGTTTATGCGTGTTACGGCACGCAGTTACTTGGGACGCTATGTGCAACGCATTTGAACGACAGCGATTTCACGCGCCTCCGATGGGCGTTGTTCTTTGCCAACAAACATTCCATCGTTTGCTAATGATGAGGAGGGAATGGCAGCCCTCCTTCTTACATCGCGGTCACCTGATTCCGCCCATGCGCTTGCGCATGGATCCCTCGCCCTCGATGTGGATGGTGCGGGGCTTGCGCGCGATCCTGTCGATTACGGCGTCGGCGATGGCGCCGTTGCCGAGCTTCGCATGCCATGCCGACGGCGCGAACTGCGAGTGCGGTATGAGCGACCCGGTGCGGTTCCTCGGCTTGATGGGCTCCGTGGGCTTGCGGGGCTCGTTGCGGGTTGGGATTCTTGGGTGGCTAGTTGTTGATGGTCGGCGGGTTGCGCTCGATGGATTCTTTTGCGGGGCTGGGGCGTTCTTTATGGCTTTTCCCGGGCGGTCTTTGGCGCCTTCGCGCCAAGCTGTTTCTAAGGGTTATTGCAGCGCGTAATGCCCGGCTTTCCATTGCAGACTGGTACGCGATTATAGGCGCTGCTGGCACATGCCAGTATGCGTAACCTGGTGAGGGCGCGATAGCCGATGCCCTAAAGGGTTTCGTGGGGTTTTGCAGGCCGAATGCACATCTATCGCTGCATGGTTGTCCTAGAAGGTTGGATGTCTTGCGCATGTACAATACTGCTTGCTAGCATTGTGTTTTTGCGCCTGCGCGAATAGTGGATCTAGTCATTGCGCGTGGGACACTAGTCAGAGCATTAGCCAAACAAATCAAGGGCGAAAAATGCCCGCGTGACGTGATGGTTATGACTGGCTGATCGCAAGGAACGGGGGCAACTTGCAATTTCATAACCATAAAAAGGCTCGACAGGTCTTGCTTGAGGTCGACCGCAACCCCAGCAACTATCTAATAATTCATTATTCTTGTGAGAGCTTCTACCGCGTAGAAGACGGCAGGACGCCCAGAATTACATCAATTGCGGTCCTCGATTTCGCATCGGGGCAAGTTGCTTCCTTTTCAATACATAAGACCGCGGAAATCCTTGGAATACTCTACAACGAGATTTCGAGCTCTTACGACGATATCGAGCGCAAGATGCTGGATGAGTACTTTTACTTCGTGGAAAGGCATCTCGATAGAACATGGATTCACCTGAATATGCGCGATTTGAACTATGGTTTCGCGGCGATTGAACATCGGTATCAGGTTCTGGGTGGAGAGCCTATTATTGTGCCTGACGGCAAGAAGATAGACCTCGGCAGACTATTGAGCCAATTCTATGGCGACGGGTATGCGGCGCACCCCCATATGGATAGCCTGATTGCGATGAATGGCATTACGAGGAAGGACTATCTTGCTGGGGGACAAGAAGCCGACGCTTTTGAAAACCGCGAGTACAACAAGCTACATCTATCGACTTTAAGAAAGGTGCAGGTACTTGAATCGATAGTTCGCTTGGCTGCTGAACGTAAGCTGAAGGTCGATACGAAGCAGTATCAGTGGTATGGCCTATCACCGCAAGGAATATTCGAGATGCTGAAAGACACGTGGTGGGGATGGGCGGTAACGATTGCCTTCTCTGCGTTAGTGGGCGCGTGGGTGAGCTCACTGTTTTGAGTGCGTTCGGTATGTTTGGACGGTTGGGGTTGTAGGCCAAGAAGGGCCATTAACCTAGATACTGAGCGACGCTCCTGTGTTCTGGAGGAAAGGCTCGCGTGCCTACTAGGTCAAAGATGAGTTTTGATATTCAGCGCTCTGGATGGTTTTCGCTGTGTGCAATAGGCGCTTGGTAAAGTTTGGCTTTATACATGAACGAAATGCAAGGAGGCTTCATTGTCGAGAGCAGTAATAATGGGGTATCGCATAGAATGGTTGCTCGTCCTATCTCTTCCCCTGGCGTACATCTTTGCCTTTGCGGTCCGCATTGGACAGTGCAACGGCTTGGGTCTTCCCTATGGTTTTTATCCCGTGACAACGAATGACTTTTTGCAGTATCTGGTACCAGCTATTGCTGCAGTCGCGCCTATGTCTTTAGCTGTGTTTATCGCTCGGCAACGTTCCCATGGCATGAGGTATTTGTTTTTCGTGACCCTGATAATGACGGAAGTGCTTTATATACTCTTAAGGTGCATCCCCTTTGCTCAGAGTCGCGAAATCCTGCTCGGGATAAGCGTTGCGCTGGCATTCTATTTTGTTGGCTTGGCTTTAGCGGCTATATGGCCGCTAGTGCGCGAAAAAAAGTCAACGGGCTTCGATTGCTTTATGGCCAACAAAGCTGCTTTCGCGCGGGACAACTTGTTGTTTGCATTAGGCTCGCT
>JAUNIC010000221.1 GCA_030523615.1 Bacteroidales bacterium
CACGACTTATTTCTCCGCGATAATTATTTATTTCTTTGCCCGGCGGAACTATAATTCCGCGACGCAGCGGTCCGATTGCGCAGAACGATTGGATTGTAGTTCGGCGCTTTGCCACGGTGCCAAATTATTTTTTTTATAAAAAACATAGTTTTTTTTGCTCTACTTTGCGGAGAAATTACTAACTTTGCGGGCAGAGTTTGCAATTTAGGCATATCACAACCTAAAATCGCTTATTAAAATTTCATCAAAATAACAATCCACAAACCTTAAAACATTACTATGCAGTATCCCAAAATTGGTATTCGCCCCACCATCGACGGTCGTCAGGGTGGTGTGCGCGAAGCTCTCGAAGACAAGACCATGGCTCTGGCTCACGCCGTAGCCGAACTCATCAGCACTAATCTCCGCAACGGCGACGGCTCTCCCGTAGAGTGCGTCATTGCCGACACCACCATTGGCCGCGTGGCTGAAGCCGCTGCCTGCCAGGAAAAGTTTGAGCGCGAAGGCGTAGGCGCCACCATCAGCGTAACCTCTTGCTGGTGCTACGGTTCCGAAACCATGGACATGCACCCCCATTGGCCCAAGGCCGTTTGGGGCTTCAACGGTACTGAGCGTCCGGGCGCTGTCTACCTTGCCGCCGTTCTCGCCGCTCACGCACAGAAGGGTCTTCCCGCATTCGGCATCTACGGTCACGACGTGCAGGACCTCTCCGACAACACCATTCCCGCCGACGCCGCTGAGAAGATTCTCCGCTGGGCACGCGCCGCAATGGCTATGGCCACGATGCGCGGCAAGAGCTACCTCTCTATGGGTAACACCTGTATGGGTATCGCCGGCTCCATCGTCGACGCCGACTTCCTCCAGAACTACCTCGGCATGCGCACCGAGTACGTTGACCTCGTTGAAATCCTCCGTCGCGTTGACTTCGGCATCTACGACCACGAAGAGTTCGAGAAGGCAATGGCTTGGGTAGAGAAGTATTGCAAGGCCAACGAAGGCCACGACTACAACGAAGATCGTCCCCTCTTCCCCGGCACTCCCATGACCACCTTCAACGGTAAGGGCAAGGGCAAGAACCGCGAGGAGAAGGATGCCGACTGGGAGTTCACCGTTAAGAACTACATGATCATCCGCGACCTCATGGAAGGCAATCCCCGTCTGCTCGAGATGGGCTACGAAGAAGAGGCTAAGGGCCACAACGCCATCTGCGGCGGTGTGCAGGGTCAGCGTCAGTGGACTGACTACAAGCCTAACTTCGACTTCCCCGAATCGCTTATGTGCTCCAGCTACGACTGGAACGGTATCCGCGAGGCTAAGGTGCTCGCTACCGAGAACGACTTCCTCAACGGCATCTCCATGCTCTTTGGCCATCTGCTCACCAACCGTGGCGTCCTCTTTAGCGACGTTCGTACCTACTGGAGCCCCGAAGCTGTTGAGCGCGTGACCGGCTGGAAGCCCGAGGGTCTCGCCGAGAACGGTTTCATTCACCTCATCAACTCCGGCGCAACGACGCTCGACGCTACCGGTGCCATGACCGACGCAGAAGGCAACCCCACTATGAAGGAGCCTTGGAACATGACCGACGCAGACGCAGAGGCTTGCCTCGCCGCTACGCAGTGGATGCCCGCTGACCGCGACTACTTCCGTGGCGGTGGCTACTCTTCTCACTTCCTCACCCAGCCCGGCATGCCTATGACCATGCTTCGCCTCAACATGGTGGCTGGCCTCGGTCCCGTGCTTCAGATTGCTGAAGGTTGGAGCGGCGCTCTCCCCGAGGACGTTCACAACACCCTCGACAAGCGTACCGACCCCACTTGGCCCACCACTTGGTTCGTGCCTCGTCTCGACGCTACGAAGGACGCCTTCAAGGACGTCTACAGCGTGATGAACAACTGGGGTGCTAACCACGGCGCCATCACCTACGGCCACATCGGTGCTGACCTCATCACCCTCTGCTCTATGCTCCGCATTCCCGTTTGCATGCACAACGTGCCCGAGGACAAGATCTTCCGTCCCGCTGCATGGAACGCCTTCGGCATGGACAAGGAAGGTGCTGACTTCCGCGCTTGCCAGAACTTCGGCCCGATGTATAAGTAAAGACCCACCCCCTGCCCCTCCCTGCGAGGGAGGGGGGTAGTCACTACACTTTATTGATAACCTTTTTAAATCCTTTTGCCCCCAAGGTATATTCTCCCCTCCCTTTAGGCGAGGGGGTGGGGGTGGGTCTATGATTAAACCTGAAGATATCCTTAAATTTGTTAAGCAGGCTCACCGCGTCGGCGATGCCGGCCTGACTATCTGCTCCAGCGGTAACCTCTCTTGGCGCATCGGCGACGAGGTGCTCATCAGCGGTACCGGCAGCTGGGTGCCCGAACTGACTCCCAACCGCGTTTCTATCTGCAACGTCCACACGGGCGAAGTGCTCAACGGCGTACGCCCCTCGATGGAAAGCACCTTCCACATGGGTGTGATGCGCGAACGCGAAGATGTAGGTGTTGTGCTCCACTTCCAGAGCCCCTACGCCACGCTCATCGCCTGCAGCGAAGATCGCCCGAAGAACTTCAACGTGACCGCCGAGATTCCTCTCCACGTGGGTCGCGAAATTCCCGAAATCCCCTTCTACCGTCCCGGCAGCCCCGAACTTGCACGCGACATCATCGCCGCCCTCAAGGACCACGACTCTGCCCTCATGCTCAAGCACGGACAGGTGGTGTGCGGTAAGGACTTCGACGAAGTCTTCGAGCGCGCCATGTTCTTCGAGATGGCCTGCCGCATCGTTTACCAGGCAAAGATGGCCGGCACCGAGCCTTACGTGCTGACCGAAGAGGAAATCGATGGTCTCGAGGAATATTTCCTCGGCAAGGGCCATGAGAAATAAGAAACTATGGGGCGCTGGCAGCCTGCTGACCGTCGGTGGCCTCATCTACATCATCTTCCGCAGCCAAACCCTCCTCTACCAACTCGTAGGGGAGGGGTGGCCGTGGCTGAACAACCTTCGCACAGCGGCGACGGAACTCCTGCAACGGAGCGGCGCCGTGGGCGAATTTGTGGTATTCAGTCTGCCCGACGGACTTTGGGCCACCGCCTACATCCTGCTCATGGACCATGTGCACCGCAAGGCCACGGCTCGCGTGCGCATCGCCTGGGCAGCGGTCATTCCCCTCATCGGCGCAGCAGCCGAACTGCTGCAAGCCCTCTGTCCTGCCGGCTACAGGCCTTGGGGCATAAACCTCGGCACATTCGACGTGCTGGACCTCGTGTGCTATCTCGCACCGCTCGCCATCTACATCATCATCCAGAAATTCCACACCACAGCATAATCTTCCACCCTTTATTACATTCCACGCATGAGCAATAAATCTATTTTATACATTGTCATATTCGTTATTCTCGCCGGATTTACCTACGCCGTGGGCACCGATGACGAGAACAAAGACGACAAAGACTCCATCACAAAGAACGAAAAGAGCGGCCGTACCAGCGACGATAAGGACGAAAACTCCAACTACAAAATCAGCCAGCCCTTCGACGATCCTTACGCCGAACTCGACAAACTCATCGGCCTCGGCAGCGTGAAGCAGGAGGTGCGTTCCATGGTGAACTACATCAAGGTGCAGGAGGCACGCAAGAAGCAGGGCCTCACCGCAAAGGACGTGGCTTACCACATGGTCTTCACCGGCAACCCCGGTACGGGTAAGACCACCGTGGCACGCATCATGGCGAGCATCTTCAAGGACCTCGGCGTGCTGAAGAGCGGCCACACCGTCGAGACCGACCGCTCCGGCCTTGTAGGCGAGTATGTGGGTACGACGGGTCCGAAGACCAACAAAATCGTCGACGCTGCCATGGATGGCGTACTCTTCATCGACGAGGCGTATGCCCTCATGCAGAGCGGCAACGATTACGGTGACGAAGCCATCGCCACGCTCCTCAAACGTATGGAGGACGACCGCGACCGTCTTGTGGTCATCATTGCCGGCTACACGAACGAGATGAACGAGCTCATCGAGTCGAACCCCGGTCTGAAGTCGCGCTTCAACCGTTACATTGACTTCCCCGACTACTCTGCTGACGAACTGCAGAAAATTTTCCTCAGCTACGCCAAGAGCGGCGGCTACAAGCTCGACGCCAGTGCCCAGCAGGTGCTCACCACACGCATGAGCCGCGCCGTGGCCACGAGGGATCGTCATTTCGGCAACGCCCGCTACGCCCGCAATGTCTTCGAGCGCGTCATGATTGTCCAGGCCGACCGTCTCGCAGACGAAGGCGGCGCCGACCACGCCTCGCAAGAGGCTCTCACCACCATCAAGGCCGAAGACCTCCAAAAAGCCTTCGACACGGTCAAGAACTAAGGAACCTCTAGAATCCCTAGAAAATCTA
>JAUNIC010000222.1 GCA_030523615.1 Bacteroidales bacterium
AGTCTAGACTGACGTAAAAATCAGTGTACACTGACGTAAAACTATCCTTGAGACAATTTTCTCCGCATAAGAGTTCGCACGGAAGTCTCCAACGAAGATCAACTCACTACAAATGAATAAACGCAAGATGAAAACCTACAGATTGTTCCTCCTGCCCATCGTGGCGCTTTTCTGCTTCGTGGGCCTCACAAGTCTCTTTACCGCATGTGGCAGCGACGAGCCAGAAGGCGACAAGGACGATGCCGTGAAAGAAACCATCGTGCTGCGCAAATCGAGCATTGCCGAAGGCGACAAGGTTGAGGCCGAACATACCACGCTCCTCACCCTCGAGTACAACACCGTTGTAGCCATTGCCCCCAATGCCGCCATCACCCTCAACGGTGCCAAGGCCGAAGCTCACGTCAGCAAGACGACTGCAATGAAAGTCGAGATTGATCTGGCTCTTGAGGAAGGCAAGGAGTACACCCTTAGCATCCCCTCCGGCAGCATTGTCGGACAAAACGATGCAAAGGCCACCGCTCCCACGTTCGCCCTCCACTTCAGCACCAACAAGTACGAAGCTCCCGACGTGGCGCAGACCCTCTGCGACAAGCAGGCTAATGCCGATGCCAATGCCCTCTACAAGCAGCTCCTCGGCTACTACGGCCGCACCATCATCAGCGGTGTCATGTGCGACGTGGCGTGGAACCAGAAGACCGCCGATCAAATCTTCGGTTGGGTGGGCAAGCGTCCCGTCCTCAACGGCTACGACTACATCCACCTTGCTTGGTCGCCCGCTAACTGGATTGACTATACCGATACCTCCATCGTAACCAATTGGACCAAGGACGGTGGCATTGTAGCCTGCATGTACCACTTCAATGTGCCCTCCTCCGAAGCTACTGTTCCCGTCGATAACAAAGACCAGAAGAACCTCGAACAGATGACCTGCACCCCCGAAAAGACCACCTTCAAGGCCCGCAACTGCTTCGTTGACGGCACCTGGGAGAAGGCCTTCTACGATCGTCAGATCGAGAAGCTCATTGCCCAGATCAAGCTCCTGCAGGATGCCCACGTGGCCATCCTTTGGCGTCCCTACCACGAGGCCAAAGGCAATACCGGTCTCTACAATGGCCAGGGCAAAGCCTGGTTCTGGTGGGGCACTGACGGTCCCGACGTCTTCAAGCACCTCTGGCTCGACATGTACGAGCGCTTCCAGAAGGCCGGTCTCCACAACATCATCTGGGTGTTCACCGACTCCACCGACAACCTCAGCCTCGACTGGTATCCTGGCGATGAGTACGTTGACATCGTAGGTGCCGACGTTTACAACAAGACCACCGCTACCGCTTGTGCCAATGTATTCAAAGGCCTCGAAAAGGCTTATCCCCATAAGATGATCACCCTCAGCGAGTGCGGCAACGTGGCCGATCTGCAGAGCCAGTGGAACGCAGGCGCCAAGTGGCTGTGGTGCATGCCTTGGTACGGTGGCGGCGACAATCCCCACTACACCCAGCAGTGGTGGCAGCAGGCCGCCAACAGCACCAATGTATTAATGCGATAAACAACACACGACTTATGAAACGTCTATATTTTCTTCTTATGCTTTGCCTTGCCTCTCTGACCGCCAGTGCACAAACCGAAATGACGGCAGCCCAGCAACTCATTCAGCGCATGCAGACTCTGCAGAAGCAGGGCGTGATGTATGGCCATCAGGACGACTGCTTCTACGGCCTCACCTGGGAGTGGGACGAGAATCGCAGCGAGACTTTCGACCTCGTAGGCGACTATCCCGGCGTCATGGGTTTCGACCTTGGCGGCATCGAGATGGGCGACCTCAAGAACCTTGACTCTGTGCCCTTCAACCGCATTCGTCAGGAGGCCATCCGTCAGTACGAGCGCGGCGGCATCATTACCTTCTCCTGGCATCCCCGCAATCCGCTCCTCGGCACCACCGCTTGGATCGAAAGCGACATCAAAGACTACGAAGCTGCGCGCCCCTACATGGATCGCGTGAAGGCTTGCCCCAAGGCAATGCCCGACCCCAAGAGCACCGTTCGCGAGTGCCTTCCTGGTGGCGTTTGCTACGATAAGTACATGCTGTGGCTCTCACGCGTCACGCTTTTCCTCACCACCATCCGCGACAGCGAAGGTCGTCCCATCCCCTTCATCTTCCGCCCTTATCATGAGAACAACGGCGGCTGGTTCTGGTGGGGCGAAGGCAACTGCTCGAAGGAGGAATACCGTGCCCTCTGGAACATGACGCAGGATTACATCCGCCAGTATCTGCCCGACAACATCGTGTGGAGCTACTCGCCCAACCTCTACGGCATGTGGACGCGTGAGCACTTCATGGAGCGCTATCCCGGCAATGATCGTTGCGACCTTCTCGGTCTCGACGCTTACCAGTGGGGTACTGAAGAAGCCTTCGTCAGCGGCGTCAAGGCCGACCTCAAGTTCCTCGTTCCCTTTGCACAGGAGAATGGTCTGCTCTTCGCCCTCACCGAGTGCGGTTACAAGAACAGCCCCGATCCCACCTGGTGGTCGCGTGTGCTCCTCAAGACCATCGAGGGCTCACCCGCTTGCTACGTTCTCCCTTGGCGTAATGCAAAACACGAGCATTTCGGCGCTTCAAAGGACGTCTCGACGGCCGACGACTTCCTCATGCTGAAGAAGAGCAAGGGCCTCCTCTTTGCCAAAGACATTGCCCCCTCTACAAAAACAAAAAAGAAGAAATAAATCACAGAGAATCATCATATGACTTTTCAAGAAAAACTTACAGCCCTCCGTGCACGTCACGAGGAGTTCCTCACTCGTCCCAATGTAGCCGAAGAATTCGGCAACGGTATCTATATCCGCTATCAGTTCCCCATCATCACCGCCGAGCACACTCCCCTCGAGTGGCGCTACGACTTCTGTGAGCAGGACAACCCCTACCTCATGCAGCGCATCATGATGAACGCCACGCTCAACAGCGGCGCCATCAAGTGGCAGGGCAAGTACATCCTTGTCGTTCGCGTCGAAGGTGCTGACCGCAAGAGCTTCTTCGCTGTGGCCGAAAGCCCCAACGGCATCGACAACTTCCGCTTCTGGGACGAACCCGTCACCATGCCCGAAGATGTTGTGCCCGCAACGAACATCTACGATATGCGTCTCACCGCACACGAAGACGGTTGGATCTACGGCCTCTTCTGTGCTGAGCGTCACGATGACTCTCAACCTGGCGACCTCAGCGCAGCCACCGCAACTTGCGGTATCTGCCGCACCAAGGACCTCAAGACTTGGGAGCGCCTTCCCGATCTGAAGACCAAGAGCCAGCAGCGCAATGTCGTGCTCCATCCTGAGTTCGTTACCGTCAAGGATGCTCAGGGCAACGAGGTGAAGAAGTACGCCCTCTACACCCGTCCGCAGGATGGCTTCATCGACGCTGGCAGCGGCGGTGGCATCGGCTGGGGTCTCGTTGACAGCATGGAGAATGCCGAGATTACCGAGGAAACCATCATCAATGCTCGCCACTATCACACCATCATGGAGGTGAAGAACGGTGAAGGACCTCACCCCATCAAGACCCCTCAGGGTTGGCTCCATCTTGCCCATGGCGTTCGCGGCTGCGCAAGCGGTCTTCGCTACGTCCTCTATATGTATATGACTGCCCTTGACGATCCCACCCGCGTCATTGCACAGCCCGGCGGCTATTTCATCGTGCCTCAGGGCGAGGAGTACGTCGGCGACGTGATGAATGTGGCCTTCGCCAACGGTTGGATTGCCGACGGCGGCGAAGAGAAGCCCGTATTCGGCGATAGCGTAGCCGAGAGCGCTCCCCTCGGTGGCGTGATGCACAAGGCCGAAGACCGCGTGCTCATCTATTACGCATCTTCCGACACACGTATGCACGTAGCTGTTAGCACCGTTGGCCAGCTCGTTGACTACTGTATGAATACCCCCGAAGATGGTTTCTGGACCGCCAAGAGCGTAGAGACCATCAAGGCTCTCGTAGCCAAGAACAAAAACTTAAAATAACCGATAATGGCTGATATTTTGACCATTAAGCAAGAGATGCAGGAAGTTCTCCACGAGAATATCCTGCGTTTCTGGCTCGATAATATGCAAGACGAGGAGCGCGGCGGCTTCTATGGCCAGATGACTGGCGACGGCCGCATCGTGAAGGACGCTCCCAAAGGCGGCATCCTCAACGCCCGCATCCTCTGGGCCTTCTCTGCAGCCTTCCGCGTCACGGGCCGCGAGGAATATCTCATGGCTGCCATCCGTGCCAAGGACTATGTGCTCGACCACTTCTTCGACCCCAAGTTCGGCGGCACCTATTGGAGCCTCAACGCTGACGGCACACCCCTCGACACCAAGAAGCAGTTCTACGCACTCGGTTTCATGCTTTAC
>JAUNIC010000223.1 GCA_030523615.1 Bacteroidales bacterium
TTAGGGTCTTTAGGGTCTTTAGGGGCTAGGTTACTTGCCCATTGCTTTTACGAGATTCTCCTGCTTGGCGCCGTTCCAGTAGGCGCAGTCAAGTTCGAAGAATGTCGTGGTGTAGGCCATGGTGAGAGGCGTCTTGATGATGACGATGTTGTACAGGCGTCCGGCGGCGTCCATGCGCTCGAGCAATTCCTCGTGAGCCACAGCCTGTGCTTCGCTGCCGCAGATCTGTGCCATTTCGGAGCGCAGAGCATCAACGCCGGGCATATCTGCCTCGCTGATGAAGTCCAGTTCGCGGTCGTGGTAGACGTGTGCAAATACGTGAGGAGCCCCATCAATCTGGGCCTTCACCTTGCGGAGTACGTCGGTATAGGGTTCGTTGGCGAAGAGGGTAGTGATGCCGTTGCCCGACTGCAGGGGGTAAGCCATGTCGGTGATGACGATCCAGTTGCGATGTCCCAGCAGAGGCAGCTTTTGGGCCAAAGTTGTTTCCCAAGAAGTCTGTTCCGCGATGTGATTATTGCATGAAGACATAGTGATAGAGATAAGGATTAGGGAAAAGAAGAAAAGGATTTTTTTCATGGTTGCGATTATTTGATGCGCTTCAGACCGTTGCTGATGATTACGCCATCGTGGGATGTCTTGCCCACAATGCGGCGGCCGTCGAGGCTGTGTACGGGACGGATCGATGCGTCAGAAACGATGGATGAGATACCTGTGACGTTGACGTCAATCATTGCTGCTTCGCTATACAGGAATTCGTTGGTGTCGGCAAAATAGTGGCACTTCGTCACGCTGATGTTGTGGTCGCCCTCTGAGAGTTCGGGGAAAACGTACTGCGCTGCGGTGGTTACTGCCACGCGCTCGCCGTCAAGGTATACGTTGTAGAATACCACCGTCTCTTCGCTTGACTCTAACTCGCCAGGCTGCAGGGCATACTTTTCGTCGGGTGTGTCGGTCGCAGTCGGTGTGAGGGCCACGTCGTCGATCTGCAGCATGTAGCCCAGTTCCGTATCTGAAGCAAAGGGCGAGATGCAATGGAGGCACACGTAGCGTACGTTGGCGGGAAATTCAAAAGTGTACTCCGTCCAGTCGTTGGGAGCTTCGATGACGCCGTCGACAAATATGAAGTCTTCAGGGGCGTTGCCCGTGGAGCTGTAGCCCACCTGGAAGAGGTCCTTGCTGTCGAAGATGAACTTGCGATAGCTCTGTGCCCAGAAGCTGAAGGTGAAGGGGCAGAGGTAGTTCAGTCGAGGAGACACGAACCAATCGTCGTTGGCAGCGCCGGGTACCTCCGTGCAGACGCAAGCGAGGAAGCGCTCGCCGCTGTGGGCTGATGTCAGATGTTCGGCCGAAGGAGTGGTAGCTGCGGGATTGAAGACGATGAAGCTGGCGGGATTCGTCTCGCCGGGGAAGTTGAAGGGATCGAATACCCATGATAGGAAACCATCCATATCGTAGCACGTCCATGCCGTGGCGTTGTCGGGAGCGATGAAGTCCGTGCAATCCTCAAAGCTGTCGCTGATGGCATCGTCGTCCCAAGTCAGCCAGTTGTTACCGTTGGACATGGTGTGCAGACGCAAGTTGCGCGGAGCCGTTGCCACATGAGGCTGAGGCTGGGGTACGTAGGTTGTAGGATCCTTCTCCAGTACGATGGTGCCGAGGTCCGTGTGTTCGGCGTCAAGCTCATAGTCAGCGCTGTAGGGCAGGTAAGACTCGGCGTTGATGGTGAGGTGGTACGTGCCGGCTGTGAGGTTGAAGAAGGCGAAGCGACCTTGTGCGAGAGAGGTTGTGCTGAGTGCTTCGGCACCCTCCTTGGCAGGAGTGAGCGTGATGGGCAGATCGATGAGATATTTGCCGTCGGCGTTCATCACCGTGCCGCTTACGTCGAAGTGCGTCTCCACCTCGCTGCCGCCGCCCGTCTCGTTGTCGTCGCAGAAGACCATTGTCATGGCGCTGCGCTGTGCATCGCGCGAGGGAGTGCCGGTGAAGTCAAAGGCCTTGCCGCTGGCGTGCCAGATGAGCGCACCTTCGCCTTCTGTCGGCGTGTAGGCATAACCATATACCCCGTTGTAATAGCTGTAGCCGATGGTGTTGACAGTCAGAACAGCCAGATTGCCGCCCGTGTATTCAAAGGTAGTGGCGAGGGTAATCTCGGTAGTCTCGGCCGTAGTGGGGAAGTCGGCCGTACCGTCGTATACAAGCTTCATCGCACTCTGTTCCAGCCACGTGGTAGGAGCCACATTGTCCGTGTTCGCCATATACACCTTTACGGGCACGGCGAGAGCGTCTTTGAAGCCGTTGGAGTAAGGTACCGTGATGGCCTTGATGTTGCCCTTTGTGCCGAGCATCTCAGCAGCAGGATACACGTTGAGCGCAGCCGCATTGCTGTTGTATAGGTCGAAGGGATGACGCATCGTCTTGTCGGTAGCCACACCACCCAGTGCGATGCGTTCGCCAGAACCTGCGGGCAGCACCTCGACATTGAGCGTGGAGGAGACATTATCCGTGGCAAAAGCGTCGCCCTCGCATTCCGCATGGCAGGTCATCTGCACCTTGCCCTCTGCAGCAGGCGTCCACATCAGCGCTACATCAGCCTCTTCACCTGCTGCCAGAGGAGTCGTCACACTCTTCGTGGCGAGCACCGTGGCTGTAGCTTCGTCGACAAGGCTCACGTTGTAGCTGTCGATGCTGACCGAGGCCGTGTTCTTTACGTGTGCGTTGTAGGTATAGGAGTGTCCGCTGACAGCGTAGGGATTACCTGTGAGTGCCGTGGCGGCTATGTTCGTGTTGACCGAAGGCGTAATGGTGATGTCCGTGATGAACATCCACGAAGCTTTACAATCGTTGGCAGCCTGTAGGGCAAAGCGACGAGGAGCATCGCTTGCCGAGGGCGCGAAATCAAATTCGTACTGCACCTGATTGTAAATTTTAGGAGTCTCTACGATAGCGATCTCTGTGCCCTCATCAGCAGAAGCTGTGGCGGCTGCACTGCCCTCATAATTGGGGAGCAGCCAGAAGTGTAAAGCGTTGTCGCCCATAGAGTACATCGTGAAAGTCACGTGGTAGCTCGTGCCGCCGGCAAAGGGGAGAGCCGTGAGTATGAGCCAGTCATTATGGTCGGTTCCGCCGCCCACGTTGTACGTCATGTCGTACGTGCCGAAAACGCTTTTTTGCGGCGTCCAGGTGTTGCCGTCGGCATTGGCGTCGAAGATGTCCCAAAGGGCAAGACCCTCTGTCGTCTGGAAGTCGGAGGCAAAGGGGAAAGCAGCCTGTGCTTGTGCCGTAGATGTCGTCATGAGCAGTAGCGCGAGAGCTGTGAGATGTTTTGCAAATCGTCTCATTATCATTGTTTTGCGAGTTAGAAGTAAAGGGGGGATATAATGTTGAAGCGCCGCTTCCCGAAGTGGGGAGGCGACGCTTCGTGTTGCGGAGTGATCCGGCCGGGGTTCGAACCCGGGACCCACAGCTTAGAAGGCTGTTGCTCTATCCAACTGAGCTACCGGACCTTGCACGTGGCAATTTTAACGGCGGCAAATTTACGGAGAAAAAATGATATGGCAAAATTTTTGACGCGGAAAAGCGCGTTTTTCACCGCGCAATACGTCCTTTAGTCTCCTGTGTCTGCCATTTGGACGAGGTGTGTCAGCGGCAAGTGATGTGGAAGCAATGTTTGCGTCTTTCGTGTTTGATGTAGCAAGTGCCGAGACGATGTTGGTCATCAAGCACCTCTGCGAGGATGGGCATCAGTTCGCCGGCGCCCCATTCCTGCTGCTCCGGTCCGTCGGGATCCTGCACGCGGTAGAAGCTGTTGTAGGCGATGTCGAAAGTGGTGCCGAATCGGTGGCACGAATTGTCCGATGCGTTGGCGTTGTGGCGCTTCAGGCGTGTCACATCGTCATCGGTGCGTAGCACACTGGTGAGGACCATCTTGTGGAACGGTATGCCCTTCGATGTAAGACTATCCAGGAAGTTGCGTCCGATCTCCTCGAGCAACACGGCGGCACGCGGTACAAGGTAAGGCACGGAGTAAGTCAATTTCTCCATATCGTAGTACGGGCTTGCCCCGACGTAGACGTATCGATCGAGATTGGACGATGCCTCGGCGCGATCGGCACAAAGAGGTTGGCCGATGCTGAGGGCGGTGATGAGATGAACATCGTTCATGTCGTTGAAAGCGTCGGTGTAGTTGAGGCGGCGCGGACGATAACCACGGGCCTCTCCGTCTGCATCGGTAAGGGCGGTATGCGGACGCGGGCAGAAAAACATCTTGTCCACATTGGCGCAAGCCTCGAGGATGCTGTCGGGGATGACGAAAATGCTGTCGG
>JAUNIC010000224.1 GCA_030523615.1 Bacteroidales bacterium
GGGGCTTATGGGGCCTATCGGGCCTATGAGAGAGTTAGCGCACTACTTTTTTTGCGCCGCTGATGGTGATGCCTTCGGAGTGGTTGGTGGGGCGTCCCTGGAGGTCGTAGGCGGCAGAAGTGGTGGCGCTCTCATACGGGATGCTCGTCACACCTGTGGGAGTGTACTTCAGCTTGAGATGCTCGGCGTAGAGAGCTGCGAAGCGATCGTAATCGTCGATGCTGACGTCGGCGGGATTGCTGATGCCGTCAAGGAAACTGCGTGCGGGAACGACGAGTTCTTCGATGAGAATGCCAAGACGCCCGCACTTGTCGATGAGGGCTTCGAGTTCTGCAGCGTAGTTGGTGACTTCGATGATGCGCCAGCAACCGGTGTGGCCCACGGTGGCGTCGGCTTTGACGTAGGTGTAGCCGTCGGGCTGTGCGTTGAGACGCTTCGATTTCGCGCCGTCGGGAGTGTAACCGTTCTTGTTGGAGATCAGCACGACACCAGGCATATAATCATAATAGACAGGATTGGTGCTGCCCACCGTAGCGGCATCGATGCGGACGACGCTGCCCGTGGTGCTGGCCGATGCCTGTGCGTCGAGGGTGCCGAGATATACTTTCTTCTCGCCAAGACGTGCTACGATGCGATAGCTGGGTTCGTCGTCAGCGCTTGAGCCAGCGGGAACGAAAGTGAAGAGTTCTTCGGGTTCCGTCTGCGGCGTGTAGTGGAAGCGGAGGCGCTTCTGGTCGGAGGTGACGTAGAGGGTAGAACCAGCATAGTCGCGACTCCAAGCCACGGAGGCAGAGACGATGCGGTAGAGCTTGTCGGCTTCGGGCTGACAGACGGGAGCTGTCTTGAAGTCAGCAACAGCCTTGTGGAGAGCTTCGCCGTCCTTGCCGAAGTGGCCATTCTCATAATTGCTGAGCGCCGTGCGGAGAGTCTCGTAGACGCCAGCTGCAGGATAACCCACAGCGTCGGGATGAGCGTCGGTGAGAAGGCGATGTGCCTCAAGGATATCTTCGTAGAAGGCGGTGGCGGGCAAGGGTTCTTCGTCCTTGTCGTAGGTGGCATATTGGATGCCGTATTCGTCAAGGATGCTGAAGTGGTGCTGCACACGCTGGCGGAAACTCATCCAATTCTTCTGATTCTGCGGCAGCCATCCTACTTCGGCAAGGGCAAGCATGCGGGGGAAGAACTGGTGTTCTGTTTCGCGGTTATTGTTGACCGTCTCCGTCCAAAGGTTGGCGCCAACGCCGAGACAGAGGTTCTCTTTGCCGCTGATGCTGCTTGTGGGAGTGGCTTCGTAGACGCGCTGGAGGGTATTGTTGCCGTAGCCGCCCGTGTAGGGATCGTCAAACTGATGAGCAGCGGCGTTATTGTAATCGCTCTTGTACGTCTGATACATATCGAGATAGAAAGGCCAACAGCCAGTGTAGATGGTGCGGAGACCGAGGTTGGCAGCCTTCTGCATGGGGGATTTGCCGTCGCCGTTGTAGCACATGATGATGGGCTTCGTCGCGTAGGAGGTTTTCCAATGATCAACGAGCTCATTCCAGCAAACGACATCCTTGCCGTACTTCTCCTTAAGCCAGATGCCGAGCTCGTTGACGAGCCAGGGCTGAATCTGGTCGGCAGAGGTGAGGGCGTTGTCGCTCATCCAAGTTTTGAACAGCTTGTCGCCGTCGCTGATGAGCTTGTTCCAAGCGTCCTTGGGACACTCGTCGCCACCGATGTGGATGACGGGATAGGGAAATACCTCAGCGACATGACCAAGCACACAGTAGAGGAAGTCCATGACTTCGGGCTTTGCCACATTGAGCACGTCCTTGCTGATGCCCTCCTTGATGCGGACGGTGAACTGTTCTTTATTTTCGTCGTCGATGCCGGGCTTGACGCAGCAGAACTCATCGGGATAGCTGGCGATGGCGGCTATCATATGGCCGGGGAGATCCACCTCGGGCATGATGTCGATGTGGAGTTTCTGGGCGTAAGCGACGATTTCGCGGAGGTCGTCGAGGGTGTAGTACATGCCGCGGCCGTACTCCGTGTCATCGTAGAAGCGGGGGCTCGTCTTCGTGTTGGAACTGTTGCGCACGGCGCCAATCTCGGTGAGGAGGGGATATTCGGGAATTTCGATGCGCCAGCCCTGGTCGTCGGTGAGGTGCCAGTGGAACTTGTTGATCTTGTAGATGGCCATGACGTCGAGGAGTTTCTTCACCTCGTCTTTGTCGAAGAAGTGGCGGGCAATGTCGAGCATGAAACCGCGATACTCAAAGCGGGGCTCGTCCTTGATGTTGATGGCCTGAACGAATTCGCCGTTATACTTTGCGTCGTAGAAGAGCTGACGGAGGGTCTGCAGGGCGTTGAAGAGGCCATGCTTTGTGGCTGCGGTAATGACGGCACCACCGGCTTCGACGGTGAGGGTGTAGGCTTCGTCTGCCAGCGAGGCGTCGATGCTGAGCGTTACAGAACCCGAGGTGCCCTGCACAGCGCTCATCTGCTGGCCACTGATGGCGCCAAGCATCTCGGCGTACATCTCGGCGAGGGTTTTGTGCTTCTCGTCGGCATAGGCCACAGTGGTAAAGTTCTTCATCAGAGCGTAGCCGTTTAGAAGCTGCACGTCCTTGGGCATGGGGATGAGGGGAAGCGAGGCGAGCTTCAGGCCTTCCTCAACTTCTGCCTCAGAGATGAACTGCACGGGGCAGTTCTGGTCGACAGAGTTCCAGAGGCCAATCTCATGGCCCACACCGGCACCCGTCCACTGGTTCATCCACACGTTGCTGTTGCTCTTCGGCGAGATGGTAAAGCCGTCGGCGAGGCCGCTGTATGTGGAAGTTTTGATGTTGAACTTCGTGTTGCTATTGGGCGAGATTCCGGCATAGAACATACCGTCGCGCTGGGTGTTGTCGGTGTAGAGCGTCATGTTGCCCTCGCGGCAGATGAAGGTGTAGCCCGTTGAGGCATTGCCTTCAATGCGCCAATACTGAGCGTCGTTGATGGCTTGTGCTCCGACGAGTACCTTCTTGCCGTTGCTTTGTGCTTCGACCACACCGCCTCCAGTCATGAACTTGATCATGTACCATACGGGGGCGTCGGCCGTGCTCGTCTGGGGCATTGTACCTGCGGCCCACGTGCTGATACTACTCAGCAGCGTCAGCAGCAGAGCAAGGAGTCGTAGATTCTTCATCATTTCTTTCTGTATTGTTAGAGGTAAGGTTTTCGTATTCGTTGACGTACTCGTCCTTCGTGCTCTTCTTCGCCTTCTCGTAAGCCTCGACGATGCGGCTGACGAGCTTGTGGCGCACGATGTCTTTCTTCGTCATTTCCACGATAGCGATGCCGGGAATGTCGCCAAGGAGGTTGACGGCTTCTACGAGACCGCTTTGAGTGCGGGGCGGAAGGTCAATCTGTGTGCGGTCGCCGGTGATGATCATCTTGGTGTTCCATCCCATGCGGGTGAGGAACATCTTGATCTGCATGGAGGTGGTGTTCTGCGCCTCGTCGAGGATGACGACGGCGTCGTTGAGCGTGCGGCCGCGCATAAAGGCGAGGGGAGCAATCTGGATGACGTGTTGATCCATGTATTCCTGGAGCTTGGCGGCGGGAATCATCTCCTGCAGGGCGTCGTAGAGCGGCTGGAGGTAGGGGTCGATCTTGTCCTTCATGTCGCCAGGGAGGAAGCCGAGTTTTTCGCCCGCCTCAACAGCGGGACGCGAGAGGATGATCTTCTTCACCTCCTTGTTCTTCAGAGCGCGTACGGCGAGGGCAATAGCCACGTAGGTCTTTCCGCTACCGGCAGGGCCGATGGCGAAGAGCATGTCGTTCTTGCGATAGGCATCGACGAGACGGCGCTGGTTTTCCGAACGGGGTGCAATGGGCTTGCCGCCGGTGCTGTAGACGATGACATTGGATTCTGCCACCTCTTCATCGCCGATGACAGCATCAGGCGCTTCGTTGCCTCCGGCAAAACCGTGACGGCGCTGACGCTTTACGATTTCGACGACGTTGTCTTCTGTCAGCGCGTTGTACTTCGTACAGTGCTGCTGCAGATGGTCGAAGGTTTCCTCAAACTCTGCCAGGTCCTCTTCGGCACCCATTACCTTCAGCACGTTGCCGCGTCCGATGATGCGAAGTTTCGGACACAGCGCACGCACAAGGCGCAGATTGGCATTGCCGGGACCGTAGAAGGTCGCGGGGTCGGCTTCGTCAAGGATAAAATGTTTTTCTATCATGTAATGTTCGTTTCTCTGAGTTTTCACTTTTTCAACTGAACAGTTTGAACATTATAAACAGTCCTGACCA
>JAUNIC010000225.1 GCA_030523615.1 Bacteroidales bacterium
TAAACGGGGAAAACAACCGTTTCTAATAGCGTCGTAACCATTTGCACGGCGTTTTCTATTGTTTATCGTTTTCCGCGTTCTTGTTTAGGCAAGCGTCACCCTTCGGGATGCCGAGCGAAAGCGTTTTCGGGAGTTTACGACCGTTTTTCGCGAAAATCGTTAGAACATTCGTTTGATGAAAAAAGTTCCTCTATCCGATGAGGCAGATAGGGGAACTGTCTTATTTTGGGGGAAGGTCTTAGATGGTTTTTGCGAATCGCCATCTAACTAATCACTTTCATAAACTCCTCAATTCGCATGATTTCGACTTTAGGCCAAGGGATTGATTTCAAAGGATTGAAGTCCTTGTCGTTCGTCACAATCAGCTCTGCGTCTGAGGCGATGGCGCAATCTACGAATTTATTGTCATCGGCATCACCGGGTAGCAGTTCAAAGTGTACGTAGGTGTTCTGCATCGTGGTTGTTGGAAGAGCGGCAATGGCTTCTACAACGTTGTGGGCAACTTCCGCGCAGGCATACTCTGCCAACTTCTCTTCGTATTCGTCAAGAATGTCGGTGTTTACGCACAAACTGATTTCCCCGGCCATGATGTCTGTCCAAATCTTATGGTAGGGGCTACGTGAGGGAAGCGACAGCAAGAGGCAGTTCGTATCAAGAACGATGTAACGCATAACGGTAGGGAGTTCTCATTTTGGTGTTACCCCATTCTTCGATAGTTGTTTCGTTGATTTCGCCCTTGTCCCACATCGCGTCAATAGCCTTCTGTGCTTTTTGAGCAAAGTAGTGGGCAAGGAGATTGCGGAACTCCGCATAGTCAGCATCCGTTTTGATGCCGCGTACCAGATTTAGTACGTCAAGTTGGGCCATTTCCGTGTAACTCATAATGGGTAATTTGTTATTGTTGAAACTTTTCCGCCGCAAAGATACGGAGTTTTTCTTTATTCTCCAACATTTTGGGACGATTTTTAGGGCGTGGAAGCGTTAATTGCCGAACTCCCCTCGCCATTCGTGGTTTGCCAACTTATATAATGCCAAAGGCTTCTAAGATAATAGAAACGCCGCAAACGGTGGCAATAATTAACCCTGCAACGTGCCAGGCGATAGATAATTTGCGATGTTTCGTGTCTTTGTTGATGCGGCGCAATCCTCTGATGGAATCGTCAAGGATAAAGATTACGCCAAGCAGGTAAAATATGCATTTGAAGAGAGTCATAGTAGATGTAGTTAATGATTATTATTGAGGGACGTTGTGTGTCCTCTGCGGGCTTCTTTTTGCCTCACGTCCAAAACTCCTTTTCGCCTACGGCGGCCATGGTTCCGCTGCATTTGGGGCAGGTGTGGCCATCCCAGACGCGGAGATCCTGGCTCATGCAATGGGGGCAGAGGCGGCCGTACTCGCTGCTGAAACTCGGGACGAGGTCGGCGATGACGCCGCCGACGGTGAGATTCTGTACGCTCCGGCAGTCGCGGCACACGACCTGTGAGATTCTCTGTCCGAAGAATCCCGAACCTTCGTACACCTCACATTCGTAGGCGCACGCCTCGCAGCGGTATGTTTGTTTCCAAGCCATGAGTGTATTATGTAACCTCCAACATTTGGGAGTGTCATCCAGAGGAGACAGAACTTCTTACTTCTTCACGACAACCGTCGTTTCGTCCGGTGGGGTGGTGCCCTCCTTCACGCCCTGCAGGTTGATGAGGAAGGTCGGGGAGGGTGCTGCCGTCCAAGCGTCGTCGAAGGCTTCGAGGAGTTCGCCGTCGAGGAGCACCTTACTTACGTTCAACTGGATGTAGGGAATGCGCCAGCTGTCCGGTTCGTCCGCGGTGATGGCGAGGTCGAGAACGTTGTTGAACTCCAGCGCCAGCTTGTGCTTCGTGCCGGCGAGGGTGACGTCAAGTTCGAGGGGGAGCGACTTGGCAATCAGAAAGCCCTTGTGGCTCTCTGGCGCGTACGCCTCGCCGTGGAGCTCATAGTCAAGTTCGAGGGAAGCATCGGGGTGATTCTTCAGCGCCTCGCGGAGTTCGCTGTTGCTGACGGAGCGCGCCAGCCAACAGATGGGGAAGTTCGGGAGCGTGACGTGGGTGGTCGCGGCCCCACCGCCCTTTGTGAGCGCGCTGACGGTGTAGGTGAAGGCGGGGATGGAATCAACGTACATCTGGCGTACCCACGTGCCGTCGGCATTGTGCATGATGTAGCTCGTGGTGTCGTCCATCATGACGACGAGTTTTCCTGTATAATCGCCCTGCAGTCCTTCGCTGATCTTGGCCGTCATTTCGGGCGTTGTGATGTAGGATACGACCTGGCGAGGTTCGTTTTCGCACGCTGCGGCGAGAAGAATGCCGAGGGCGACGATGAGCAGTGAGAGAGTTTTCTTCATGATGTTCATAATGCGTTTGTTTTACGTTGTACAAATAAAACAACGCAGAAACCGTGCGATTATTGTATCGGCAATGTTTAAAAATTGTGAAAAACTACTTTCTCCAATCGTCCGTGACGTACAGCTCGCCGTTGTACTTGAAGTACACGGTATCGGGCTGGCCGGTGAGGTAGAGGAACATTTTCGTGCCGGTCTTCGTATTTTTGAAATGCCCATACTTCACGCGGCCATAGCTAGCCCCGTTCGTGCGGATGAGGTGCGTCATAAGGCCCTCCTCAGGCGCGGCGATAGCGTCAATGCTGTCCGCGGGAATGGGCGTGTTGTGGCCAATGAACGTGTTGAGTACGATGTTGCCTTGCGCGTCGGTGCTGATGCCCGTAGGATGGTAGCGGCACATGGCGTAGCCGACGCAGGCAAACGTCGCAATCGTGACGACGAGGGCAAAGTTCAGCGCTCGCTTCTTGGTCTTCTCGTTAGAATTGTCGGTAGGGTAGGGCATAGGCTCCTCTTATTATATTATTATAGGAACAGTTGATTATATTTCTTCGCGGGCATAATCCACGGCACGATTGATGTAGTCGATCATGGGCTTCGTGGTGCGGAAGAGGGCGGCGACGCGTTTGGCGAGATGAGGCGCGGTGATGAATCGGTCGTCGACGTGCATCATCAAGCCGTAGCTCTTCATACGCATAAAATCGGCGTAGGGAGCATCGGCGGGATACTCCTTCGGAACACGCTTCAGGGCGTCCTCCATACTCGGCTCGAAGGCCGGATCGGCCACGTCGAGCACCTGCGTCTTGAACTCCTTCCAACCGTCGCTAATGTCCTCACGCAGAATCTTGACGGCCTTCGGATCATAGCAGTAGTTGCCTGCCGCGAGCATGTGGCCATTAGGGTAGTTGCCCTCCTCGCCGGCGCTGATGTGGAAGTAGTATCCCGCGTGCATCGACTTCTTGCCGCCGGGGGCGAGAAAGACGCCGAAGTGGGTCTTGTAAGGGCTCTTGTCTTTGCTGAAACGCGTGTCGCGGTAGATGCGGTAAGTGCAGTCCTTGATGGTCAGCGAGCGGATGGCTTCGTCGTACTGGCCGATCTCGCCGATGAGCGTCTCGCAGAAGGAGTACCACTGCTGTTGTACCTCCAGGTAGCGGCCTTTGTTGGCCGTGAACCACTCCTTATTGTTGTTGCACGAGAGTTCGCGCAGGAAGTTCAGTATTTCTTTCATGAAAGCTGTGGGGATTCTCTTGGTGATGAACTATTCGTCGCGATTGAACACGGGCATTTCGTCGGGCAGATCGATGGCGAACTCGATGAGGCCGCCTACGTTGCCGTCAGCGTCGTACCACGGCGTCTGATGGAGGAGTTTGTGACGTCCGTGACGGATAATCTGGTAGGTATTGCTCGTGCCGTTCTCAATCATGTGGCGAATCATGGCGCCCGCCTTGGGGCCATGGCAGTTGTAGAGGTTTTTGCCCACGACAGAGCCGTCGCGGTCGATGGCGCGCTTGTTTTGGTAGAGCACGATGCCCTCTTTGTCGCAAACCGTCGCAGCGATATTGGGGACGGCTTCGAGATAGTCGAAATCGATTTTCATGTTTTTGCGTTTATGAATTTTGTGCAAAATTAAGCTTTTCCGCGGAAATGAACAAATCAAAGGTTTGCAAAGTTGCGGTTTTTCCTCAGTTATGGCCGCCCCCCCACGCCTTATCCCCCGATTTTGCAACTTCATGAGATTGCAAAATGACACCATAATGGCGTTTTTGCAAAGTGTTGTAGACAACAAAACGCACGATTGTCGATTTTTTGTCGAAAATGCACAAAAAACTTGCAACATTGCCCAGAACGCCGTACCTTTGCATCGTGTTTTTCATAGTATTAGTTAGATTTAAGGTTTGAAGATTGGTTG
>JAUNIC010000226.1 GCA_030523615.1 Bacteroidales bacterium
GCAAATGGGGCTTATAGGACTAATAGGGCGGGGCTTATAGTAGCAGGCTCAGCACCGTGAGGGCGGCGAAGAGCATCATGCCCATCGAGGTCTTGCCGAGGATGGAGTTGAGGGCGCGGCCTTGGCGAATCTGGTGCATCTCGCGGCTTGTCTTGGAGTGGAGCAAGGCGTAGAGCACGGTGATGAACATATGGTGGCCATGCAGCCCGAGAAGCATAACGACGAACCATGCCAGCATGCCCTGCCAGAAGTAGAAGCGATGCCCGAAGGTTTCGGCGCACTGTTCGCCGTATTCCCGGGCGGTTTGGGCATCGACATTGCTTTCACGGAGAATGCGCTGCTCGGCTCTGCGGCCCACAGCCACGATGACGGTGTTCTTTCCAGCCTTGCGATCGCCTTCTCGGTCGCGGTAATTGTTGACCACGAGGAGCGTGTCGACCACGAGAGCTACGGCCGTGGCCAGCGTGAACACTTCCCAATTGAGCGTGCCTGTGAGCACAAGATACGTTCCGCATGTGGGCACATAGCCGAAGAAAACGTAGACGAGTAGGTCGCCGAGCCCGTGGTAACTGCCGAAGACGGTGTAGAGGAATGCGCCGACGATCACGACGGCCACCACGGGGATGACCATCCACCATTCGACGTACTCCATGAGCAGCATACCAGTCGTGGCGGCGAAGGAGCACACCAACGATATACCCACGCGCATGGCACGGGGCGTAATCCAGCCTTGCGCACAGGCACGTTCGGGGCCGAGGCGTTCCTCGTCGTCCGTACCGCGCTGGAAGTCGTAAAGGTCGTTGATGAGGTTGGACGCAATCTGCATCAGGCTGGCAAAAAGGGCACACAGCCCCGCCGCCTTCCAGTCGAAAGTCTGATGCGCTGCGCGCAGATGCACCATGGCCAAAGCGCAGGCGCAGAACACGGATACCAGTGCCCCCGAGAGCGTCTTGGGGCGACACGCCAGGTACCAAGCGTATGGAGAATTCTGTTTCATGCGTGCAAATTTACGTTAATTATTTCGCTACACCAAAAAAAATACGTATTTTTGCAGTCGAAAATGCGAATTTGCAGATGCGCATTTTAATTTTTAATCTTAAATCTTAATTGAATCACCGTGCCTTACAACGAAATATTCCCCCAGCGCGGACGCATTGAAGTCGTCTGCGGAAGCATGTTCTCCGGAAAGACCGAAGAACTGCTGCGTCGCGTGAACCGTGCACGCATCGCACGACAGAAAGTTGAAATCTATAAGCCTATCATCGATACGCGCTACAGCGAAGACGAGGTGGTGAGCCACGACGCCAACTCCGTTGTCTCCACGCCCGTCGAGAACAGCCAAGCCATTCTCCTCCTATCCTCCGAGGCCGACGTGGTGGGCATCGACGAGGCGCAGTTCTTCGACGAAGGACTCGTAGACGTGTGCAACCAGTTGGCCGACGCCGGCAAACGTGTCATCATCGCCGGTCTCGATATGGACTTCAAGGGCAATCCCTTTGGTCCTATGCCCCAGCTGTGCGCCATCGCCGAGGACGTGACAAAGGTTCATGCCATCTGCGTGCGCTGCGGCAATTTGGCCCACATCAGCCACCGCATCGTGGCGGGCGAAAAGCAGGTGATGCTCGGCGAACTGCAGGAGTACGAGCCCCTGTGCAGACAGTAATATTATAAATTAAAAATTAAAAATTAAAAATTAAAATTCTTGACGACCCGCTCCCTTCAAAAACTAATACCGATGAAGAAAAGACTCTTCATGCTGATTCTTGCCGTTTGCTTTACGGCAGGAGTTTTCGCCCAGCAGGCAGTGGAGGACAAGCGCAGCGACTCGCAGCTCGTCTTCCCCGAATTTCTGCAGGCAAAGGTGCGGCAGCCCATGGGGCGCGTCACGCGTGCCCGCTGCAACATCATGTACAAGAATGCGGCGCTCTGCTACGTCGACGAGCAGGACGGCAAAATCCGTCAGGCTGTGGTCGACAACATCATCGGCGTAGACTTTCCCGCAACAGAGTCGGGAGAGGCTGCGCGCTACCTGAAGGTCGACGACCTCGCCATGGGTCTCGTCGTGGGCGAGCAGGACGGCATCACGCTCCTCCGCGTCACGACCATCGACATGGACCGCTACCGCGAACTCACGGGTGGCTCCACCGACTTGCCCTACGTCAGCCTCGACCTCGGCACCGGCATCGACACGTTCATCGAACTCGACGGCGCTGAACAGCAGGCCAACAAAGGCTATCCGTTGAAGGAACGTTGGGTGTTCCGCCTCAGGGACGGCTCCTTCATCCCCGCCACAGAGCGCAACGTGAAGAAGCACGTGAAGAAGGAACTCAAGGAGGCTTTCAAGACCCTCATGGGCGACCGCTGGGGGAGCTGGCACGACGAGCCGAGCCTCCTGAAATTGTTTATGTATTTCGAATAGCAGAAGACGCTGTTTTATACAGAATCCGAAAAAAGCTTTATTTTTTACGTTTCGCTTAACACGCGCAACCTTTAGAACCAGAGTGAACAAAGCCGTGTTAAGGGTTGCGATTCTATGGGTAGCCAGTGAATACAATTGTGCATAAAGTAGCAACCTTGCTTGCCGAGCACCACATCACTCCCGATGTGGGGCCGATGCTTTGTGGCCTTAGCGGCGGGGCCGACAGCGTGGCGCTCATCCTTGTGCTCAAGGAGCTCGGCTACGATGTTGCCGCGATGCACTGCAACTTCCAGCTGCGCGGCGAAGAGAGCGAGCGCGACGAACAGTTCGTGCGCGACTTCTGCGCCAAGCACGACATCACGCTCCGCACGACGCGCTTCGATACCCGCACCGAAGCCGAAGCGCACGGCGAGAGCATCGAGATGGCTGCCCGCCGCCTGCGCTATGAGTGGTTTGAACTTGTCCTGGAAGAATCGTTTTCTAATCCTGCGAGCACTTCCCCTAATGGGGGGAGATGGAGGGGGGCTATCTGCGTTGCCCACCACGCCGACGACAACGTCGAGACGATGCTCCTCAACCTCATTCGCGGCGCGGGGCTCCACGGCCTGACGGGCATGGAGTTCTGCAACGATTGGGGCGTGATGCGTCCGCTCCTCAGCGTCACGCGTGCCGAGATCCTCGACTATCTGGCCGCCAAGGGCGAAACCTTCGTGACGGACTCCTCGAACACCGACACGCACTACCGACGCAACAAGGTGCGCCACAAACTCCTCCCGCTCCTCCGCGAGATGAATCCCAGCATCGACCGCACGCTCACAGAGACCATGTTCCGTCTGCAGCAGGCCGAGGCAGCCATCCTGCATCCCGAAGCCGCCGAGGTTTATCGCCAGACGCAACAACTTCTCACGCTCGGTTTTACCACTGCGCAAATCGAACAGATGACGGCGGCCGAAAACGGTGCCTTCACGACGTCCGGAAACACCATGCTCACCAAGCACCGCGGTCAACTCCTATGGGGCACAATCCCTGAACCCGTGGAACCGACGCCCATCGAAGCCCAACGCCTTCCCCGCTGCGAAGTGACCAACCTGCGCGACGCTTCACGGGCCGTCCTCGACGTCCGTGCGCTGAAAGGCCGCCTCTACGTCCGCTCCGTCCGCGAGGGCGACCGCTTTACCCCCTTCGGCATGAAGGGCACAAAGCTCGTGAGCGACTACATGACCGACCGCCACCGCTCGCGCCTGGACAAACTCGCCGCCCTCGTGGTGTGCGACGACAACGGCATCCTCTGGCTCGTAGGCGAAACCGTCGACCAGCGTGCCGCAGTAAACGAAACGACCACGGAGGTCTTGGTCGTAAAAATAGACCTTCTACTTTCGCAAGCGTAATATAAGGTATATGCTCCGCACCCAACCCACATATCTGCTCTGCGTAGAGGCTCCATACGGGGCTTCTAAGGGCGTTGCGTCCGTTTTCGGGGGGCATGTAACATACTGTATTTTAGCCAATTCCAAAGCCTTCCAAAGGTGCTTACGGGCATCTTTGGAGGGCTTTGCTGTATATATAGTTTCTGCATAACTGCGGCAGTCATTAACTCTATCAAGAAGCAGAGTAGATATGAATTTGGTTCTTCAGGAATTTGTGTGAAAATTTCAAGAAACTGCAAAGTGCGCTTGATTTTAAAGACAGACAAAACCGCGCGCCAAAACGCTTTTTCCGTGTCCTCGGAGAGGGGCGCGCGAAAAACGGTCGCCGCTCGGCATCCGCTTGCGGTGACGCTTGCCTAAGCAAGAAGCT
>JAUNIC010000026.1:0-1133 GCA_030523615.1 Bacteroidales bacterium
CTGACCTTCGAGGAAACCGCCGGCATGATGGAAGCAAAGGGTATTTCCTTCGCTGACATTCCCGAGAGCGAATACCTGCCCTTCAACGAGGCATCCGGTGACGGCTACGGCTTTGCAGTCTCCGGTGGCGTTGCTGAGGCAGTCAAGCATGTCATCGCAAAAACCAATCCCGGTCTGGAAGTCAAGATCGCCAAGGCTGAGGGTCTGGCAGAGTGCAAGAAGCTGCTGATGATGGCCAAGGCCGGCAAGTACAAGGGCTATCTGCTGGAAGGCATGGGCTGTCCCGGCGGCTGCGTGGGCGGTGCCGGCACCATCGTCGATCCCACCAAGACCACCAAGCTGGTCCAGACCACCGTCAAGGCAAAGTCTGCCATGACTCCCTTCGACTCCAAGTACATTCCCAAACTGGAGGACGTCGAGGAGCGTGCCCAGATCATGAATGCCGACTTCTCCGGCGGTGCCGCCTGGGAGAAGGAGACCTTCTTCAAGTAATCCGCAAAGGATCATCCTTTCTGATTTTTCAGGCTCTGTTCACTGGCACTCTGCCGATGGACAGAGCCTTTTCTCGCCCTTTTCACATGCCAAAAACTGCTTTTCCAGCAGGATTCTCCGTTTTTTTCGAAGGTTATTGAAAGCTGTCTTACAGAAATTCAGTCTTTTTTGCCAAAATTGCAAGTCTCCTTTGAATAATATTCCTGCATTTATACATTTGACAAACCGTACTTCTTACCCTATAATATGCACTGTAATATGGTAACTATAGAAAAAAGTTGCTGTTATTTTGTTATTTTGTCTGTTATCGGATTGACGCTTCAAAGAAAGGTTTGTACATTATGGCTAAAGCTACTAAGAAGACTGCTGCTGCCGTCGCTGCAGCCGCTCCTGCTACCACCGCTGCAAAGAAGGCTCCCGCCAAGAAGGCAGAACCCGCCAAGAAGCCCGCAGAGAAGAAGTAATACTCTGACAGCTAAATGATACCAAGAGAGGTCGAAACACCGCGTTTCGGCCTCTCTTGTTTGCGAATATATGAATAAACGCAAGATTTTCGACATTTTTCCTGTATAAAGTATTGTTTTTTCTGCCGTTTTTGTTTACATTTGCTGCCACACAGATAACTACAACTAATTATTCAC
>JAUNIC010000026.1:1143-12841 GCA_030523615.1 Bacteroidales bacterium
AAACAAACGTTTATGAAGAAAATCTTTACTCTCTTTCTTCTCGCCTTCGTGTGCTGTCTCAACGCTGCAGCACAGTTTGTACCCGAAGACGGAAAGCAGTATGTCATCAAGGACGCACGCTCTGATTACTACATCGTCCTCGCGGTAGGTAACGACAGCCAGGCTTCCGACACCGACAACACCACCCAGGCTTCGCTCGGCGTAACCGGCACTCCTTTCACCTTTACCCCCAGCGGCATGGGCTTCGTCCTTTCGACTGACGAGGGCAAGTACCTCGGCATCGGACTCCGTCCCTGGAACGTAGGCACCACCTCGTCCGCTGTCTGGACCGTCAACAACTATGAAGAAGCAACCGGCCTCTGCAACATCTACCTCAGCACCACTAGTGGCAAAGGCCTCGGCCTCGACAACCACACCATCGGCTCCGGCGTATACACCGACAAGAGTGGTCAGTACTGGAAGATCGAGGAGTACGTGGCTCCCGAAGAAGTTCACACCGTGACCGCTACCGTTGACGGCGTTGAGTACACCATGCTCGAGGACGGCGAAGGCGGCTACATCGTCACCATCCCCGAGGTGGAGACCGGCGATCACAGCGTCACCGTAAGCTTTGACGGCGAAGAATTCACCGAAACCTTCACCACCAACGATTACAAGGTCTTTGACTCCACCGTCAGCGTGGGCAAGGTGAACATCCACTTCAAGGACGGCGTCATCACCGTCACCGGCGACGGCATCGGCGGCTCTGTTGATCCTCAGCCCTCTTATCCTCCCCTCTACGTTCTCGGTTTCGACAACAATTGGGACTATGCCAACCCCAGCCTGACCGTCGACGCCAACGAAGACGGCACCTACACCATCACGTTCGATGCCACCGGCTATTCCCGCATGGCTATCAGCGCTGCATGCGGCGACCGCGACACCTTCGACGCCAATCGCATCGGCGTTACCGATGAGGACGCCGAGCTCAAGACTGGCAACGTGCTTGACCTCGTCCGCGGCGGTGAGGGCTACAATATCTCCCTCACGCCCCGCCACTGGAGCTTCCTCGTCGACCTCGACGCTATGACCCTCACCATCCTTGAAGGCGAGAGTGCCAACACGCTCTACGTCCTCGGCATCGACGGCAATTGGAATCCTGCCAAGCCCTCACTCACCGTTCAGCCCAACAAGGAAGGCGATTACGTCTTCAGCTACACGGTAAGCGAGAAGACTTGGTTCTGCCTCGGCACCAAACTCGGCGCAGACAGCGACGATTGGAAGACCTTCAACGCCAACCGTCTCAGCGCTCCCGATCCCGACTACGAGCTCTTCCTGCATGACATGGTACTGCTCACCCTCGGCGGTGAAAATAGCTTCGCCATCCAGCCCGGCACCTGGACTTTCAGCGTCAACAAGAAGATGAATGAAATCAAGGTCACCGACTACGAAGGCACCGAGCCCGACGGCATCCAGACCATCACCACCAGCGCAGCAGCTCCCATCTACGACATGCAGGGCCGCCGCGTCGCAGCTCCCGTCAAGGGTCTCTACATCCAGAACGGTAAGACCTTCGTAAAGTAACCCCCTATCACCACGCCTTGCAGTTCTGACTGCATTTCCATCCGTTTGCCGCAATTCTCAGAAATGGGAGTTGCGGCAAACTATTTCCGCACTATTGGTGAGTCACGATGGTATCGCAGCCGCAATGTATAAATCTTGCATAAACAGGCCGTTCGAATGGAAATTATTGCCAAATGAAAGCGTCGTGAAGGCCGTCAGAAACCAACTTGCTAGCATCAGTCCGTATAATATGCGCTCACGAGGGCTTAAAGATGCAAAATTATGCACGTTTTAAGTCCTCTCGCCGCAGAAAGACTCAAAACTATGCAATTTTCGCTCAAAATCAGCACGTAGATCACCTGCGTGAGCGCTTATTCTCACAGCAAAAAGCGAAATTTACCTTTGAGAGAATTAAAAATATCTTTGAAGTAGAAAAAATAATCTTTGAAGTAGTTCAAAATATCTTTGAGAGCGTTGCGCGTGCCCTTGAAGCAGCCCAATTTTTCGCATTCAGCACTACTCTTCTGTTCGCTGGTTGGCGAGCTGCCGCTTGTCAAATCTATTCGCCAGCAAAATTGCATAAAAATTTTTCCGGCATCCAGCAAACAACAGAGAGAACACGCTGTGCCGGCATTGAAAGGGCGCCATCACAATGGAGCGAAGGCCATCGCCACACGCTTCCGTTTTGCGCTACAGAAATGACATTTTGCCCAGAAAGCCTACCTCCCAAAGGCAGGAAGCAGCCTTTTGTTATATTTTTTTTGCATTCAATACCCCTCAACCCAAAATAATTTTCTATCTTTGCGCATTATTTTACACACGGTGCGCCCGCACGTGTGCATAACTACGCCCATACATCACAATCAATAATTAACCAAAACCATCACTTACATGAAAAAGATTCTTTTTCTCTTCGTCGCAGCATTCGTCTGCGCACTCGGCGCCAACGCCGAAGTATGGAAGAAGGTGACCAGCGCCCCCGCTGACTGGAGTGGCAAGTACCTCATTGCTTGCGACAACGGCGAGGACTGGGCAGTGCTCAACGATTCTCTCTCCGGCGACCACAACACTGGCAACCTCCAGTCTTCCTTTAACTACAAGCCTTACGACGTCAACGCTGATGGCAACATCGAGCTCGACGCTTGCGACTACTATGTAACCATCGCCAAGAAGGGCGATGCCTATACTATCTGCACCGCCAGCGGCTGGTACATCGGCAACAACGCCGACTCCAACGCCCTCGGCACCACCGACAATGCAGAACTCGCATTCCTTAGCACCATCAGCCTCAGCGCTGACCAGGGTGCTATCATCACCGCTGTAGAAGGCGGTAGCGTACTCCGCTACAACCACGCCAGCGGTCAGGATCGTTTCCGCTACTACAAGGCAAGCACCTACACCAACCAGCAGAAGATTGCTCTCTACAAGCTCGAAGAGGCTGCTCCCGTCGTTCCCGAAGTGAACGGCTACGTAGCAGCTACCACCGAGGCTCAGCTCAAGGCAGGTCAGGAAATCATCATTCTCAACCGTTACGGCTGGGGTGCAGGTACCTGGCGCACCAGCGACTACATGTGGTATCACAACGAAGAAATGGACAAGGCCGAGGTGGCTAACGATCCCATCTTCGTTTATGATGGCGACGTCAACGTGAGCGGCTGCCCCACCTCTTTCCTCCTCGAGGATGCAGGCGAAGGCGCTTTCTACCTCAAGGACCTTGCAACCGGTAACTACCTCAACGGCGCCTACAGCCTCTCTCAGAGTTCCGTCCCCAGCACTCCCTGGATCATCAACGGCACCGATGCCGACAAGCGTCAGTTCGAGGTTTACTACATGTACAACGGCAGCAAGCGTTACCTCGCTTACGGCAGCTGGCTTAGCGGCGGTCCCCTCATCGCAGCAGCCAACGCTCAGGAGCAGCCCAAGCGCATCTTCGTAAAGGGCGGCGTGAACGACCAGCCCTCTGGTAGCGACTGGACCGGCGAAGTCGTTTACTCTATTGAGTCCATCTCTGGTCTCAGCGACCTCGAAGGCCTTACCCTCACCTTCCCCGGCGCTAAGGCCATCAAGGTTATCGAAGACGAAGGCGTTATCACTATCCAGAACGCTACCGGCTCCGTGCTCTACGCTGTCTGGGGTCCCTCTTACGGCGGCACCTACGAAATCAAGGGCAACGCTGTCACCCTCAGCGGCTTCTACGTTCATCCCCAGATCTGCCAGGAAATCCCCGAAGGCACCAAGGCTGTTTACGTTGAAGACTACGGTACCTTCAACATCGACGGCAAGCCCGTTTACCTCGACTCCCAGGCTATCGCTTACAACGGCGCTCCCGTGGCTCAGCCCTTCGAACTCGCATTCCGCAACAACATGGTTGTCTGCGAGAACGGCAAGAAGGTTGAAGCCAACGAAGCTGCTGTAGGTGTTGACTTCTATGTTGTCAACGAAGGCCTCACCGCAGTCGGCAAGACCGCTACCCTCTACAAGGACGGCACCGCTATGAGCTTCATCATGACCCTCATTGACGGTACTTCTGTAAGCTTCCTCGGCGGCAGCAGCATCATGACCGAGCCCGGCACCTACCTCCTCGAAGTTCCCGCAGGCACCTACGTTGACGCAGCCGGCAACACCAACGCTGCCTACTACGGCCAGTGGGTTATCATCCAGAAGGATCAGCCCTCTTACGTTGAGCCCGTCCTCAAGGCTGAGGATGTAAGCGCTGAAGTGGCTTACTACATCTACACCACCGCTCGTGGTGGTCTCACCGTGCAGAACGCCAACTCTACCGAGCTCGTTGGTACCTCTGAAGCTGGTGTTTACCAGAGCGTTGACCCCACCGACGTACGTCAGCAGTTCGCTTTCGTAAACTGGGAAGGCAACCTCTACCTCTACAGCGTAGCTACCCAGAAGTTCATCGGCAAGTCACAGCGCGGTACCTTCACCGACGAGCCCGTTGACCCCATCTACTTCAAGAACGCCTCCAACGGCACCGTAATGCTCTACTTCGACAACAACTTCAACATCAACCTCGGCGGTAGCAAGCAGGTGACCATCGACACTTGGAAGACCAAGGACGCTGGTAACAGCTTCATCATCAAGGTGGCTGAGCCCTTCGACCAGACCGAAATCTTCGAGCGCCTCAACCCCAAGGCTTGGGATCGCGACCTCACCAACATCGGTTGGTCTGAAGCCAACACCCTCGACGACCTCCTCGACGTTACCGTTGAATTCCCCGGCGCTGCCAGCGTTGAAGCTTCCGGTTACGATGTTCTCGGTGTAGTATTCGACAGCAAGGGCCTCCCCTACGCAGTAGCTCTCGGCAACGGCGTATTCGACAGCTTCGGTACTTTCAGCTTCAACAAGAGCAAGGCTAACGTGAAGTTCCAGAAGATTGCTGACCTCAACGCTTCCAGCCAGGAAGCTGCCAAGGCAGCCCTCAAGAAGATCGGCGGCTTCCAGCCCGCAGCCGGCGAAGCTTGCGTTGTATTCAGCGCCAAGAGCTTCATCGTTGACGGTCTCCTCCTCGACGAGCTCCTCGTGAAGAACTACGTTCTCTCCGGCGAAGGCACCATCACTGGCATCAACGGCATCAACGTTGACGCTAACGCTCAGATCTTCGATCTCCAGGGTCGTCGTGTGAACAACGCAGCCCGTGGCATGTACATCATCAATGGTGTCAAGGTCGTACGTTAAGGCAAGAGCAGAGACAACGAGCTCGCTCGATTGTCTCTGCCGAACCCAAGTACGAGCTCGACGAAGTCAAGGTCGTACGTTAAAAAGGTTACTCGTTAACATCTCGACAAGTTAACATCAATCATAAGTGCCCAAGCGCCGCAGTCCTCCCCCCGAGGATTGCGGCGCTTCATTTGTGCAATCTAAAAACCGCAGGCATGCACAAAACACCCTCAAAACCTGCCGTCAGAAGTCAAACGAGGCAGAAAAACTTTTTTTGCGTTCGATTTTCACGCCTAAATAGTTGGAGATTTAAAGATTTTTTGTATTTTTGCGCAGTTAATAGTGTGCGCACACGTAAGTGCGTACACGAACCGCTTTATTATTTCACACAGCGGCACCTTGAAAAACATAAAACCAATCAATATCAATTCAATTAATTATTAACCAAAAATCTGTTTTAACCATGAAGAAATTTATTCTTTTCTTCTTCGCAATGGTTCTGAGCACTGTGACCGGTTTCGCCAAGGACGTAGTCTTTGACGTGACCGTCAATCCTGGTGAAACCTACAAAGACGAGTCAGGAACAAAGATCGCAGGTCCTCAGAGTATCACCATCGATGGTGTTACCATTGCAGAGTCCGCTGATGCTCAGTGGGACCAGCAGTATCGCTTCTACAAGAATCATGACCTTACCGTCAGCTCTACTGTAGGCGCTATTGCAAAGATTGAGTTCACCTGCGAAGCAAACGGTGACACTAAGTACGGCCCTGGCTGTTTCTCCGCTATGGAGGGCTACAGCTACGAGGGCAAAATCGGTACTTGGGTCGGCAATGCTGAGCAGGTAGTGTTCCACGTTGGAACCAATCAGGTTCGCGCTACCCGCGTCGTCGTGACTCTCGCTGAGCCCGCCGATCCCGTAGTCTTCAGCGAAGTTGTTGACGGCGGTGTTTACGCTATTGTAAACGTACAGCCCCTCAACCCCGTGAAGTTCTTCGTACTCGAGAGCGTTGACGGCGAACTCACCACTCAGAGCGCTGACGATCTTAAGGGTTCTACCAAGTTCGCTCAGACCGCTCAGTACAAGGCTATCGAACTCGAAGATGGTCGTTTCGCTTTCCAGAACGTTGCAACCGGCGACTACCTCGCTTGGCGTAACCACGACGGTAAGGGAGGCAACGGCAACTGCGGTTTCAACCCCGAAATCAACGAGATGAGTTCATGGACCATGAACGATGGTACCGTCTTCGACGAATATCGTACCTACTGGTTCTACACCAACTGGCGTAGTGAAACTACCAAGACCACCGGTTCTCTCATCGTCGGCAACGACGGTAACTGGAATGGTTGGGGCGCTACCGAGTGCACCGGCCATACCGACTTCTCCAACAACTACGGTTTCGTAGCTTGCGCTGGCGAAGTTGACTTCGCAAACAGCAACGTCGCTGCCATCAACCAGGCTGACTTCGTAGAAGCTGGCAAGTGGTACCTCCTCAAGCAGAAGCGTAACGGCGTAAGCCCCGTTCACGATGAAGGCGTAGGCGCTACCATGAAGCGTGCTGCCAACGACAATGTTGTTGTTGAAGGCTCCGACGCTGCTGACGCAGTTGACTACCTCCTCCGCTTCATCCCCACCGAGAACGAAGGCGCTTACAACCTCCAGTTCGCTAACGGTCACTACTGGGCAAGCACCATGACCACTACCGAGGAAGAGCCCGGTGAGTACAACGTCTACAAGATCAACGGCGAAGCTACCCACATTGGTATCAACCTCTTCGACATGGGCAGCATCGTTGACAACAACGGCGCTGGCAACACCCTTGCATTCTGGGCAAGCGGCGAAGTTACTGAACTCGACGGTAACAACGACTGGACCGTTTGGGAAGTTGAATTCGCTCCCAAGACCACCGCTGCTGCTGACCTCAAGGAGCTCATCAAGGAAGTTGAAGCTGCTTACGCGCTCAACAACGTAGCAGAACTTAGCGAGAACCTCATCACCGAGACTTCTCAGTTCAGCTCTCCCTACACCGAGCCCAGCGAAGGCGACATCAACGCCCTCATCGACGGCGACTGCTCTACCTTCTGGCACTCAGCATGGAGTCAGGGCAATGCAGAAATGCACGTTCACTACCTCCAGGTAGACCTCCCCGAAGCTGTATCTGGCGATGTTCAGGTTACCCTCGGCCGTCGTAAGAATCAGGGTAGTTTCTGCGCTAACGACAACGTAGTTCTCCTCGGCGTTGAAGCCAGCGCTGACGGCGAAAACTTCGTAAACGTAGGCCAGCTCCCCATGCCCCTCGTTAGCGGCGAATGGTACGAAAGCGGTGTTGTAGCCGTAGAAGGTGCCAAGGTATTCCGCTTCTTCAACGACGAGTCTAACGGTACTAACCAGCGTGGTTACTGGCACGCAGGTGAGTTCCAGCTCAACCTCGTTACTACTCCCGCCCTCAACGTAACTTTCGCTGAAGCTGCTGCTGCCTTCCAGGAAGCTCTCGCTGCTGCCAAGGCTTGTGGCGCTAACGCTACCGACGCTGACGTAGCTGCCCTCCAGGCTGCTTACGACGCTTACGTTGCTGCCCTCACCGCAGCTCCCGCTGATCAGTATGTTCTCAACTTCGATAAGGACCTCCAGCAGAAGAGCGACGATCGTCACGTGACCGGCTTCAAGCTCAACGATCAGCAGGTTACTTTCCCCACTTACACTACCGTTTACCTCGACGCTACCGATCAGGTAATGGAAGTTACCGCTGGTGAAGAACTCAAGCCCGCTATCATCTGGGACGGCGCTTGGATGCACGGTGTTGTTTACGTTGACCTCGACAACGACGGCAGCTTCTATGAAGAAGGCGACCTCGTTGCTCACTCTCCCTACACTGGCAACCAGAACCTCGCTACCTCTATCTCTACCTTCAACGCTCCTACGAAGGAAGGCGTTTACCGCATGCGTGTTAAGACCGACTGGATCGGCGACAGCCAGCACATGGACGGCGGTGGTCTCGACCCCGCAGGCCGCATCGGTGACGACGGCACTATGGAAGGCAACAACAGTATCTGGAGCAACCGCGGCCGCATCATCGACCTCGTGCTCAAGGTTGTCGAGGCTTCTGAGCCCGAATCCTTCCCCAAGGCAGGTGTTGCTTACAAGATCAAGAACGTTGACGCTAAGCTCTGGATCAACCTCATCGACGACGATACTCAGAACGTAACTCTCGCTGCTGCTCCTCAGAAGATCTACTTCGAGGCTGTTGAAGGTGGCTACACCATCAAGAACGAAGCAGGCTACGTAATGGGTGAGCACGCTAAGGGCTGGAACATCGCCAACAGCGCTACTCCCATCGTTTGGACCATCGAAGAAGCAGAAGGCGGCTATTACCTCCGCAACGCAAAGGGTCTCCTCGGCTTCGACGCTATCACCGTAGGCTGCAAGGGCTTCCGTGATAAGGGCCTCGACAAGCATCCTCTCCTCTCTATCCTCGAGTTCGACGCTGTTGAACCCCTCACCTTCGAGTTCGCTAAGAACGAGAACGGCACCATCACCGTTACTCCTTCTGACGACAACCGCGTATACTTCTACGACATCTACAGCGAAGCCATCCGCAACAAGTACTACAACGGCATGAACACTGTTGATTGTGCTAAGTACGACGTTGCCAACTGGCTCACCACTCCCGACCTTGAGACCCACAAGGGTGTAAGCACTGTTGATCCCAAGGCATGGCTCACCTACTTCTTCGGCGTAGACATCACTCCTGGCGACTACCAGATTGTAGCTGTTGCCGTTGACGGCGCAGGCGATAACTGGACTGTAGCAGGCGACGTAGCAGTTTACGACTTCTCTTACGCTGTTAAGACCAAGGCCGAACTCTGGGAGCAGTACATGGCTCTCCTCGACCAGATGAAGCAGGCTATCATCGCCAACAAGCTCGATCCCGAGAACCTCAAGAACATCAACAGCCCCGTTGCTGGCAAGCCCGGCTACAAGCCCGTTGCTGCTGTACACGACCTCGCTATGATGTACAAGACCTTCTCTACCGACGTTTGGAACGCAGGTAGCTACGAGAAGTATCCCTACGACATCGAAGAAGACATGGCTACCTGCCAGCAGTTCCTCGACGAATACCTTGCAGCTCCCATCTGTCTCCCCGAGGCAGGCAAGACCTACATCATCTACAGCGATCCCTACTCTTATGGCAAGGCTAACTACTCTTACGTTCTCGGTAACTGTGTTCCCCAGAGCGGCAAGGATTACTACGGCCCCAGCACCATCAAGTACGGCGACGGCAGCGCTATCACCAACGCATTCGTTTGGACCTGCGAGGGCGCTGTTCCCTTCGAGCGTGAAAACGAGTTCTTCGAGAAGGAGACCGTTGACATCCGCTACAAGTTCACCAACGTAGAGAATGGCACCTACCTCAACTGGAAGGGTCAGGATATGTGGTACCTCTCTGGCGAGAACACTCCCTACTATGGTTCTCTCAAGATGCAGGTTAACGCTGACAACAACCTCTACCGTTGGCTCGTTATCGACATGCGCGACGGTAGCCTTAACCAGGCTAACGGCGACTGCACCGGTAACACCTACAGCAACTGGTTCTACTTCGAAGAGTTCGAGCCCATCATCACCAACTGGACTGGTGCTGAGCCCGTCGTAGAAGTTACCGACGCTACCACCGTTAAGGTTACCTTCCCCGAAGCTCACAGCGTAGAGGCTACCAACTTCGGCGTCCTCGCTGCAGTTTACGATGAGCAGGGCGACGTTTACGGCGTAGTATTCAACGACCTCTTCGGTGACACCGTAGAATTCGGTAAGGATTGCGCAGTTCTCCGCTTCAAGAAGATCAGCGAAATCAACGCTGAACTCGCTGAAGCTGCTAAGGGCGCTGCTGCCAAGATCACCGCAGCTGCTCCTGGCGTTGACGTTGCCGGTAAGGTTGTCATCGCAAGCAAGAGCTTCAAGATCGACGGCGAAGCTATCTACAACGACGTTATCGTTAAGGAATTCGAGTTCCTCGGTGGCGTAGTTACTGGCATCGACGGTATCGCTATCGACGCTAATGCTAAGGTTTACGACCTCCAGGGCCGCCGCGTAGCAGCTCCCCGTCAGGGTCTCCAGATCAGCAACGGCGTCAAGGTTGTACGTTAAGTGAGAGTAAAGACAACGAGCTCGCTCGATTGTCTTTACCGAACGCAGTACAAGCTCGGCAAAGCCAAGGTTGTACGTTAAGTGAGAGTAAAGACAACGAGCTCGCTCGATTGTCTTTACCGAACGAAGTACAAGCTCGGCAAAGCCAAGGTTGTACGATAAGCTCGGCAAACTCAACCAGCATTACTACTCGCTGATTGACGATTGATACATTTAGCACCGCAGTTGGTAAAAACTGCGGTGCTTTTTTGTGTACTTTAATAAAACTTTTTTCTTCCTTTGGGTTTCCCATTTCAAAAAATTTCGTAACTTTGCAGCCGATTATACAATAACCATACACACAAGCATACACATATAATATTATATATACATGAGAACCATTCATCTCGCTGCCATCGCAGCCACCATTCTCACCATCGTCGCCTGCAAACCCAAGGAAGAGGCTCCCCTCACCGTTGAGCCTGTGGCCGTCGTCACTGAAGTGGCCTCAGCCAGCACCGACTATCTCAACAAGACCTACGTGGGCACCATCGAAGAAAACAGCTCCACGCCCGTAAGCTTCACAGGCATCGGACAAGTCACCCGTGTCTGTGTACAAGAGGGCCAGCGCGTCTCAAAGGGCCAAGTCATCGCCGAGATGGATGCCGCCCAAGCCAAGAACATGCTCGCCACCGCTGAAGCCCAGATGGCGCAGGCCAACGACGCCCTGGAGCGCATGAAGAAGCTCCACGACTCCGGTTCGCTGCCCGACATCAAGTGGGTAGAGGTCCAGAGCCAGGTGGCACAGGCCAAGAGCCAGCTCGATATGGCGAAAAAGAACGTGGAAGACTGCCGCATCTACGCCCCCGTCAGCGGCATCGTCAGCTCAAAGGTCTTTGAAGACGGCATGACGGCAGTCACCTCACAGCCCATCGTCAACATCCTTGACATCTCCAGCGTGAAGGTTCGCGTGGCCATCCCCGAGAAGGAGATTGCCGACATCCAATCCAATACCCGCACCATCGTCAGCGTCGAAGCCATCGGCCGCTCCATGGAAGGCGGCCGCGTGGAAAAGTGCCTCACCGCCGACGCCACCACCCACACCTACGACATCAAGATCACACTCCCCAACCGCGAGGGCGAACTCCTGCCCGGCATGATCGCCAACGTCAAAATTCAGGGCGCCTCAGCCAAGGACGTTGTCAGCGCCATCACCCTCCCCGTACGTTGCATTCAGCAGTCAGCCGACGGCTCCCACTTCGTTTGGGTAGAACAGAAGGGCAAGGCTCACCGTCAACCCGTCAGCATCGGCAACACCTACGGCAACCGCATCGTCATCACCTCGGGCCTCAACGGCGGCGAGCGCGT
>JAUNIC010000026.1:12851-25319 GCA_030523615.1 Bacteroidales bacterium
CTAAACGATTAAACGATTAAAACGGCTAAACGTTTATACGATTAAACAACAAAGGCTATGATCAATATGAACTGGGTGGCATGGCCGCTCAAGAACTTCAAGATAACGGCCCTGCTCGTCGGGCTCCTCACACTCTTCGGCGCCTACTCCATGTACGTCATGCCGAAGGACGAGTTTCCGCCCTACGTCATTCGCCAGGGGGTAGTCATCGCCGTCAATCCCGGCGCCACGAGCGAGGAGATTGAGGCTCAGGTGGCGCGTCCCCTCGAGCGTTACCTCTTTACCTTCCGCGAGGTCAACCGCGAGCACACCACCACAACGTCCATGAACGGCATGTGCCTCGCCATGGTCGTCCTCAACGATGACGTGATGAACAAGGACGAGGTATGGTCGAAGATGAAGCACGGCATCAACAACTTCAAGTCGCAGCTTCCCTCCAGCACGGTCGCCCTTATCGTCAACGACGACTTTGGCGACACCAGCGCCCTACTCGTCAGCATCGAGAGCGAACAGCGCTCCTACCGCGAACTCCAGCAGTACAGCGACGACCTCGCCGACCGACTCCGCCGCATCGAGAGCGTGAGCAACGTGCGCCAGTATGGCAACATCAAGGAGCAGATTACCCTCTACGTCGATCGCGAGCGCCTTGCTGCCTACGGCATCGGCCAGAGCCAGCTGGCACAAGTCCTCAATTCACAGACCATGACTACCATGGCGGGGCAGGTCAGCACGACGCAGAACAACCTTACCATCCACATCGCTCCTACGCAAAACAGCGAGCAGGAAATTGCCGAACAGATCATCTATACCGACCCTGCGGGCAAGGTGGTACGCGTCCGCGATGTGGCCCGCGTGGTTCGTGAATACGACACCTCCGAGAGCTATATCGAGCAGAACGGCCACCGCTGCGTGCTCCTCTCGCTCGAAATGCAGAGCGGCAACAACATTGTGCAATATGGTAAGGATGTCGACCGCGTCCTCAACGAATTCCGCACGGGCTACCTGCCGAAGGACGTCCAGATGGAACGCATCACCGACCTCCCGCAGGTTGTGGGCAAGAGCGTCACTGACTTCCTCATCAATCTCGTCGAGTCCATGCTCGTCATTCTGCTCGTCATGCTCGTCCTCTTCCCCTGGCGCAGCGCTGTGGTAGCCGCCGCAGTGGTTCCCATCAGCACCTTCGTCAGCGTAGGTCTGATGTACCTCGTCGACATGCCCCTCAACCTCATGTCGCTCGCCTGCCTCATCGTGGTATTGGGTATGATTGTGGACAACAGTATCGTCGTCCTCGACGGCTATCTGGAATATCTCGGCAAGGGCTATGAACGGCACGACGCAGCCATCGAGAGCGTGAAGCAGTACTTCATGCCCATGCTCCTCGCCACCATCTGCATCTGCGCCATCTTTTTCCCCATCGTCTCCACCCTCAAGGGCGCTCCCGGCGATGTCGTGCAGATTTTCCCTCTCTGCATCACCATCAATCTTATGGTCAGCCTCTTCCTGGCAGTCTGCGTCATGCCTGCTCTTGAAGTGCGTCTTATCAAGAAGGCTGTGAGCGGACGCAAGGCGAAAGGAAAGAAAAACATCACCGACTACGTGCAGAGCCTTTACGACAAGGTGTTGCGCTGGAACTTCCGCCACCCTTGGCTCACTATCATCGGAGCCCTCATCCTCGTGGCCATCGGCGGCGCTATCTTCCCCCACCTCAAGATGCGCCAGTTCCCCTACGCTGACCGCAACCAGTTTGCCGTCGAAATCTATCTGCCGCAGGGATCAGGCATCGACGAGACCCGCGCCGTAGCCAATGAAGTGCGCGACCTCATGCAGAAGGATGAACGCATCACCACTGTCACCTCGTTCGTCGGCTGCGCTTCTCCCCGTTTCCACGTAGCATACGCTCCCCAGATGGGCGGTCCAAACTATGCACAGCTCATCGTCAACACTCCCGATATCGCAACTACGGCAGCCGTCCTCGACGACTACTCCGACCGCTACGCCAACCATTGGCCCAATGCCTACGTCAAGTTCAAGCAGATCGACTACCTCGATGTGCCCACCTACGAATATCGCTTCGTCGGCGAAAACCTCGACAGCCTTCACGCTGCCGCAGATCGCTTGATGGCCGAGATGCGCACCTACCCCGAACTCCTCAATATCCGCACCGACTTCGACCAGCCCCACCCCATCATCGACATCGAGCTCGACCCTGTAGCTTCGGCCCAACTCGGCGTCAACCGCACCACCGCGGCACTTCAGTTGGCCGCACAGACAGGAAGCCTCAACGTCGGCAGCCTGTGGGAAGACAACTACGAGCTCCCCATCGTACTGCGCAGCGAACCCTCGAAGCAGGTGGAAAATGCCGACGACGTCAAGAACGTCTACATCGGCTACAAGGCCACGCCCGTGCGTCAGGTGGCAGAAGTTGTGCCCCAGTGGACGGAGACCAACATCGTCCACCGCAGTGGCGAGCGCTGCATCAGCGTCACCGCCGACGGTAAGCGCGGCGTGCTCGCCCTCCCCGTGCAGAACCGCATCATCGACTACGTCAAGAACATGCCGCTCCCCAATGGCGTGCGTGCTGAAGTTGGCGGCGAGACCGAGCGCAACAACGACATGCTGCCGCAAATTGCTGCCGGCATCGCTCTCTCGCTCGTCATCATCTTCTTCTTCATTCTTTTCAGCTTCAAGCGCTTTGACATCACGTTCCTCTCCATCGCCGCCATGGGCCTTGGTGTTCCCGGAGCAATGATCGGCCTGCTCGTTGCCGACCGCGTGTTGGGCCTCACCAGCCTCTTCGGATTCGTGACGCTCATGGGCATCATCATGCGCAATGAGATTCTCATCTTCGAGCACGCCGATGCCAAGATGGCCGAGGGCCTGAGTGCCCGCGAAGCCGCCTTCGACGCCGGACGTCGCCGCATGGTCCCCATCTTCCTCACCACCGCCACCACGGCTGTGGGCGTCATCCCCATGATCATCGACGAGAGCTCCTTCTGGACTCCCGTCGGCATCACCATCTTCGCCGGCGGCATCGGCACCCTCATCCTTGTCGTCACCGTCCTTCCCGTCGTATATTGGAAGATGTACGCAAAGAAGAATGACAAAATGAAAAATGATAGAGTGATAGAGTGAAAAAATAGAAAAAGCATCATGAAGAAACTCTTTACAGCATTCATAGCCACATGCTCGGTCCTCAGCGCCTTTGGTGCAGAGCCCAACGACAGCTACACTCTCGAAGCCTGCCAGCAACTGGCGCTCCACAACAACCGCTCGCTGCAGAATGCACGCCTCGAAGAGCGTATGGCCGACGAAGACATCAGCATCGCCTTCACCAACTATTTCCCCTCCGTCAGTGCTAATGCCACAGGTTTCATCGGAGCAGCCGACCTCATGCGCGCCACGATGGACCTTACCTCAATTGGACAAACCTACGGTCCGATGCTCATGCAAGCGGGCTTCGGCGAACTCCTCATGGGCATGCCTCCCCAGATGGATGTAGCCATGATCAAGAAGGGGGCGATGGCCAACATCATGGCCATGCAGCCCATCTTTGCAGGCGGACAGATTGTCAATGGCAACCGCCTTGCCGCCCTGCAGAAGGAGGTACGACACCTTCAGATCAGGATGGACGAGAAGAATGTCATGCAGAACGTGGCCGACTACTACTGGCAGATCGTCGCACTCCGCAGCAATCTCACCACGCTCGACGCCGTCGACGAGCAGTTGGCTGCCATCCACGCCCTCACAGAGAACTACATCAACGCAGGGATCATCACCCGCAACGACCTTTTGACCGTCGAGCTCAAGCAGCAGGAGGTTGCCTCCACGCGTCTACAACTCAACAACGGCCTCGAACTCCTCCGCCTCGTCCTCGCCCAGCTTTGTGGTGCCGACAGCAACAACTTCACCGTGACAAGCCCCGCCAGCATCGAGGCTCCCCAAGCTCCCGCCACTTACTTCGTTCCTCCCACGGAGGCCGTCTACAACCGCGAAGAACTCGAACTGGCCGGCAAGAACGTCGAAGTCAAGGCCCTACAGGTACGCATGGAGCGCGGCAAGAACATGCCCAGCGTTGCCATCGGTGCAGCAGGCCTCTACCAAGGTATCGACATGGGCAAGATGTCGGTAAAGAATGGCGGAATGATGTACAACATGAACATCGGCAACCTCGTGGGCCTCGCCACAGTCTCCATCCCCATCAGCGACTGGTGGGGCGGCAAGCACGCCATCCGCAAGGCGCGCCTGGAACAGACAAAGGCGGAGAACGAGCGGCTTGATGCTCTCGAAATGCTACAAATCGACATCATCTCCTCCTGGAACAATCTCACCGAGGCTTACGGTCAGATCGAAATTGCCCGCAAAAGCGTGACGGCCTCCACCGAAAATCTCCGCATCAACCGCGAGCAGTATGCTGCGGGCACCCTACCCATGAGCGACCTCCTCGACGCCGTGACGCTCTTCACCCGCGCCAACAGCGACCTCAATTCGGCTCTCGCCACCTACCAAAACCGCGTGAGCGAGTACCAAAGGAAGGTTGGGACATGATAGACTGAGACAATGAAAGAATGATAAAATGATAAAATGAAATGACCCTTCGGATTGGCGCAAACCATCCGAAGGGTCATTTTATCATTAGTGCCGCAAGGCACGATTTCATTCTATCATTTTATCATTTCACAACCTTTCTGCCGCCCTGAATCATCACGCCGTGGCCGTTCTGTACGCGCTGGCCAGCAGTGTTGTAGGTGAAGCCTTCTGCGGTAGTGATGTTAGCGCCGACAATACCCGTTACGGTTTCGCCGTAGCCGAGGTGACGGATAACCATGTTGTTGGCACCGTTCTGAGCATCCCAGGTGAAGAAGCAACGGGTGGGGTTGAGCTGGCGAGCACCGTCGCAGCAGATGAGGTTAGCGGGCACTTCACCCTGAACAGCGGGAATAGCCCAAGTGCCTACGGGCTGCAGACGCTCGAAGCTGCCCTGGAAGGTAGCTACATTGCCCTGGCCGTCGCCGAAGCTGACAGAAGCAGGAGTGTTGACACTTGTGCCCGTTGAGTTGGTGAGGGTCACGTACTTTGCCTTTTCGCTGTAAACGAGGTAAGGCATACCAGCCTCCATACCCTCGTTGGTGCACTCGCTGAAGCAGAGCACGAAGTCGTTGCCTTCTACAAGAGCGCCGACAGCCTTCTCAACCTTCACACCTTCGCCGAGCATGGTGCTCACCTCTTCTGCGGTGAGGGCGTAGGGCAGACATACGGTGTTGTAACCCTGATAGAAGATGCGGGTGAGGCGGGTGTCAGCCTGCTGCACGAGTTCTGTATCGATAGTTTCGCCGCTGGTGCTGACGTACTTGGGACGTGCGGTGCTCTGTGCCGAAGCCGAGAGCGCAGCCATCATAGCTGCAGAGAGTAACAGTTTTTTCATGGTTTTTCGTATTTATATGTGTTATTGTTTTATTATTTCGTTGCTTTAAAGTGCAAAAGTAAGGAGAAAAACTGAATTCTCCAAACTTTTTGCACTAAAAATGCATTAATAATCCGTGAAAACGAAGCGCATGAAGCGTGCTGCGTCGTCAGCATTGTGCATCTGCTCGTCGAGGATACCGTTGATGTTCTGCATCAGCTTGTCATACTCAAGCAAAATCTGTACCATGTTTTCTGGATGATACTGCAGACGGAGCGGAGTGGCTTCAAGCGTACCGAAGTCCTTGGTGTAGACCATGCCGGCGTTGCGCTGCTTATAGTCGGCCACTGCCGTTTGGATGCGGTGGAGTTTACCCTTGCAGCCGTTGAGGACTGCGACGGCAGCTTCAGCGTCGGGACCGGAGGGAAGAGTGATCTCTACCGTTAAGCCCTTGCTGCAATCCACCTCGCCGAGGTCGATGCGGGTCTCCATGTCCTTCGCGTCGAAGGTGTACTTCAGCGCCTTGCCGTCCACTACGACGCGTTCAGGAGCGAGTTCGAAGGGCAGGGCCAACGTGTAGTGGCGCTTGGCAGGCATTCCGACATACTGACCGTTGCGTTCGCCGATGGTCACCTTAAGCACGTTTCCTGCGCGCGTATATATAAGAGGAGTGGTGGCGTATTCCGTTTCGTACTTCTTGTCCTCGCCGTTGTCCTCGTAGAGGCTAAAGCTTCCGCTATCAGCGCCGGGGAACACGCGGACAACGACGGGCTGATCGTTACCGCCGAGGTTCTTCACCTCGCTATAGTAAGGCAGGATGCTGCCCGACTTCACGTAGACGGGGTACTCGTCCATTGAGAATGCAGCCTTAGAAACACCTTCTGTTTCTAAGCAATTGCGTTCGCCTGTGCTGTACTCCGTCCAGTCGCCAGCAGGGAGCCACACCTCGGTATGAGCAAAGCCGTCAGCCTCGACAGGTTTGGTAACGGGCGCGATGAGCATATTGTCGCCGAAGAGGAATTCGGTAGGATGCTCGTAAGCAGCCTGCTCTTCGGGGTAGTCGTAGTAAAGCGGGCGACAGAGCGACTCACCCGTCTCGTAAGCCTTGCGGGCCATGGTGTAGATGTAAGGCACGAGGGCGTAGCGGCCGTTGACAGTAGCGATGATGCGCTGCTGCGTCGTGTTGTCGAAAGCCCAAGGCTCCTTATTCAGGCTGGCGTCCTTCGTACTATGGCTACGCATCACGGGCAGGAACTGTGCCATCTGCATGGCGCGGGTGTACATCTCTGCGTCGACGCCCTTGCCCTGCTCCTGATTCCAGTGGCCGCCAATGTCGTGGCTCCAATAACCATAGAGCACGTTCGAAGCCGTCGAGTTGAAGTAAGGCAGATAATCGAGGCTCTCCCACGTCATGAGGGCATCACCCGAGAAACCAATCTGATAGCGGTGGTTGCCCAAGCCGCCCCAACGATGGTAAAGCATCGGGCGTTTGTCGCCGTTACGCTCCATATCGTTGAAGAAAAGGTAGTTACACCACCAGGTGTTGGAGAGGTCCTTCACTTGCTTGTCGGTGAGCCACTGCTGCCAGTCGAGCCACCAGAAGTCCACACCTTCCTTCATGTAAGGATGCAGATAAGTGTCGAAGAGCGCCTTGACCATCTGCTTGTCGCTGCCGAGCCATTCCACAGCACCGTCGGGAGCCCACTGCTCACGGATGCTGGCCATAGCGTTGGCATCGCGGCCATAGCGTTGGAGGAATTCCTGATACTTCTTCTCGTAGGGACGCACACCATCGGCGGGGTGCAGATTCATCGTGGTCTTCACGCCCTGCTCGTCGAGGTAAGCCAGGAACTGCTTATAGTCGGGGAAGAGGCTCTCGTTCCAATCCCAACCCGTCCAACCGCCACCGGCTTCAGGCGAGATGGGGTGCCAGTCCATGTCGATGACGAGCACGTCGAGAGGGATGTTCAAATGGTGGAAATTGTCGATAAGGTCGCGGAAGTCCTGATCGCTGTAGCTCCAATAGCGGCTCCACCAATAACCGAAGGTGTAGCGCGGAGGCAGAGGCATATTGCCTGCAAACTTCGTGTAGCTCTTCAGGGCTGCCTTATAGTTGTGGCCGTAAGCCATGAAGTACCAGTCCTGAGCTTCGGGCGCGCCCTCTGCCTGAGCGGGACGCGTCGTCACCCAATCCCAGCCGTCAGCCTCTTCGGTGAAGAGGAAACCCTTGCTGTCATCGATGAGCGTCCAGCCGTCACGGGCAAGCAAGCCATCCTCGAGGGGAATCGGTTCGTTGTTCCAGACATTGATGGCGCCGCTGTAGCCGTCAAGGGTGCGGTAGGTACCCTTCAGGTTCTGCTGCTGCTCCATACCGGGATGCCACGTGCCCTTCATCACGTTGGCCGACTGAGCCGAGGGCACGTTGTAGGTGATGGTGAGGTTCTTGGCATCGAAGGGGCCATCGTTCTTCTTGTACACCAGTTTCAGCAGATTAGTGGTGATGGTCACCTGCTTCGACGTCTCCTTGAGAGTGTGCTTCACAGCAGGATGCTGGCGCACGACAGCCACGAAGCTCTTGTTGTCCACGAACTTACCGTCGGGAGCATATTCCAAACGTACGGTGCCCTCGTCGACGAGGGTGAAACGCACGTGATTGTCCTTGTAGATTTCTTCTGCAGCCGCTTTAGGGCTAACGGCCAACGCGCCCACAGCGGTGAGCAACAAAGGAAGGTAGTGTTTCATAGTTTGTAGTTGATAGAGGATGTACCAGTTTTAGTTTTGGTGATTGTTATTCCTCAAATTCGACAACCGTGATGCCTGCGCCGCCAAACTGCACGTGCTCGTCGTGGTAAGTCTTCACGCCGGCCACGGTGTTGAGGTATTGGCGGATGAGGGTGCGGAGCGCACCAGTGCCCGTACCGTGGAGGATGCGTACTCGACTCTGCGCCAAAAGGATAGCATCATCAACGAAGTACTTGACGGCCGTGAGGGCCTCTTCACCACGCATACCACGGAGGTCGATTTCGGGGCGGAAGTGCAACTGCTTCTCGTGCATCTGGTCGCGAGTGTCCTTGCTCATGAAGGTGGCCACGGTCTGCGCCGTCTTTTGTTCCGGACGCTTGGTGCACTCGAGGCGGTTGAGGGGAACCATGGTGTTCATGACGCCGAAGAGCACACGCGCCACCTTGCCCTGGATGAGTTCCACGCGGCCCACGGTGTGCTGGCCACGAATGCGGACGTAGCTGCCCACGGTGATGGGTTGGCGGGCAATGGCTTCGTCGGCCTGTGCTTTGGCCTGCAGAGCTGCGAGGGTGCCAGAGAGGCCGCCGCCACCGGCTCCGAGGGTAGAGGCAATCCCGCCCACGGCGCGCTTACCCTGCTTTTTGCGTTCCTGACGACGACGAATCTTCTCCATCTTGCGTGTGATGGCGTCGTCGGGCTTGGCCTGTTCGGCCTCCTTCACCTGCTCCTTGAACTCCTGCAGTTCCTTGCGGGCTTCGAGGGTGCGTTCGCGTTCTGCCTGACTCTCCTTGATGGTGCGGATGGTGTTCTCGATCATAGCGTTCGACTCCTGAATGAGTCGCTGCGCCTCCTCGCGGGCACCGGAGAGCACCTCGCGCTTCTCCTTCGAGATGCTGGAGAGCTCGGCCTCGTACTGCGCGATGGTCTCTTCGAGCTGCTTCTCGCGCTGGCGGATCTTCTGGCGCTTGTTTTCCCAGTACACCTTGTCGCGCACGATGTCCTGGAGGTATTTATCGCTCATGACGTAGTCCTTGCCGACGAGGTCGGATGCATACTGGATGACGTCCTCGGGCAGACCGATCTTGCGGGCAATTTCCACGGCAAACGAGCTGCCGGGATTGCCTATCTGGAGCACAAAGAGGGGCTGCATCTGTGCACGGTCGTAGAGCATAGCTCCGTTGACCACAGCGTCGCAGTCCTCGGCATAGTGCTTGAGGTTCTGATAGTGGGTGGTGATGACGCCCCATGCACCGTTCTGCACAAACTTGCCGAGCATGGCTTCGGCCAGAGCGCCGCCAATCTGGGGCTCAGTGCCGCCGCCGAATTCGTCGATGAGCAGGAGCGAGCGGTGACTGCTGGCGCGCATCATGGTCTTCATGTTGAGCAGGTGGGACGAGTAAGTTGAGAGGTCGTCCTCGATGCTCTGTTCGTCGCCGATGTCGATCATGATGTCGTAGAAGATGCCCGCGGTACTATTTTCGCGAACGGGAATAGGCATACCGCATTGAAGCATATACTGCAGCAGACCGATAGTCTTCAGGCACACCGACTTACCGCCGGCGTTGGGGCCCGAAATGATGAGGATACGCTGCTTGCCGCGGAGGGTGATGTCGAGGGGATGCATCTTCTTGCCGTGGCGCTCCAGGCTCTGCTGGAGGAGCGGATGGCGAGCCTGCACCCAATCGATGTAGGGACCAGCCTCGACGTTGGGCACTACGCTCTCGAAGTTCTCGCTGAATGTGGCGAGGGCGCGGAGGTAGTCCACGTGGGCCAGGAAGTGGAGCGAACCGAGCATATCGGGCACGTGGGGACGAATCTCTGCGGAGAGGTTCTGCAGGATGCGGATGACCTCGCGGCGCTCAGCGGCTTTGAGTTCGCGGATGCGGTTGTTGGCGTCTACCACGGCGGCGGGTTCGATGAAGACCGTTTTACCCGTGGCACTCTCGTCGTGGATGATGCCCTTGATCTTGCGCTTGAGGGCAGGAGCTACGGGGATGACGAGACGTCCGTCGCGGAGTGTGGGGCTGACGTCGCGCTCGATGTAACCCTCCTGCTGGGCCTCGCTGATGATGCTGCGGAGGCTGTGGCTGATGCTGCGCGTCGTGACTTCGACGTTGTGGCGGATGCTGAGGAGTTCGGGCGATGCGGTGTCCTTCACCTTGCCGTACTTGTTGAGCACCTGGTCGATGCGACGAATGATATCGGGGAAACAAGCCACGCCTTCGGTCAGTCGGGCAAGGGCGGGGTATCTATAGTTGGGGCCTTCTGCGTCATCGTCGGCTGCGCTGTAACTGTCGTCGTCGGCAGCGGTCGATTTGCGAAGGAAGTTGACGAGACTCGTGACGGTCTGCAGAGAGCGCTTGAGATCGAACAGGTCGAGCTCTTCCATATAGGTGCGCTCGGGGCGAATGCGGAGCAGCGGCTGGCGAACGTCATAGAAATTCTCTTCGTACACATCCTCTTCCTCGTTCATGAAGACCATGAACTCCTTCACCTGCTGCAATGACTCCGTCACCTCTTCGTAATCTGTCGAGAACTGCACCTGTGTGTCGACCCACTCTGTACCGAGTGTCGACATGCAGCGTCCCTTCAGAAGGGTTCGGATTTCGCTGAATCCGAGCTTTCTTTCAATGTTTTCGGGGTATGTCATTGTAATTTTTTTAATTTTGTGCGCAAAGTTACGAATTTTTGCGCTATCTTTGCACCTTGAAAGGCAAAAAAATCACAAACACATCTAAAATATTATGAATAGCTCGAATTTGAAAGCCCGTCTGATTGCGATGAATTTCCTCGAATTCGCAGTTTGGGGCGCCTATCTCACTTCGATGGGCACATTCCTGGCCACTCATGGCCATGGTAGCATCATTGGTTGGTTCTACAGCATCCAAGGCATCGTCAGCATCTTCATGCCCGGCATCATGGGCATCGTGGCCGACCGCTGGATTCCCGCTCAGCGTCTGCTCGGCCTCTGCCATCTCATCGCTGGTGCATTCATGGCTGCCGCGGGCGTTTATGGCCTCCAGGAGGGCTTCAACGTCAGCGTCCTCTTTACGCTCTACGCCTGCAGTGTAGCCTTCTACATGCCTACACTTGCGCTATCCAACTCCGTAGCGTTCAACGCTTTGACGCAGGCCGGCATGGACACTGTGAAGGACTTCCCGCCCATCCGTGTATTCGGCACTATCGGCTTCATCTGCACCATGTGGATCGTCGATCTCTGCGGTTTCCAACCCACCAGCATGCAGTTTGCGGTGAGCGGCGGCCTCAGCATCCTCCTCGCCCTCTATTGCCAGACGCTTCCCGCTTGTCCCGTCAAGGGCAAGAGCGCCGCTGAAGGCGAACAGCAGAGTCTCGTTCAGGCTCTCGGTCTCGACGCCTTCAAACTCTTCAAGCAGCGCCGCATGGCCATCTTCTTCATCTTCTCGATGCTCCTCGGTGTCAGCCTCCAGATTACCAACGGCTACGCCAACCCCTACATCACTTCGTTCAAGGACATTGCTGAATACGCCAACACCTTTGGTGCTCAGCACGCCAACATCCTCATCTCCCTCTCGCAGATCAGCGAGACGTGCTGCATCCTGCTCATTCCCTTCTGTCTCAAGCGTTTCGACATCAAGCGCGTCATGATGATTGCCATGGCAGCATGGGTACTCCGCTTCGGTCTCTTCGGCACGGGCAACCCTGGTTCCGGGGTGTGGATGTTCGTCCTCAGCTGCATCGTCTACGGCGTGGCTTTCGACTTCTTCAACATCAGCGGTGCGCTGTTCGTTGACCAGAACACCGACAAGGGCATCCGCTCTTCGGCACAGGGTCTTTTCATGATCATGACCAACGGTCTCGGCGCTACGGTGGGCACGCTTTCGGCACAGGCCATCGTCAACCATTTCGTCTACGCTGCCGACCAGGCTGCACAGCTCGACGGCTGGCGCAACTGCTGGTTCATCTTCGCAGGCTATGCCCTCGTGGTGCTCGTGCTCTTCACCCTCATTTTCCGTGAGAAGAAGGCGGCTTAAAGGCTCTTTTGCTAATTAGGCACGCCATTTCGATACGGTTATTTCACATTTTTCACAAAAACTGCGGCGAACATTTGGTCATTCCGAATGTTCGCCGTAAATTTGCACTCGCAATTGAGAATTCAAGCACATTTCTCCTGCACTCTTAGCTCAGTTGGTAGAGCAACTGACTCTTAATCAGTGGGTCCAGGGTTCGAACCCCTGAGAGTGTACAAATGCTGCAAGTCAGCACTGCTTGAAACAACAATTGCAACACTTGCACTCTTAGCTCAGTTGGTAGAGCAACTGACTCTTAATCAGTGGGTCCAGGGT
>JAUNIC010000227.1 GCA_030523615.1 Bacteroidales bacterium
TGGTTTGGTTGTTTAGCACGCACTAAACCACTAATCACTACCTACTACACCAGCACCTTGCGCTTGGTATAGGTGGTGCGGAAGACTGTCGGCGAACAGCCTTTGCGCTTCTTGAAAATGCGGTTGAAATTGCTCACGTTGTTGAATCCGCAATCGTAACAGATCTCGATGACCGACGTCGTGCTGTCCACCAGTTGGCGGGCAGCATAACCCAGACGCACATCGATGATGAAATCGCTCACCGTGCGGCCCGTGCGGAGTTTGAAGAATCGGCTGAACGACGTCGTTGTCATGCCCACGAGCTCTGCCAATTTCTGCAGACGGATTTCCTCCTTGAAGTGGTCGTTGATGTACTCCTCAACCTTGCGGATACGTCGGCTGTCGGCGCTGTGGCTCACGTGGGCAAAGGTGCTGGTGGCCAGCAGATGGTGATCCTCCTCGAGCGAGAGTTCGTAGAGCAGTTCCAGAAGTTTGACCACACGATAGAAACCTGGCTGCGTCTGCAGCAAGTCGTTGAGGCGGTTATAGTGGCGCATGATAGCAGGCATGGAGAAGGCGATGCCGTTGCGAGAGTTGTCGAGCAGGGCACGCAGCGACGACATCTGGTTCTTCCCCAGCAGCACCTCGCCGAAAAGATCCGGCGAGAACTGGATTGTTACCTCGCGAATGTTTTCCGAAGTGCATTGGTGCTGTTCCCATGTGTGTTCGATGCCTCCACCTAAGAGCACGAGGTCATAGTCGCCCAATACCTCCATGTTGTCGCCTACGATGCGGCGCGCACCCTGACAGCCCTCCACGAAGTTGAGTTCAAATTCGTCGTGAACGTGGAGAGGATAGGTGAATTCCGATTTGCGGCGATCGATGAGGTAGAAACAGTCTTTCTCGGAAAGTGGTGTGATTTCGGTTATTGTGTTCATAGTATTCTTGCTTGGAAAAAGAGCATAATACTCAATATAAAAGTATTAGGGAGTGCAAAAGTACGTCTTTATTTTTATATATGAGAAACTTTTTACGCAAAAAGTGCATGTACTCTTGCACTTTTTTGTCCTTTTTGCCTTGTAACAAAAAAAACGCGCCCGATTTTTGCCCCGTCCGTAATAATTTTGTAATTTTGCACCCGTTTTTGAAACATCGTGCTTTTCCGTGCTTCAAAAATTATCCCCCGCATCCAACACAATATTATATTATTACCCATGAAAATAGGTTTTGACAACGAAAAGTACTGCCGCATCCAGTCGCAGCACATCAAGGAACGTATCGCTAAGTTCAGCGGAAAACTCTACCTCGAGCTCGGAGGAAAACTCTTCGACGACCATCACGCCAGCCGCGTGCTTCCCGGTTTCCAACCCGACTCGAAGCTCTCGATGCTCTCCCATCTGGCCGACAGCGCAGAAATCGTCATCGTCATCTCGGCTGTTGACATTGAGAAGAACAAGGTGCGCGGCGACCTCGGCATCACGTACGACGAAGATGTGCTCCGCCTGCGCGAAGCTTTCATGTCGCGCGGATTTATGGTGGGCAGCGTTGTCATCACTCACTATAACGGCCAGAAGTCGGCCGACCTCTATCGCCAGAAGCTGGAGCGCCTCGGCATCAAGTCTTACTACCATTATCTCATTGAGGGCTATCCTCACAACGTGAAGCTCATCGCCAGCGACGAAGGCTTCGGCAAGAACGACTACGTAGAGACCGAGCGTCCTCTCGTCATCGTCACCGCCCCTGGTCCTGGTAGCGGTAAGATGGCCGTCTGCCTCTCGCAGCTCTACAACGAGAACAAGCGCGGCGTTGAGGCTGGCTATGCCAAGTTCGAGACCTTCCCCGTGTGGAGCCTCCCTCTGAAGCATCCCGTCAACATCGCCTACGAGGCAGCCACCGCCGACCTCGACGATGTCAACATGATCGACCCCTTCCACATGGAGGCTTACAACAAGCTCGCCATCAACTACAACCGCGACATCGAGATCTTCCCCGTGCTCGACGCGCTCTTCACCGGCATCTACGGCCACAACCCCTACAAGTCGCCTACCGATATGGGTGTCAATATGGTCGGTTTCTGCATCTCCAACGACGAAGCTTGCGTCGAAGCCTCTAAGCAGGAAATTATTCGCCGCTACTACGAGGCGCTCAATCGCCTTGCCGATGGCGCAGGCAATGAGGGCGAGGTCAACAAGATCCAGCTCCTCTTCAAGCAGGCCGGCATCACGACCGATGACCGTCGTTGCACCATTGCTGCCAAGGAACGCAAGGAGCGTTGCGGTGTGCACAGTGCCGCCATCGAACTCCGCGACGGCACGCTCATCACCTCCGAGACGAGTCCTCTGCTCGGCCCCAGCGCGGCGCTGCTCCTCAACGCGATGAAGCATCTCGCCGGCATCGACCACAGCGTGAAACTCATCCCCCAGGATATGATCGAGCCTATCCAGAAGACCAAGATTGAGTATCTCATGGGCAACAATCCCCGCCTTCACACCGACGAAGTGCTCGTGGCACTCAGCGTGCTCTCGCAGCACGATGACCTCTGCCGCCGCGCCCTCACCCAGCTGCCCGAACTCCGTGGCTGCCAGGTACACTCGACGGTGATGCTGAGCGAAGTGGATCGCAAGATCTTCAAGAAACTCGGTTGCGGCCTCACCTGCGATCCCGCCAAGAAAGAATAGTAACAGTTGTTAGTCAGTTGGTGGTTTAGTGGTTTAGTTCGCTTGTTGTTGACGCGCGCTAAACCACTAAACCTCTATTTTCTAAATCACTACAGAAAATGAAAATACTTATTACCGGCGCAAGCGGCTTTGTCGGCTCCTTCCTCGTAGAGCGCGCCCTCGAACTCGGCCATGAGCCTTGGGCCGCTATGCGCAAGACGTCGTCGAAGAAGTATCTGCAAGACCCGCGCACCAACTTCATCGAACTCGACCTGGGTAGCGAGGAGCGTCTGCGCCAGCAACTTGCCGAGCATGTGGCACAGCACGGTGCTTTCGACCACGTCATCCACGCTGCCGGAGCCACGAAGGCTTCCAACGAAGAGGCCTTCCGCAAGACCAACACTGAAGGTACGCTGCGTCTCGCACGTCTGCTGATGGAGACGGGCGCACTCAAGGGTTACGATGCCTCGGCCGGACTCCCTCTTACTGAGCGCGGTCGCTTTGTGTTCGTTTCCTCGCTCAGCATTATGGGCAACATCCATGACAATGATGTGGATGCTCAGGGTAACTACGTAGAACTCTGTGAGACAGACGCTCCCGTGCCCAATACTGCATACGGCCGCTCCAAACTTGAGGCGGAACACAGGCTTGCTGCCATGGACAATTTGAACTATATCGTGCTACGTCCTACCGGTGTGTACGGTCCTCGTGAGCGCGACTACTTCCTCATGGCTGACAGCATCAAGAAGCACGTCGACTTCGCTGTGGGCTATAAGACGCAGATCATCACCTTCATCTATGTGCGCGACCTCGTCGAGGCCTGCTTTGCGGCCATGACGCGTGGCGACCGTGGCAAGGCCTACCTCCTCAGCGACGGCTGCGACTACGACAGCCGCGCATTCAGCGACCTGCTGCAGAAAGAGATGGGTACCCGTTGCGTGCTCCACATCAAGGCACCCATCTGGTTCCTGCGCCTCGTGTGTGGCTTCAATACCTGGATGACGGGTTTCACCGGCAAACTCCAGACACTCAACATGGACAAGTTCCATATCCTCAAGCAGCGCAACTGGCGTTGCGACATCACCCCCGCTCGTCGCGACCTCGGCTACGATCCGCAATGGCCCCTCGACCGCGGTGTGAAGGAAGCCGTAGCCTGGTACAAGCAGGCCGGTTGGCTCTAATGCCCGTTTGGAAGGCTGTAATGAGCGAACATTTTTTCGGAAAACGCTCTCAAAGATATTTTCACCGCTCTCAAAGATATTTTTTCCTACTTCAAAGATATTTCAAACGCTCGCGGAGATATTTTGCAGTCAGTGTACACGGCTTTTGTTTTCAGAGTACACTGATTACTATTTCAGTGTACACTGAATGCAGAGCGTCGCAAAGGCCGTTCACAGCGCGACTTT
>JAUNIC010000027.1 GCA_030523615.1 Bacteroidales bacterium
CGATAGCGTCGCCTACAGTAGCGATCTTCTCAGATTCTTCTTCGGGGATGGTGATGTTGAACTCCTTCTCGAGGTCCATCATGAGTTCTACGGTTTCGAGAGAGTCAGCACCGAGGTCGCTGGTGAAAGATGCTTCGTCGCGTACTTCAGCTGCGTCTACAGAAAGCTTCTCAACGATGAGCTGCTTTACCTTTTCAGAAATTTCAGACATTGTGTTGTGTTTTTATTTTAAATGAATAATATATTTTTATTGGCTTATATGGTTTTCTTAAAAACCGAGCGCAAAGTTACTGCAAGTCTGCAATATATGCAAAAATTCAAGCAAATATTTCTCGAATACTGCACACTTTGGGTTGTTTTGTGCACCAAATGTTGCGAAATTGGCGGCTTTACGCGTCAATTTCCGCGTACTGTGCATTCTTCTCGATGAAGTCGCGACGGGGCTCTACGTCGTCGCCCATGAGCATGGAGAAGATGTAGTCGGCCTCGGCAGCATTCTCGATGGTCACCTGCTTGAGGAGACGCGTCTCGGGGTCCATGGTGGTCTCCCAAAGCTGCGTGGGGTTCATCTCACCGAGACCTTTGTAGCGCTGCATCGTGATGCTCTGCTCGCCCTTTTCGGGGTCGCCGTACTTCTCGATGAAGGCGTCGCGCTCGCGGTCGGTGTAGCAGTACTCCTCGACCTTGCCCTTCTTGCAACGGTAGAGGGGAGGCATGGCGATGTAGAGATGGCCCTGCTCGATGACCTTGGGGAAGTAGCGATAGAAGAGGGTCATGACGAGAGTGGCGATGTGCTGGCCGTCGACGTCGGCATCGGCCATGATGATGACCTTGTGATAACGGAGCTTGTCGATGTTGGCCTCCTTGGAGTCAACCTCGCCTTCTTCGCCGGGTGTCTGCACGCCGAAGCGGATGCCGAGGGCCTGGATGATGTTGTTCACCTCGTCGCTCTCGAACGCCTTGTGCCACATGGCCTTCTCGACGTTGAGGATCTTACCGCGGAGGGGCAGGATGGCTTGGGTAGCACGGCTGCGGCCCTGCTTGGCGGAACCACCTGCCGAGTCACCCTCGACGAGGAAGAGTTCGCACTCTTCGGGCACCTTGCTGGAGCAGTCGGCGAGCTTGCCGGGCAGACCGCCACCGGCCATGGGGTTCTTGCGCTGCACGGTCTCGCGGGCCTTGCGGGCAGCGATACGGGCGGTAGCGGCGAGGATGACCTTGTCGACGATGACACCGGCCTCCTTCGGATGCTCTTCGAGGTAGTTCGTGAGGGCTTCGCCCACGGCGCTGTTTACAACGCCCATGACTTCGCTGTTACCGAGCTTCGTCTTCGTCTGGCCTTCGAACTGAGGCTCAGCTACCTTGACACTGATGACGGCGGTAAGACCTTCGCGGAAGTCTTCACCACTGATCTCGATCTTCGCCTTCTCAATCTTCTTGGCAGCAGTCTCTTCAGCGTACTTCTTGAGCACGCGGGTGACGGCGGCACGGAAGCCGGCGAGGTGGGTACCACCTTCGATGGTGTTGATATTATTTACATAGGAGTGCAGATTCTCGCTGTAGCCGGTGTTATAGACAATGGCCACCTCGACGGGAATGTTGTCGCGCTCGGTGTTGATGTAGATGACGTCAGGGATGAGGGGAGTGCGCATCGAATCTTGGAAGCGCACGAATTCGCGGAGGCCGTGCTGGCTGAAGAAGGTCTCGCTCTTGGGGTTACCCTCTTCGTCGAGCTCGCGCATATCGGGGAGCTTGATGGTGAGGCCGGCGTTGAGGGAGGCGAGCTCACGCAGACGGTTGGCAAGGATGTCGTACTTGTACTCCGTGGTGATGAAGATGTCGCCATCGGGCCAGAACTGCTGACGCGTACCGCGGAGATCGGTCTCGCCCACCACCTTAACGGGATAAAGGGGTTTGCCGAGCTCGTACTCCTGCTGGTAGATCTTGCCGTCGCGGAAGACCTGGCTCTTCATGTGGGTGGAGAGGGCGTTTACACAGCTCACACCGACACCGTGGAGACCACCGGAAACCTTGTAGGAACCCTTGTCGAACTTACCACCGGCGTGGAGGACGGTCATGACGACCTGAAGGGCGCTGACGCCTTCCTTCTCGTGGATGTCGACGGGGATACCGCGGCCGTTGTCCTGAACAGTGATGGAGTTGTCCTCGTTGATGATCACCTCGACATGGGTACAGTAGCCTGCGAGGGCTTCGTCGATGGAGTTGTCGACGGTCTCGTAGACGAGGTGGTGGAGACCCTTCTCGCTGATGTCGCCGATGTACATGGCGGGACGCTTGCGAACAGCCTCAAGACCTTCGAGGACTTGGATATTTGACGCCGAATAGTTGGCTTGGTTATTCTGAATTTCTTCCATATTTAGTGATTTCCAGACGTTCTAGAAGGTCTAGGAATTCTAGAACATCTAGCGTACAATTTTACTCATTTATAATTACGCGCGCAAAGTTACGAAAAAAGTGCGAAAAAAACGACATTTTCGTCGGCTTTTTTCGCGCTTTTTGGTTTTTATTTTCTAATTTTCAACTCCTATTTGTCAAAGTCCCCATGCCGAGGGGATACAGAGCGATTCGACGGCCTTTTCGACGGCGCCGGGGAGGTTGCAGAAGAAGTCGATGCCGGTGAGGTGCTCCAGCTGGTCGATGCTCACGGCGTGAGCGGCAATCTCGGCGTTGTCGCTCTTGATGAGCGAGAGATCATACTGGCGGTGCTCCATCCAGAAGCCTATGGCAGCGTACTTGCCGTTCTTCACGCTGAGCAGCGCCATGTAGTAATGGTCGGGCACGGGCATGCGATAGTCTTCGACCTTCGTTGTCTCGGTAGCGTTAAGCACGGTACCGCCCTTCACCACGTAGAGGGTGTCGGCAAAGCTGGTGTTGGCGCCCGAAACTGTACCGCAGTTGCGGCCAAGGTTCTGTACGAAGCTTTCATACTTCGTCCAGTAGTCCTGATTGAACGAGGCAAGCTGCGGACTCATGTTGCTCATGTAGAACGTCTGGTCGTTGGCCACGCGCGAACAGAGGCGATCGGCCGAAGCGCAGAGGTGGCCGTGGTCGTAGCCGTTGAAGGAGGCGTCGCCCTTCGTCGTAGCGTTGCAGAGGGGATCCTGCGGGTACTGAGGCTTGATGCCGTAGTCCTTACGGCTTACGCTGCGCGCCTTCATGGTGTTGTCGAAGCGGAAGGCCACCCAACGGCTGTGGTGGAGAGTGGGCAGATAGGCCACGGAGTAGTTGACGGGCTTGCCCTTGATGTCGGTAGCCTGGTGCACGATGAGCACATCGCCCTGCTGCAGGCGGGGCATCTCCATACGATTGGCAAAGCTGGCACTGTTGGCGCCTGTCTCAGTCAGAACATACGATGCGCCCTCGTGGCCCTTGTTTTCGTTGTTGTAGTCGGCATGTTCGGCGTCGTACTGGCCGTTGCCGTCGTCATCGCCGCCGTCGCAACTGGTGAGGGCAGCCGTTGTGGCCGCAAGGGCGAGGGCGAGGAGGTAGTTAAGTATCTTCATGATAGTTGCAAATGTTGTGCGTTTGTGTGCACCGATGTGGATCGTGCCACATGGTGTGCAGGGGATATCGAATTCAACGTGCAAAGGTACTAAAAAAATCCGAACGACCAAAAAGTTTTCGACGCATTTCGCGTTTTTTTCTACGTCTGCCCGTGGGCTTCTCGGCAGCGGGGCGGAAAATGCTGCAAAGTGCGTACGTCGTGTGCTGGACTTATAGATGCGGGCCTTGGCGCATTACTTCTCTACTGCGGAGAAACATGTCGTGCCACAGCTGTGAGTCGATCGTTTCACGTTTGTGGCACTATTGTGTCACGAATGTGGCACAATAGTCGCACAGCTGTGGCACGACTTATTTCTTTGAAGCAGGAATCTATTTCTTTGAGAGAGAGAATTACGGTCCAAGGGCAGAGGGGGCTTTCGCGGAGGAAAGAATGGGTAAGGCGGCAGAGAGCGCGGACAGAACGCACGACGGGAGGTGTTTGCCACTTCGGAATTAGCAATTGGGCGCAGTGGCGGATGGACGGCAGGGCGATTTCGTATAAATATATAGAGGAGTCGGCATTTTTGGCGCCATTTATTTTGCAGCATGACGACATTTCGTTAGATTTGCAGCAGAATCACCTTTTTATTAACCCCTTAAACCTTTTGTACTATGAAGAAAACACTTTTTGGACTCGTTATGATGTGCGCTATGGTGCTCTTAGCTTGCTGCACCAGCGAACCCAAACTCGAAGGCGAATGGGTAGGCGATGGTAAGGCGCTTATGGGCGACACCAATAAGGACCTCGACGCTGCTGAGTTCGTCATCACCATCACTCCCGAAACGATTGGTATGCTCGTCGACCTGCAGGGCAAGATGGAAGAGAAAGACGGTAGCATTGAGCTGGGCATCAAAGCCAGCGTCGAAGGTGCTTACACGCGTCAGGACTCCATCCTCACTATCACCCTTGACGCCAAGAAGGCTAATCTCGACGTCTACAAGTTCGAGATGCAGCTGGACGAAAAGACCAAGAAATTCATGGAGGCTGCCGGCATGACCGAGGATAAACTCAAGGAGTCGCTCAAGGCAGAGATGCGCCCCGAGGAGATGGTGAAGGATCTGCCCAACGACAAACTCATCATCCGCGAACTTACAGAGACCACACTCGTTCTCGTAGACGACAAGGGTGTAGCCATGACTTTCAAGCGTAAGTAAGACATCGCTCCCCACCCTCCCCAGCTGGAGGCTTCGGAATTGCTTCCGAATGTAGATCCCAAAACGCCCGCCTTCTGCACACGGCAGAAAGCGGGCGTTTCTATTATTGTGGGGAATGAATCTTACTTGCGAGCGCGGCGACGGCTGCTGATGACCTTAGCGTCACCCTTCATGAGCACGAAGTCGTCGATGAGGACGTTGGCGCCAGGGTTCTTGCTGTTCATGATGACGATGCTGTAGATGCCGGTCGTGGGGATGTCGAAGGTGTGGGTCACCTGCACCCAGTCGGTGCCGAGGTCGTTGGTGTAATCGCCGTAGACGTAGCTACCTACTGCGCCGTTGGTGACGGGCACGAAGCCGGGACGCACGCTACCGCCTGCGCTGGAGGCTGCCTTCACCCAGAAGGTCATGGTGTAGGTGCCGGCCTCGAGGGTCATCTCCTTACGGCCGAGACGCTTGTTGCCGCTGGCGGTACCGCCAACTTCAACGCTGTACTTACCGCTGTGAGCGTCGGTGCTCTGCTTCAGAGTGGCGTTGCCTGCGGTAGAAGAAGTGGTCCAGTTGAGGGGAGTAGAGCCGCTCCAGCTTTCGAAGTCGCCATTCTTGTCTTCGTCGATGACGGGAGTGTCTTCGCCGCCGCCGGGAGTGACGTTGCCGCCTTCGTTGTTGGAGATAGTGATAATCTTGCTGCTGTGAGTGAACTCTACAGTGCCGTTGTAGATGGTTACTTGACCTGCAACAACAACCTCTGCACCAACATGAAGTTCATTGATTGAGGTAAACTTTTCTCCATTAAGGCCGAGGCCACCGTATACGTAGAATTCCTCGCCGCCAGTCTTGCCATCTTCAGAAATGTAGTAGTTGATGTTGCCGTACTTCTCCGTGAAGCTTGCTACGTTCGAAACGATACCCTTTACATAGACTTCCTTTGAAAGGTTGTCGTTGCTATAGTTACCTTCCTTTCCGAATGCGAGGATGCCTGCTACATTAAAGGGATCAGCTGCAGTACCGCTACCCTTAGCTTCGCCGCCAGGAGTGGGAGTGTCGGTGTTGCCGCCTTCCTCAACCTTGCCGTTGATGCTGTATACGTAGCACTCCTTCTGAACGGTCTCGGGAGTATCGCCATAGTCGCTGGAGTAGAGGGTGAGGGGACCATAGATAACCACCTCGTCGCCCACCTTGAGCTGATCGGCAGAGGTGAAGTTCTTGTTGCCGGGACCCATCACACGGTAGCAGTAGAAGTCTTCGGCAGCGTCTTCAGAGTCGACGATGTAGAAGGTAGCGTTGCCGTACTGGTTGCCCGGTTCTTCGCCAGCCTTGAACTTCTTCACGATACCCTTGATGTAGACGGGATCGGACTTGGCGTTCTTCTGGAGCTTGTTGACGAAATCGATGGTGGCTGCCACGTTGAAGGGGTTGGCCTGAGAGCCGTCGCCTGCGGGTTCACCGCTGACGCCTTCGCCGGGCTTCTCAGGCTGCTCGCCAGCCACGCCGGTCTCGATGACGAAGTTCTTGATTTCGAAGGTTGCGCTACCTGCTGCGGGAGCGTAGAACCAGAAGGCGATGTGCACGTTGTCCTGGTTCATGTACTCTGCGGGAAGACCGATGTTGCCGGTGTTGGCGAGGGTCCAGTCGGTAGAGGTGTGGGTAGCGGTCCAGTTGATCTCTTCCCAATCGTTGAGGTCGATGGCGCCGTCGTTGTAGGTCTTGCTCACATAGATCTTGGTGTGCTTGGCGAAGTCCTTGTCGTTGTTGGCGTAGCCGATGCAGTAGTCGAAGCTGAAGACAACGTTGTTGTCCTTTGCCGTGGTCTTGAACTTGGGCGATACGAGGAAGCCTTCAGCCTCCTTGTTGCTCTTGGTGTCGGAGCCGTCCCACTTCTGGTAGCCCGTGGCCTGGGTGTAGCTTGAGCCCTGGCTCCAGGGGTTGTACTGGATGGTCTGCTCAGCGCCGAGCTCGAGGTTCCAGCCGGTGTAGCATGCCGCGCTTTCGTAGTAAATGTCGGTCGCAATTCCGTCGATGATCTCGTCGAAGATTTCATAGGGCGAAGGAATGCTTTCGCAGGCAGTGAAGCCCATAGCAAGGGCGCAGGCTGCCATCATTGAAAAAATCTTTTTCATAAGCCCCCCTCCATCTCCCCCCGATAGGGGGAGTGCTCGTTGCTGCTGAGGGGTCAAGCAGGTATTTATGGCGAGCCACCACATTTTATTAATATTATTTTTGTCTGATTCAAGCCCCTCCCCTATCGGGGGAGGATGGGAGGGGGCTTTACTTGATCATGGGATAAATGTCGTCGACGTCGCGGAGCTGGATTTGCCAACCGCTGTAGAAGCTGAAGATGCCGGTGTAGGTGCGGCTGTCGGCGGGGAGGGGCAGGTAGGCGATGTCGTTCTGCGTGGAGGTGCGGATGGTCATTTCGCCGGCGTTGGTCACGAGGGTGCGGTCAACGGCGTAACCTGCATCGTAGAGGGCCTTGGGAGCAAAGATCTTGGGCAAAGGCTCCTTCTCGCCGGAGAGTTCGCCGGTGGAAGGACGTTCGGCCTTGTTGCCCTGCATCTCCTTGATGATGCCGGTAGCCTTGGCGAGCATGGGCGAATTCTTGTAGTTCTGGTTCTTGGCGTCCTTGAACCAGTCGTCGGAGAGTTCCAGCGGGGTGAGCTCAGGAGCGTTCGTATTGGGCTTGCCAACGAGCTGGATGTTCGTGCCGCACATCTGGAAGAGCATGGGGCCGAGGCGGAGGTTGCCGGCGCTGGTGTAGTAGGGCTGGCCCACCTTCGGGGTCTTGCTGTAGTTACCCACATAGAGGCCGTTGAGGTTCACGCGGAGGCGCTGGCCGAGGGGGAAGTAGGGCGAGATGAAGGTGTTCTTGATGCCGAGCTGGATGCACTGGTCGTCAGCTGCGCCGGGCGTGCTCTCGATGCTGCGGAGGATGACCGTCTGGTAGAGGTTGCCGCTGATGTCGTTACCCACGACAACGCCCTCGAAGATGATGTCCTCGTTGACCTGCTTGAAGGTGTTGTTCGTCGACATCTGCGAGGAGAACTTCTCCTTCATGGCGGCGATGGTCGTATTGGCCGCGGGGATGTTGGAGGCGGTGATGGTGTAGTCCTGCACATCGGGCTCTTCGCTCTGGTCGAGACAGGATGTCATCGAGAAGGCCATCATCGCTGCGGCGAAAAGGAAAAATATCTTTTTCATGGAGATTGTTTCTTTTATTTTTCTAGAGGTTCTAGGTTGTCTAGATTTTCTAGAGATTCTAGACATTCTAGATTTGCTAGGTTTTCTATATTTGCTAGATATACTAGAACTTAATACCAATGTTCAGGAAGAAGTTGAAGGGGAAGGCGTAGTAGTACTTGGGGTTCTTGGAGAACTTGTAAGCCTTGCCCTCGCCCTTGGTGTAGACGCCGCCGCTTTCGGTGTAGTAGTTGTCGTCGCGGTTCTGCTCGTAACCACCAGTCTTCATATTGGTGTTGTTGGTGAGGTTCGTCAGGTTGAGGTTGATGCTCATGGTCTTGCCCTTCTTCAGGCGGAGACTCTTACCGATGCTGGCGTCGAGCATGAAACCTCCCTTGAACTCTTCCTGACCTGCAGCGTAGGTCTCGACAACGTTGCCCTGCTGGTCGAAGCAGATGCCACCGTTCTGTTCGAGCTCTTCAGCCGATACGCCGAAGTCAGGATTACCGTTGGCGTCAACATAGCTGGAGGTGTAGAACTTGCCGGCGGTCTGGTACGTGCTGTTCAGACGGCGATAGGGCGAGAAGCTGAGGTAGCTGCGGCCGAAGTAGTTGGCGTCGATCTCGAAGAACCAGTAGTTGATGTTGTACTTGATGGCGAACGAGGCGGCGGTGAGGGGAGTGCCGCTCACGCGCATACCCTTGGCGATGACCTGGAGAGGCATCTTCTCGCCGGTGATGGGGTTGAGACAGGTGTTGAGCTTGGCGGTCTCGGCGGGGCGCTGACCTTCGTAGTTCACCTGAGCCATGGGGTTGTTGTCGTACTGAGCGTCGGCGATGGTACCCATGAGGCTGAAGCTGAGGTGCTGGGTGGCCTGGTATTCGAAGGCTGCCTCGACACCGTAGTGCTTCTTGTTGATGCCCGTCATGGTGAGGTAGGTGAAGGTGGACTGCTGGTCGTTGTAGTAAGCGGTCTGCTCCACCTGGTTCTCGAAGTAGGCGGCGTAGGCGCTGACCTTACCGCTGAAGGGACCGAAGCGGAAGTTGTAGCTGAGGTCGCCAGTGAAGACGTCTTCGTTCGTCAGATTGTTGACGAAGTTGTTCTGTACGCGAGGAGCGACGAAGCTGTTGCGGGCCAGAGGGGCCTTGCTCGTGGCGCTCACGTTGAGGGCAAGGCGGTGGTTGACGTTGGGGGTGAAGGCTACGGTAGCCTTGCCGCCACCGCCGAGGAACTTGGCCACGCCGCTGGAGCCGTAGGAGTTGTTCTTGTAGAGACCGTTCTCCATAAGACCGTTGCGCTCGAGGGTCGTGCCATCAATGTGACCGGCGAAGAGCACCTGCCACATATTGGCGGTGTACTGGTAGTTGGCCCAAGCCTTGGCCTTGTTGATGTAGAGTTCGTAGTGGTTGTTGAAGATGTCGCCTTCCTTCACCTGACGGTTGGGATGGAGGAGGTCCACCTGCGCCTCGTCGCTGCCTGCGCCGTAGTCGTTGACGGCAAACTTGGAGACGTCGGTGAAGTGGTCGGCACCGAGGAGGTCGGCCATCGTGGTGTAGTGCATGGCGGTGGTATGACGGAAGTCTACACCGGCGGCATACTTCTGATGCTGGTCGATGGTGTGCTTGAAGGTGGAGGAGAGGGCCATATTCAGCTGGTTGCTGTGGCGGCGCTCGAGATAGTAGAGGGCTTCACCGTTCTGCGACTGGCTGTTGACGTAGTACATGCGGTCCCAATTGATCTGGCGGTTGGCCTCGTCGCTCTGCCAGTAGTCCACGAGGGCGTTCCACTGCTGGAGGGCGAAGGGATTGGCCTCGAGCCAGGTGGGATTGTTCTTCGTCTCGTCGTAGACATCGAAGATGCCGGAGGGCAGGTTCTTGTAGTAGTCAGGACGGGGGTCGTAGGCATCGCCACCCCATCCGAGGGCGGTGGTGCTGTAGAGGTTGTAGTCAAAGGCGAAGTTGGTGGTCAGCGCCTTCGAACGGTCGTCGTTCTTCCAATCCCACGTAGCGATGAGGGTGGGGTCGAAGCTGTTGACGATGCGCGAGTTGCGCTTCTTGCCGTTCTGGTAGCCCCAGTTGGGGTTGTAGTAGTGGCTGCCGGCGAGCCAGTAGGCTTCCTCGGTAGAGGCACCCTGCTGTGCGCGCTCGGTGGGAGTGCCGAAGGTGACGAGCGAGAGGCTGTTGTTCTGGTTGAAGAGCTTCTCGGCAGCGAGGTAGTAGGAGAAACCGTTGTAGAAGGTTCCCTCGACGTTGCCCCAACCCATGGGAGCGCCGCGGTAGCCTACGCTTCCGGCGAATGCCCAACCGTTGTTGAGGATACCGGTGCCGTGGGTGTACATCACGCGGCCCACATAGTTGCGGTTGCAGGCGGAGAGGGCCACCTTGTTGCCCTGGGCAATCTGCGAAGCGCGCATGTTGATGCTCGAACCGCCGCCGATGCCCATGATGCCGTAGTTGTTGAACTCGTAGCCGTCGAGACCTTCACGGTTGCGGGTGGCGTCGTTGAGACCACCGACCATGGAGTAGTTGAAGCTACCGCGCTCGGCGTCGCTGAACTGCAGACCGTTGATGTAGGTCGTCTGGTACTGATTGTCGTAGGCGCGCACCTTGAAGCGCATGCTGCTGAAGCGGAAACCTACGTTCTGGAGGTAAGGGTCGTTCTTTGCAGCCACCGAGGGGACCACCTGGAGGGCATCGTTGTCCTCGTCGAGCTGGCTTTCGGTGAAAGCAAAGTCAGAGTTGTCCGTCGCAAGACTGTCGACGGGGGTTTGGGCCATTGCACTCGCTGCGAAAGCAAGAACAGAGGCCACCATGAATACTCTCTTATTCATATTGTTGATTTTACATTTCTTTGACTAAGTAAATCTGCGTGGGAAGGTGGTCGGAGTAGCCATTCTTCCACGTGCCGCCAGCGGTGGTGCGGAGGGGGCTGCCCTTGTAGCGGCCTTCCTGCTCGAAGAGGTAGTCGCGCACGAAGCGGTCATGGCGGTAGAAGGTCAGGCCGTGGCTGAGGTCGAGGTCAGCGGCCTTCAACTGGTTGTTGGCGGCTTTCTTCAGGTCGTACTTGGGATCGACGGCGTTGCCGCTGATGAGAATCTGGTCGAAGAGGTTCCACTTGCCCTGATACATCAGCGTGCCGAGCTTAGGATTCTTGCGGAGGGTGTAGTACCAGGGGTTGAAGAAGTCGGCGGGACCCTCGAGCTTCGAAGCCTCGAACTTGCAACCGAGCCACTTGGTCATGGAGACGTTGTCGGGGTCGTCGTTGAGGTCGCCCATGATGACGAGCTTGATATCGCCGTCGTACTTGGCGTAGAGGGCATCGCAGAGTTTGCGAACCTGCATGGCGGCACGCTCACGGGCAGGACTCTCGGCGCCGCGGCTGGGCCAGTGGTTGACGATGACGCCCACACGCTCGCCGGCAATGCGGCCGATGGCGGTGAGGAAACCGCGGGTGATGTGGGTGGTGTCGCCGTAGAGGGGAGTAGGATGGATGTCCTTGTTGGCGTCGACGGTGAAGCCGAGGGGCTCGTCGCCGGTGGTGGCATCGGGATAGATGTAGAGGACGTAGAGGCTGTCCTCAAGCTGGAAGAGGCGGGGGTTGTAGAGGAAGCCGCAGTCGACGCCGCGACGGTCGGGGCTTTCGACGTGGAGAACCTTCAGGCCGCGACCAGCAAGGCTGGGCTGCTTGAGGAGGTCTTCGAGCACGGTGCGGTTCTCCACCTCACTGACGCCGATGATGGCGGCGCCGGCCTTCGTGCGATCCATGCAGAGTTCGGAGAGGACACGCGACATGTTCTGGAGTTTGGAGTTGTACTTCAGCGTATTCCAACGATAGGAGCCGCCGGGGAGGAAGTCCCAGTCGTTCTTGCCCTCGGCGTGGATGGTGTCGAAGAGGTTTTCGAGGTTGTAGAAGGCGAGACCGAAGACGAGTTTCTGCTTCGACTGCTGGTCAGCGCCCGTTGCGGGACGCCACGAAGAAAGTCCCACAGCCATGAGGGCAATGAGAGCTGCAAAAAACAATTTTCTCATGTAAGTGCTTTTTATGTTTTATTTTCGTGTGCGAAGTTAGCAAAAAGCCGCGACTTGACAAAAGGTTTTGCAACCAAAACCGACGAAACGCCTCCTTTTTTATTAATAATGAGTAAAATCGTCGATAAAAACGTAAATATCTCAAAAAAAAGCGGTAATTTTGCACACGGCTTACCATAAGCCCCATAAGCCCTAAAAACCAAAAACACAACATAATGGCTCAGAAACCCAGCATTCCTAAAGGTACACGCGACTTTGGCGCCGTAGAGATGGCGCGTCGCAACTATATCTTCGACACCATCCGCTCCGTCTATCGCCTCTATGGCTTCCGCCAGATCGAAACGCCGGCTATGGAGAACCTCTCCACGCTCATGGGCAAGTACGGCGAAGAGGGCGACAAACTGCTTTTCAAAATCCTCAACAGCGGCGACTTCACCCGCAGCGTCTCCACACAACTTTACGAGGAGGCCTCGGCGCCCGCTCTCGCTGCCAAGTTCTGCGAGAAGGGTCTGCGCTACGACCTCACCGTGCCTTTCGCACGCTACGTCGTGCAGCACCGCGACGAGCTCCAGATGCCGTTCAAGCGCTACCAGATTCAGCCCGTATGGCGCGCCGACCGTCCGCAGAAGGGCCGCTACCGCGAGTTCTACCAGTGCGATGCCGACGTTGTGGGCTCCGACAGCCTGCTGAACGAGGTGGAGCTGATGCAGATTGTCGACGAGGTATTTACCCGCTTCGGCATCCGCGTCGCCATCAAGATCAACAACCGCAAGATCCTCACGGGCATCGCTGAGGTCATCGGTGCCGCCGACAAGATTGTGGACATCACCGTGGCCATCGACAAACTCGACAAGATCGGCCTCGACAAGGTAAACGAGGAACTCGCTGCCAACGGCCTCAGCGCCGAACAGATCGAGACGCTCCAGCCCATCATCAAACTCAGCGGCACGAACGCCGAGAAGCTCGCCACGATGCGCCAGGTGCTCGCCGCCAGCGAGACTGGCCTCAAAGGTTGCGACGAGGTGGCCTTCGTGCTCGAAGCTCTCGGCGATGGCCTTAACAACGAGATTGAGCTCGACCTTACTCTGGCCCGCGGCCTCAACTACTACACGGGCTGCATCTTCGAGGTGAAGGCGCTCGACGTGGAAATTGGCTCCATCACAGGCGGTGGTCGCTACGACAACCTTACAGGCATCTTCGGTATGCCGGGCTTAAGCGGTGTGGGCATCAGCTTCGGCGCTGACCGCATCTACGACGTGCTGAACCAGCTGGAGCTCTACCCTGCCGACACGCAGAGCAGCGTGCAGCTCCTCTTCATCAACTTCGGCGCCACGGAGGCTGCCCACTGCCTTGCTCTGGCTCGCCAGACACGTGCAGCCGGCATCGCGACGGAGGTATTCCCCGATTCGACGAAGATGAAGAAGCAGATGAACTACGCCAACGCGCAGCAGATTCCCTTCGTCGCCCTCGTCGGCGAGAGCGAAATCGCTGAAGGCGTCATCGCTCTCAAGAACATGGTCACCGGCGAGCAGCAGAAGCTCACCATAGAAGAAGCCATCGCCCTCATCAAGGCGTAATCTTTTCTGTAAAGAACAAAAATTGCCCGAATAGTCTCTCTTTGTATTTGTAAAGAACAAAAATTGCCCGAAATTACCCAAAAATTTATTTCCAAAAAGATTTTATATTTTAATTTTTGGAGACCAATTTTTGGGGACTCCGCTTGCGCCTGAGCACCTACTGGAGCGCAAGAATTTTGGGGCAATTTTTGTTCTAAACCTATATATGCTGCAATTTATGCGTTGGTGTAATCCAGCCGCAAAAAGGGGCGCCCCGGTGTGGGGCGCCCCTTATCTTATGCCGCTACTTTGAGCGGAGGGAGTTTAGTGTGTGGCTTGGATTACTTTACCATAACCTTCTCACCGTTGACAACGTAGGTGTTGCCAGAGATGAGAGCTTCAGCCTTCACGCGACGACCCTGGAGGTCGAAGATCTGAGCCTTCTCGCCCATTGCGATGAGACCCTCGATAGAGGTAGCACCAGCAACGACTACAGTGCAAGCTGCAGAGCGAGCGATGGTGTTCTCACCGGTACGGAAGGTGAAGAAGCCTTCGGGGAGGACTACGCTTTCAGTGCCTTCGGGAAGTTCGAATTCGATCTGGCCCTTAGCGGTGTTGAAGGTAGCGTCAGCGAAGCTGAACTGATCACCATTGTTGGTGGTAGCAACGAGAACCTTAGAAGTGTAGGTAAGGTCGACGGGGTTAGCAACGCGAACGATGAGCTTGCTGCTGCTTGCTGCTGCGTCAACATCCTGATTCTCTTCAACCACGGGCTCAGCTACGTTGAAGCTGATGTAAACGTTGTGACGGGTAAGCCATTCGTCTACGGTGATAGCTTCGGGGAGGAACTCGATGTCGGCGGGACCGGCGAGGAGCGTGGTCACAGCGAGAGGAGCCGTGGGCTGAGGAATGTTGAAGGTGAGCTCGTTCTGCTTGTTGCCGTTTACGAGTACCTGAACATCGGTAGCGTAACCATCGTTCCAGCGGATGAGGTTACCGTCTTCGTCGGTTGCGTAGGTAGTGGTGCAGGGGCTGTTGAAGTCAGTAGGATCTTCGTAAACATCCTCAGACTCGTAAGCGGTGAGGTCGAGAACGTTGATCTTGTCCATATCGTTCACAACAACAGTGTTGAACATTTCCTGACCCTGGAAGCCGAGACCATCGTTAGCCTTCTGGAAGAAGCCGAGGGTGAAGTATTCCTGATCAGAGTAAACGGTCTTACCGTTGGTGAGGTGGTGAGCAGCCTCGAAGAGGGCAGCGTACTCAGCCTTGATGGTCTCGAGGAGGCCTGCAAGGTTGTTGAGCTGCTGGTGGATGCCCTGAGCGCGGTTGTGCTCATCGATGTTGATAGCATCTTCCATAACGCCTTCTGCGTAAGCAGCCTCGATGTCCTCCTTGTAGAGGTTGAGGGCAGCGATGAGGCCATTTTCGCCTTCAACTTCCTCAGACCAGTCTTCGTATACGCCGACGAACTTGCCGTCCTCCCACTTGCGTACGAAGGGATCCCAAGAGGTTACGCCGTCAACTTCAGAGCTGTACTCAGCCTCGGTGAGAGCCTTGTAGTCAGTGATTGCGAGAGCAACCTGGTTGTAGTGGTTGACAGCCTCCTCGTGAGCGAGGTAGTTGCGATCGTGTGCGAGGGTCTGGTCGTAGCCACCGAAGAAGGTATTAGCATCGCCGTTGAGTTCCTCGCCCTTAGCGTCAACAGTCCAGGTGTAAGCTGCGGAACCGTGAACGTAAGAGTCGTGGAGGTAGTTCTGGATTGTAATAAGGTAGTCACCGTTCTCGAGAGTGCCGTCAACATCCTTGATCCAATTCTGGTTAGCGATGTTCCAGTTGTAGGCGGGATCGGTGAGGGTCTGCTCTGAGTAGTACTGGTGCCAGAATTTGTAAGCTGCGAGAGCGTCATCCTTGAGTTCGTCGAAGCGAGCGATGATGAGTTCGTGAGCAGCCTCGTTAGCCTGGATAGCAGCGATGAGGGTCTTAGCGTCTTCGATGAGGGCCTTCATAGCCTTGATATCGTCGATCTTGTTCTCTTCGCAAACGTGGCCGAGACCAACGATGCCCTTGTCGTAGTCAACATCCCAACCTGCGTGAGTGTGCTGAGCCTCGATGAGGAGCTTGAGGTCGTTAACGTTGTTGGTGAGTTCGTTGAGGTACTTAACGTTGGGGTTGCTGGTAGCACCGTTGCACATGGTAGCTTCAGCGTGAGCGCCGCGAACTGCGAAGTTCTCCCAACCATCTTCGGCCTGTACGTTAGCGAGCCAGAGGTCAACGTCGAGGAGAGCCTTCTGGAGCATGTTGTATGCATCCTGATCGCGGAGCTGGCGAAGCTTGTGCTCCTGAATCTTGTCGAGGGTTTCGCGAACGCGAGCCTCGAGAGATTCGAGCTGGTTGCGGTAATGAGTTTCGTCGTTAACGAAGTTGAGAGTTACTAAGTCAACGAGTTCAGCAACTTCGAAGCTGTTCTGGAAGTTATTCTTGATCTCGTTGAGGGTAGCGAATTCGTCACCGAGCTCGTTGTTATCCTCATTGTTGCAAGCGCTGCATACGCAGTTAGCCTTAGCGGTGTCAAGGAGAGCGTGGATGGTCTGAGCCTGTGACTGGAGGCGAACGAGAGCCTTAGCGTTCTCAGCGTAGATGTTCTCAGCGATATCAACCTGCACCTTGAGGGCTTCGAATTCGCTTACGAGAGCGTTGATCTTAGCCTGCTGTGCGTTAACCTGAGCGTCGGTGTAGAGAGTACCGTTGCCACAAGCGGTTTCGAGAGCGGTGAGGAGGTCTTCGAGATTTTCCTTGAGACCCTTAACAGGGTTGCCGTCTTCGTCAACGTAGCCGAAGAGAACGTTTTCGATGCTTTCGCGGTCGTACTCGTTAACAGCAGCGTATTCGGGATGCTCAGCGGTGCCGTTCTCGATTTGGCCGTACATGTCAACGTCGAGCTTGAGGCTCTCAACAGCGGTAACGAGGTTGGTAACCTCTTCGCGGAGGGTGACGTAGTTCTTCTCGTTCTGAGCCTTGAAGTACTCAGCGTCCATAACAGCCTGACGGAGAGCGTCGATGCTGGTAGCGATGGTAGCGGGAACGGTGTAAGCAGGAGCGGTACCTGCGGCGAATGCTTTAGCGAGGTCGCGCTTAGCATCGTTGATAGCCTCCTGGATAGAGTTTACGGTACCGGTGAGAGGACCGTATTCGTTAGCCTTGTCGGCAGCGTTAACGGTGTCGCCAGTGCCATAGAGCTTGTGTGCGTCAACGAGGATAGCGTCGAGTTCGTTCTGGAGATCGCCGATCTCAGCGGTCTTCGCGTCGCGAGCCTGAACGTTGTCAGCGTAGAGCTTGACAGCCTTGAGGACAGCGTCTTCGTAGTCCTTAACGAGAGCGGTAAGAGCAACGATGTGGCCGTCGTGAGCAACTTCGTTAGCCCAGAGTTCGCCAGTCTTGAACTGTGCGAGGTGAGCGTAGTCAGCAGCGTATGCGGTGTTGTAAGCAGCGAGAGCAGCAGCTACGATACCAGTCTTGGTGAGCTTGGTAACGTCAGCAGCGTCGTCGCCGTCAGCAGCGAATGCGGTGTAAACGTCAGCGTTCTCGAGAACGGTGTCGATACCGAGCTTGGTAGCGAGGACGGTCTTGAACTCTTCGGTGTACTTGTCGAGGCAGCGCTTGTTCTCACGATAGAGCTGTTCAGCGGCGTCAACGGCAGCAACGTAAGCTGCGATAGCTGCGTCAACAGCGGTAGCGTTGAGTGCGTAGCCTTCCTTAGCTTCACCATCTTCGGTGTAAGCACCAGCCTTACCGTTGTTGTAAGCGGTCTCGATGGCCTTAGCCTCGTCAGCGAGAGCCTTGAGAGCCTTCTTGAGGTCGGTGTCGTAGGTGTCGTCAACAACAACATCGTCGGTGAGAGCGGTGTAGTCGTCCTTGCCACTGGGGTTGGTTACAGAAGAGTAAACCTTGGCAGCGTCAACAGCGTTGCGCTCAGCTTCGAGTTCAGCCTGCTTTTCAGCGAGCTGGGTCTCGAGAACGATGCGAGCGGTGCGGTTGGTCTCAACAGCCTGCTTGTAGGTGTCAACACCATGGATGCCGAGAACCTTCTCAGAGAGCTGCTTGAGTTCGGTCCACTTGTGCTCGTCATAGAGCTTCTTAGCTTCAGCGGTGTAGAGAGCGTCGGCAGCCTTGATAGCCTCATAGAATGCCTGGAAGGAAGCGAACTCGTCGGTAGTGCCATCGAGGTCGAAGTCTACACCGAGAACCAGTTCTTCCTGACCTTCGCCGTTGTAAACCTTGAAGGTGCTGTCCTTGAGAGCCTGTGCCCACTTGTCAGCGACAGCGGTGTCGCCCTTATCGAAGTTAACGATATCGAAGGAAACCTGACCGGCAACTTCGTGGATGTATTCGTGGATGCGGTCGTTAGCCTCTTCCCACTGTTCCTTGAGCTTAGCATCGTGAGCTGCGTCGGCAGCCTCGAATGCAGCGTACCAAGTATCGATGGTGCCATCGGTACCAGCAGTAGCCTCTTCGTAAGCCTTGAATGCAGCAACGAGACCCTTAGCGGTACCAACACCGGGGAAGAGAGTAGCAGCGTCAACATAAGTAACAGTAGCGGTGCTACCATCACCGGCGTGAGCTGCGTCGAGATCGTTAACGTTAGTGTTGTAAGCAGCGCGGATAGCATCAAGCTGAGCCTTAACGGCGGGATCGCACCAGCCGCAGGGGTTCATCGTGGTATCGTTCTCAGCGCACTTGCATTCCTGATCTTCAGGTGCTACAGACCAATCCCAAACGTCAGCAGCGTCCTTGCAGACGGTGTCGAGAGCCTTAGCGTTTGCAAACTCGGTCTCCATCTTAGTGTTAACGTCAGCGAGGTGAGCGTTGCACTGTACAGTAGCTACATGGTTCCAGATGAGTTCGATGGCTTCGTGAGCAGCCTTGTCGAGTGCAGGAGCGGCACCCTCGAGGAATGCCTTGGCACCCTTGGTATCGTCAGCGGGATCGAAGCTGTCGTAAGCGGTAACTTCTGCCTGCTTGAAGCCGCCGATAACATCGCGACGGAGACGGCAGTAACCGTTGTAGTGACGGTTGTCTTCGCAGTCACCGCTGCTCCAGAACTGGCCACCATTTGCGAAGTCAGCAGCGTCAATGTCGTCGTAGCCTACGCAAGTGGTGTACATGTCGGCAACGTGGGTCTCGAGGAGAGCTTCCAACTCATGGAGGGTATTGTTGGCATCCTCGTTGTCCTTCATCTTAGCAGCGAGAGTCTCGATATCAGTCTTCATCTGACCGAGGACAACATCGTTCACGGTCATATTGGTCTTGTACTGAACGGCATCGTGCTCATTGTCAGCAGTACCTTCGTCGAACCAAATCCAGATCTGATCGTGGATATCGGTAACATCTTTAGTGCGGTCGAGGTCGTAAGCGGCTATCACGTTGTTGAGCTTGGCCTGAAGATCTCTGATGTGCCAACGGTAGTTGTAGTAACCTGCGGCGTCTTCAACAGAAGACTCGAGAGCGGGCATTGCACCCAAAACGAAGCGCTCAGTGTTGCGGTTCCAGTAAGAAACGTCAGCACCATCGACAGTCTTGGTCTTGTTAGTCTGGAAAGCTTCGTTCATTTCACCCTGACGGAGAGCTTCAGCTTCACGGAGAGCCTTTGCAGCAGCAACATTAGCACGAGCAGCAGCTACGAGTGCATCGTATTCAGCCTCGATGTCGAGGATGTCCTGAATGTACTGCTGAGCCTGCTGCAGATATTCGGCCTCAGTAGCAAAGCCTTCATATTCGCCGGTCTTACCAGTACCTTCACCAGTAAAGGTAGCCTTCCATCCAGTTTCAGAAGGATCGCTTGCAGCGAAGGTCTCGATGAAGTTTCCAGCAACGTTGATTGCACCAGCAGCTTTGATAAGCTTAACAGCAATTGCGTATGCATACTTGTGAGAATAAGAGTTAGGATCGGTAGCATCGAGGAGGAATTCGCCTTCGTTAACCTTAGTAGCCGTAGCCTTAGAAACGAAGTCGGTAGCCACCTTGGTATAGCTGCCATCTACAGTTGCACTGGTAAGGTTGGCCTGGTCGCTGTGATAGCGAGCTACGAGAGCATCAAGAGCTTGCTGCTTCGCAACGAGATCATTCTTAGAGATGTCAAGGTTAGTCTTCTTGGTAACGGTCATCTCATTGATGATACCACCGTCCTTGAGTTCAGGAGCAGTACCGAGAAGGACTCCGAAAGCATTGCTACCAGTGTTTACCTGATGAATCTGACCGGCAACGTCTCCCGTCTCGTTGACTTTCTTGTAGTCAGTAGTAGTCTGACGGTTGGTGATGTAAGTCTTGTAACCATCAGTTGCGAGGCCATCGCCATCATAGTCAACGTTGTACCAAGTATAGAAATCCTCCCAAGTCTTCATCTGATCAGCGAACTCGATGTAGGTATCGAGGAGGTTGTCAAACTCGTCAGCGGTCACCTTGCTGGTGATGTAATCAATAGCATCATCAACAGCCTTTTCCCACGCGGAAGTAGAATAATCCTTGTTCTGCTGATCCGTTACGTTCATCGCATCGTATAGCGACTTAATAGCGAACTGAAGAGCATCAAGGTCGTTGATCTGCTTCTCAACGTCAGCGAGGACAGCAGTCAGAGCGGCTTGAGTGAACGTGTTGTAAGGAGCCTTGTCGCCATTGATGATGTCCTGCTTCATCAGCTCGAGGGCTGTATGACGTGCAGCGAGGACACTGTAGTAGTGCTCGTAATCCTGATAGGGAGCATCACCAGTGGTGAGATTAAGCACCTCAGGATTCTTAGGAGCAGCCGCATTAGCAGCAACAGGTGCAGCGGCCATACCGGCAGCAACGACACCTGCTAAAAGTACAACTTTCTTCATAAGAATAAAAGCATTTAAGTTAATTAATTGATATTGTTTATTGTTTGTTTTCTTTGTCTTTTAAATATAAATGGAGAGGGAAATCTTTGTGTATTTCTGTTTCGTAACACCGTGGCAGCCGCTTCAGCTATTGATTGAAACATTGTTATTTTGGGAAGGGCGCGGGAGCCTGGTGTGCTATATAATAATATTAAATGTGTAGGTTAGACTTTATGTTTGTTATTTTGATTCAACAATTATTTTGACTCTTGGGGTGGGTTGGAACAAAAATTGCTCGAAATTACCAGGTTGGAAGCCTCTGGGGGTTAAGAACAAAAATTGCTCGAAATTACCCAAAATTTATTTCCAAAAATTTATTTTGGACTTGAGTTTCTTTATTGTTTCCTTTTAATGAAACATTGCAAATTTTGTTTTCTCAGCATAACGAAGTCGTCGATGCTTGGAATGTACAGATATCGCTCGGCATAGAAACTGGAATCACCATAGTTTACGAGGATGCCGCGGCGATGTTTTGTAATTCTCATATAATTGAACAACTGCGAACGGTGTTCTGAAATGACACGCGACACAGATTTCAATTCAACGACAACGCTATCGCCGACGATAAAATCAGCATAGTAGATTTTGTCCATCAGAACGTCTTTATACCAAGTTCTTAGTGGAGCTTGTGGCGTTGCAGGAATTTGTTGTTTGCGAAACTCTATTCCCAGAGCCTCTTGATATATGGGCTCTTCCATGCCACGACCCAAGGTATTGTAGACTTCCAGAGCAGCACCAATAGCATTGTACATCTCGAGGTATTCGTCCTCGCTGATCTTTTCTTCCTCATCAAGATCCAAAAATCTTACCGCATCATTAAGCATTAAATCTTCATCCATAGTGAAATTTTTGGAATTAAATTTTGGGTAATTTGGGGTAATTTTTGTTCCAAGAGAAAGAAAGCCTTGCTTTTGGCCAATTTTGTAGATACGAAAACAGCGTAGAGGCCGCGGCTTTTGCCACGACTTCCACGCATCAGGATATTAATGTACCGGAGTACGTCAAGTGACGATGCAACCGTAGGAGCCTATTAGGTCATAGAAGTTGCAACGACCGCCAGAGAACGGGTGTGCGCTGGACGGTAAATATGTATTTATTCCCTTGACGTTACTGCGGAAGCCATGTGCCGGCACCTAATAATGGTCGTTATTCTGATGCGTAGAATAGGGGGCTTGATGTTAACGCCTACAATGTTTCAGCGGCAAAAGTACTGCAAAGTTTTGGATTGTGCAAGAAAAACTTGAAAAAATGTTACTTTTTGCAACAAAAAATTAGGAAATGCACCGATGACATGGAGAATATTGCATAATTTAGGGGAAATTTCGGAGAATAGACACACGCACTACCAATTATCGCACACCTACCTTTATGACGCTCAATTTAATAGGGTGTTTTCCCTACAAACAAAGAGAAAAGTGCGCGCGCCGACCAAAGAGCGACAAGGAGCTCCAGCGCCTTAATAATTACGCCCGACGCGACAAAACAAGAAGAATAGCCGCGCAAAATAATAATATTATAGGAGTGCTGTGCGGCGCCAAAAACACAAGTATAGTTGGCATCCTCACGACGAAAACACTGATTATATACCATTTATTTGCGGTACGAGGGCCAAAATACCGATTTTTTAGTAATTCTGCAATCATCATACAACTTTGCCACTTATCCAATAACGCACTGATGATAAACTTTAAAACTTTGATATTGAGCATCGTGGCTTTGACGGCGGGGACAATGACAGCTTGGGCCCAACATGAGCTGCCGCGCCACAGAGCATACGAATGGTCGGGGCTGTCGCTCGACGATCTCCGAGGCGACATCCGCGTGCCAGTGATCTTCGTGGACTTCGGTACGGCGGGCAGCGACAACGAGACCAAGGTGTCGGCCGCCAACCAGAAGACGTGGATCTCGCGCCTCAACACCACCAACAGCGCCAACCACATGGGTGCTGACGGCTCCGTGAACGACTACTTCCTGGCCCAGAGCTACGGTCTTCTGAACGTGACGTTCGAAAGTGTGGGCAACTACACCGCCTCGGGCTCGGCCGCCTCTTACGCCGACAGCAATGCCTGGCTGGCCCGCACGGCCATCAGCAGCCTCACCGACGTGGATTGGAGCCGCTTCGACGCCAACGGCGACGGCGAGGTGGAATGCGTGCTGCTCATCTATGCCGGCCACGCCGACGGCGACGACAACGCGCAACAGACACCCGTCAAGAGCATCTATCCGCATCAGGACTGGCTGCGTCAATCAACGGGCTCGCGCTTGAAGATGGGCGACGCGTTCGTGCAGAGCTATGTGTGGATGAACAATCTGCGCAACGGCAGCAGCACGGCCGTCAACGCCACGAACACCGCGTGCCACGAACTCTCGCACGGTCTGCTCGACCTGCCCGACTACTACAAAAACCTCGTATCCTACATGGGCTATATGCGCCAGGAGTTCTACGACCTCGGCAACGGACGCCTCATCGCCAAGAACTTCCTCGAGTCGGGCACCGACGTCACCCTCATCTACGACAAGAATGCCACGGAGACCGTCGACTGCACCGTGACGACGAGCCCCTCCTATGTGCAGGCCGACGACGAATATGCCGGCTGCACCTTCGTGTGGTGCTGGGACGAGCAGTATGGCGACGATGCCGACCACAACTACGGCTACACCGCCTTCTACCCCCACGGCCGCGACGCCAAAACTTACATCAGCAGCCTCTGCCTGTACTACGGCGACGAGTGGTCGGTCTACAACCCCGTGTCGGGCGACGGATGGATCGGCATCAGCGAGATTCAGTTCTCCACGCGTGACAAGGTGAATTATTGGGAATGGCTCAACTTCAAGTTCGTGGACGAGGCTACCGACGCCGAGACGGACTACACGGAGCCTGACCCCACATCGCTCCCCGTGGGCACGGTGCTCGACTGCACCGCCTCGCTCAACTACGACGACTTCGGCCTTGGCTCGTTCACCCAAACGGGTGTCGTTGTGGGCAAGAACTATGTGGCTTTCGACGACTTCCTCGGCTCGGGCAAGAAGGTGACGATCCGCTACAACGCCGACGGTTCGACGGAGGTATTTTCTGACTACGGCTACGTGGAGAACGGCGTCTGGTACTTCCGCGACAAGGCGAGCGGCGCCTGGCATGAAGGCTTCGCCGGCGGCCACCGCATCAGCTTGAGCATCGAACTGAACAGCCAGTACAACTACATCGACTACAGCCAGAACGGCATGATGTTCCACTGCCCGCAGATCGTCTGCGACGGCACTGTGGGCGATTACGACGATTATCTCATACTAAAATATTAACTTAACCAAACTTTAACATGAAGAAGTTTTACACCTTCGCTGCTCTGGCCGCTGCGGCCATCAGCGCATCGGCTCAGGCCATCGACATCGACAATCTGACCGACACCCAGATTGAGGGCAAGTACCGCGTGGTAAGCCCCATGAACACCTACATCGACGACATCTATGTGGACGAAGAGCCCCTCGTCATCTTCACCAAGACGGCCGAAAACACTTTCGATGTCAGCGAGTTCATCCTGCCCGTACAGGACTATGACTACAACGACATCTGCATCGGCGCCACCTGGGAACCCGCTACCGAAGAGGGTAATGCCAACCTCAACGTCCAGCGCGACGTCAATGGCGAGGCTTACTTCTACAACACCTATTACGATTACGACGATCACTATTGGATTTACCTTTGGAACCAGAACTTCCGCCTCCTCCCCTCGCTTACCGAAGAGGGTACGCTGCAGTTTGGCCGTGCCGAGGGAGCCAACCCCATCATCTTCCAGTATTACGACTCTGAAACCGGCGAATGGCCTGATGCTTTCGGATGGTACAACGGCTTCACGCTCGTGAAGGAGCCCGTTCACACCACCGTGACGAAGCGCAGCCTCACCGGCACCTACACGCTCACGGGTTGGGACTACTACGGAAATGCCTTGGCCTACGAGGTGACCATCTCACAGGACGGTACGAACTATCTCCTCAGTGGTCTCTTCGACGCTGACGACGTCGTCCTCACCTGCACCTGGGACAACAACGGCGGCGGCATCCGCGCAGCAGCGAGCTTCGAATACGACGAACTCGGCTACACCATCGGCGGTGTGGGCAGCGACGCTCCCAGCTCCACGATCTACTTCTCGTTCGACGAGAACAGTCGCCTCGTGGCTGACTATCCCATCTACGGTTCCATCGGCGACGGCTGGGAGTACATCTTTGACGCTGTGCTGACGAAGGGCACCATCGACGGCCTCAGCCAGATGGAGACTCCCGCACGTCCTGCTCGCAGCTACGATCTCCAGGGTCGCAAACTCACGAATGGCCGCGCTCCGCTCTTCATCAGCGACGGCCGCGTGCGCCTGAACAAGTAGTCCGAAAAATCGCTCTTTGAGAGCGTTCGAATTATCTTTGAGAGCGTT
>JAUNIC010000228.1 GCA_030523615.1 Bacteroidales bacterium
GTCCATGTTTGCCTGGGCCGTCTCCTGGTCCTGGGTAAGGCCTTCGAACTTCCACTCCGGAGGCATTATGTAGCTTAGCTGGCTAAAATCTACGCTGGTGAACCTCCTGATTCGCAGTACTGGTTCGTGCTTCTGCGACACTTCGGATCCAGGCACCCCCGTCTTTTTTGCCTGCTGCTTGGCTTTGCGCTTTGCCCTTTGGTCTTTCTTGTCCATTGTCTGTCCTCTCTCGGGACGATGAATTACCAAAGGCATCTTACTCCTAACCCTGCTTAAGCGGGTTCGTCCGTCCTACATCTGTGGCTATCTGACCTCTGGATCATCCATTACAATGTATTACTCAATTTTTGGGCTCGTCACTTATTGGCCGCGAAAGAAAGGTTGCCTGTACCATGAGTGTTTATGTCGTTAGCTGGGGCATCGTAAACAACGGGGCCGAACTTGAAACCGATTCGATTGTACATTCTTCCCTGGGCGATGCCCGTAAGGAGTTCGAGCTCCTCGACCTGGAGAGCAGCGTGAAGGGACCTCTTGCCACCAGGGCTCGCGAGATGGGATGCCCTCTATACTGCAAGCTTGAAGAAGTCGAGATGCTCGACGAAAAGGAAAAACCCACCAACAAAATAAGCAACTGGGTCTTTGATGCATCCAAGACCGTTCTCGACGAGAAGCGATCGGTATAAACCGTGGACGAAACCATCTTTAACGAAGAGCAGGCTCATCTGAGCTCGACGCACGAGAAGCTGCTTCAGCTGGAAAGCGAAAACATCCAGCGAAGAAATCTCACAGGATTTCGAGGGGGACGACCTCTCGATGGAGACATACGCAAACATTGCTGCCGCCAACAGCACCATCGAGTCGTTCAACCTGGAAAACGATGCACTGAACGAAAACATCGGCAGACTGCGCACGCTGCTGAAGAAGCCCTATTTCGCCCGCATCCAAATGAAAGTGCCTGGAAAGTCTGCCCCGCACGACGTTTATCTGGGCAGCGTCGGCGTAGCCGATGAAAGGCACAGGCGTATCGTGGTCGATTGGAGGGCCCCCATCGCCGAGGTCTACTACAACCAGGACATGGGAAAGACCTCGTACGTTGCCAATGGCAAAACCATCGAAACCGAGCTGCTCCTTCGCAGGCAGTTCGATATAGAACGAGATCGGCTGAAATGCTATTTTGACACCTCGGTCGCCATCGAGGACCCTTTGCTGCTAGCCTCTCTAACCTCTCAGAGATCGGATACGTTGCAAGCCATCACCGCAACTATCCAAAAAGAGCAGAATGCGATTGTTCGCCACGAAAATGTCCCCGTGCTGCTTGTGAGGGGCGTCGCAGGCAGCGGAAAAACTTCCGTGTTGCTGCAGCGTATAGCCTTCCTCCTGTTCAGAGACCGCGAGACGCTGCGGGCCGAGCAGGTGTATCTCGTCACACCGAACCCCGTCTTCAAGAAGTACATCTCGAACGTCCTTCCCGAGCTGGGAGAAAAGAACCCCAACGCGCTGACCTGGGCCGAGCTGATGGATAAACTCGGGCCTGGCGACAGGTCCCTTGGCGAGAACACCCCGACTGCATCCCTGGAGCTCATGGATCGGAGCCTGCGCAGCCTGGAACTGGAACAAGCCGACATGCACGAGATATCCGCCGGCGACCATCAGCTGCTGACGACCGACCAAATCTGGAGAACTGTCGAACGTTTCTCAAAGCGCTGCAAACCGGGACCGCAGCTCTGCACGGTCGTAGAAGAGGACCTGCTGGACAAGCTCGACAGCAAAATATCGCAGCTGGCGGGAAGCGCGGCTATAAAGGACGAGGTCATGACCATGGACCTCGACATGCAGGAACGCCTTTTCGGCAGGCTTGTCGACCCCAACGACGAGGAGGACGTTGCCGAATGCGCCCGTTCCTATATTGAGGAGATGTGCGCGCCCTGCATCCAGCAGGTGGAAAACGCCGGGTGGCTGCGCCTTGATCGCATTGGCATGCGCATGCTGGGACAGGAAAGTCTCTCGGGTCTGGAGTGGCTGTACCTCAAGATGGTTCTCGCGGGCAAAGTGGACGAAGCCGCCAGGCTCGTCGTCATCGACGAGGTACAGGATTATTCCGAGGCTCAGCTTATGGTTCTGGCGCGCTATTTCTCCAATGCACGTTTCCTCATGCTGGGCGACGAAAACCAGGCCATCCAGGAAGGCACCGCCACCTTCGCACGCATCCGAGAGCTTTTCGAAGGCCTGCGAGGCTCGGTGTGCGAATGCGAGCTTATGACCAGCTACCGTTCGTCTCCCGAGATCACCGCGGTGTTCACCACGCTTATGGAACCCGACGACCGCATGAGCGTCTCCTCGGTCCGCAGACCTGGTTCCGTTGTTCGGTTCCTGGAATGCCTCGACGACGAGACGTACCTCGCCGAAGTCGAACGCGAGGCCAGGGAAGGCAAGGCGGAAGAGGGGATAGTCGCCATCGTCGTGGGATCGGGCAGACGTGCCCGCTGGCTCGACAGAACCCTGAGGTCGCGCATGGGCGATGATGCCCCGCTCTTCATGGACGGCAAGCACAAGCTTCCCGCATCCGGCGTGGTGCTCATCGACTTGAAGCTGGCAAAGGGCTTGGAATTCGACAGGGTCGTTGTTGCCGATGCACAGGAGGAGGAATATCCCGACACCCTTCTCTCCAGGCACCGTCTATACACCGCGATCTCGCGCGCTACCCAGAAGCTGACCGTTCTGTCTCAGGGCAAGATGACCGCCCTTCTAGACAACGCACGTCAAGCCTGATAGATGTTTCTCAGGGGCGCCCTTCGGGGTGCCCCATCCCATTTTTAGCTACCCTACCAGGAAGATTACCGTATCGCCATGGCCACTACCGTCAAAGCCCTTCCAGGTGTTCCCGCCACCTCTCGGCTCCCTTATTTGGGAGCCCAGATACTTAGTGCTCTTGGAACCAGCGAGACCAACCTGTCGGAGCGCGCCGTCAAGCGCATCAAAAAGTCCATGCCTGTACCGGTGGAGCAGGAAATCCTCTGGGCGGATGTCGTGTTTGGCACCAGAACACATGGCGTCGTCTTTACCGACCAAGGCCTTTTTCTCAAAGACGGCCCGTCGGGAGACGAAGATGACAACGAAGACTGGTCCGAAAGCGAAGGCGCTGGATACCACTATCTGCGTTGGCGCAACTTCGATCCCAGCGTTCTCTCTGTTGAAAAAAGAAAACCCTCTATTGGCGGGATTCTCTTCTCCGATGCAGAGCGATTCGAGACCGTTGCCAAAGAGTGCGGGCGCATCATTCGCGACCGTAACAGGTCGCTCCAGCTAGGGTCTGCGGCGTTGAGAGACGAGGGTCTTTCCGCAGGTCCCGCCGTAACCAACGTCTATCGCAAAACGGCGGCGGAAACGTACAAGGCTTGCTTGGCCGTCATGCGGAACCACAGCGACAGACTTCCCTTGATCGAAGTTCCATCAACCCAGTATGACGCCGTTCTCCAGCGCATAAAAAAAGCCATCAGCGCAGGCAAGGTGGAAGACCTCGACAATCCCGACCTGGCCGGGGCGATATTGCGCCAGGGAGGGTTTACATTTAGACAGGCGATGAACCTGGCGGAGATCCGAGCGATTCCCGGTGTTTCCTTCGATTCTTTTGACGAAGTCGTTACCTGCGGCTATTCCTTCAGCTTGACACAGGTCCTATATTCCTGGCTCGCAAAAAGGTCCGGGGTTCGCGGACTTGACCCCGAGTTGGCCCATGGTCCTAAGGGCGTCGCGCAGGAGGCTTTCGAAGCTGCAGGTGGAATCCCGGTAGAGCCGCCAAAAAACCAGCAAGAAGCCTTCATGGGCATGGCTGCCAACACCGCCATGATGACTGCGGGACGCTCGGTGGGTGCCGCGGGCGCAAGGGCCCTCGTGACCGCCCTGGGTGTGGCTTCGGGACCTGTTGCGGCTATCGCCAGCTTCGCATTGGGCAACATGGTGAGCGACGCCGTACCCGAGGCGTTTAGCATGGCG
>JAUNIC010000229.1 GCA_030523615.1 Bacteroidales bacterium
GTAAAGCGCATATAGTGAAACGCATAAAGTAAGACGCATGATGTGAAGCGCACACGCAAGTTCCGCTTCACATGATCCCAAAATTAGGCAGACGCCCCCTCGTCATTTCGGTGATGAGGGGGCGCCTGTCTCTTTGGGGGGGAATAGGTAAGAGGAAAGAGGTGGGTGGGGGTAAAACAAAGTTTCAGGGGAAGTCTCTGCTGCGGTTGAGACTTCCCCTTCTACAAAAAATATATGATGAAAAGTTGTACTTCCGTAGAAGTTTATCCCGGCTTCCACCTCCGTGGGGACGTGGTCTTCCTAAGATTTACTGCAAAGTTACGCAAAATTAGCTACGAGACAAGGAAGTTTGTGCAAAAAGCAGAAAAAATTCTTGCGGAGATATAGTTTTTGCTATCTAAGGAATACATTATGCCACTTTCGTGGCACAGAATTTTCACTTTTGTGCAATGATTGTGCCACACCTGTGCCACTATTGCTTCACTCTTGTGGCAATACTTTCGCACTTCTGTGATTATATTGTGTCACTATTGTGAGTAGACTTATTTCTCCGCGACCGTTGCTTATTTCATTACTATAGTTACTTCGCTCTCCAAGGGAAACGAAACTCGTGCGGCAACGGTGTGGACGACGACGGAGGCGGGACCTTCGCTCCAGCACACAAAAAGCCCCGGCACTTGCAGCGCGCTCACTGGGAGCATTCTGCAGGTGCCGGGGCTTTGTATGCCGAACCTTATCGCACCACCTTGCGGACGGTGCCGTCTGCGGTGCGTATGATGCTGATGCCGCGGTGGGCGGTGGCAGGCGTTGTTGCAGCGCCGGTGGCGGCCCTTCTGCCGTCGAGGCTGTAGACCTCTGTGGTGGCCGCTGCGGTGGCGATAGGAGATACGCCGTCGGGAGTGACGCCGATGAGGGTGATGTCCTGAAGAAGTTCGGAGAAGTTCATGACGTTGCCGTCGACAGCGCGTCCGTCGGCAACCAGCAGACCGATTTCGCCGCGGTAGGTATTGGTCATCGCTTCGTATTCGAAGGAGAGATTTTCGAGGTACAGATCACGATCGCCAAGGCGGTAGCTTGTGCCGTAGAGCCACATTTCGTGGCCGCTATAGTTCGTGATGAACTGATCTTGAGGGAAGATGATGCGCGAACCCTGACGGTAGCCCTTGATGTAGGCACCTGTCTGGAGCGCTACGTTCGAGAATCCGCCGAGATACACGTCGTCGCCGTCGAAGCCCAGCTTAGCGGGGTGCGTGATGTGGCCGGTGCGGATGTTGGTGGCAGAGAGTGTGTAGTCGAGCAGCTGTACGCCGTCGGGCACAACGACCGGTCCCGTCGGTGTGGGATCCACTTCTTCGCCGCCAACTTCGGGTTCCCAGTCGCCAAGGGGCGTGATGACGATGGAGCTGTAGCGCTGCTCGGGAGTATACTTGTTGGCCGACGTCGAGTAGTCGTCGTAATAGTAGGTGCAGAAGTTGATGCCCTTGCGATTGCGCATGACGCCCGACTTCGTGTCGCGCTCCAGCACAAAGTCGCAGCGCTTCGCCGTGTCGCCGTCGCGGTAGGCACAGGCGTAGAGGTCGAGCATTCCGAAGAAGAGGCCTACGTACTGGCCGTGGGCGAAGGTGATAACGTCCTTCGTTGCGTTGGCCGTACCCTTGATCCAAGCGTCGGGTTCGTCGCTCACGAGTCCCTGGATGTAGACCGCTCCGCCGGCCGAACCGATGACGAGATTGAGCATCTCCTGGCCCGTGTGGCCGTAGAAGTCGACGGTCTCGATGCTGGCCATGGCGTCGATGGTCTTCATGCCTGCGGGAGGCGTGACGAGGGTAGTGGTGTAGGCCTGCTGCGCACTGAGGAGAGCGGGGCAAAGCATAAGGATGAGCGTGAAGAGAATCTTTTTCATTTTTTCAGAAGCTGTTTAGCGGTTGAAACTTACGCGTCCGTTTTTGATGATGATGCCCTTGTTGAGGGAAGAGGTAGGAGCTAAGAGGTAAGAGGGCATGCGGCGTCCGTCGAGGGTGTAAAAACCTTTTGCGGAAGTTACGGGGCGATCTACGGATGTGACGCCATCAGCCTCGCCGTTGCCGAAGAGAACTATGTTCTGGAGAAATTCCGTGAAGGAAATCTCCGACGAGGTGATTTGTCCGAGAGTGATGAGAATGCCCGTAAAGCGGCTGTGGTAGGTGTCCGATGCGGCTTCGTAATCGAGGATGAAATCACCCGTTGTGACAAGATTCGTGCTCTCGTCGTAAGTAGCTCCGTAGAAGTAGAAATCGTAAGTCTCGTCGCCGTCGTCGTAGCGTTCGAGGAACTGCTCAGAGGGAAAGACGAGGGTTTCCTCGTCCGCCCGATAGCCCTTGATGGCTGCGCCGGAGATGAGCGCCTCTTGGCAGAAATCGGTGAGGTATACATCGTCGCCGTCGAAAGCCAGCTGGGCGGTGTAGTCGACCATACCCTCACGCAGATCTTCGGCCGAGAGGTTGTACTCTTTCCATTCTAAACCGTCGGGCACTACGACCGCTTCGCCACCTTCGCCGCCCTCGACGGGAGTGATCTTGATGTTGCTGAGTCGATCCAGGTTGTAGTAGTAGCCCTCGTACTCCATGAACTCGCCGAGTCCCGTGGCGCCCGTCATGATGCCCGTTGCGGCATCACGGTGCAGGACGAAGTCGCACAGCGAGCTGCCGCCCGTGTAGCCGCAGGCGTAGAGTTCGTATGAGTAGCCCTCCTCGCCGAAGTAGTCGATGAACTGGCCTTGGGCAAAGGTGATGTCATCGCCTTCGATGCTGCCCTTGATCCATGCGTCGGGGAAGTCGAGGGTGAGGCCTTGGATGTACATCTCGTTGCCCACGATGCCCACCTGAACTTCGGTGTCGAAGGTGTAGCTCCACGACTCGCTGGTGACGTTGGCGTTCATTGTCGTGGTCGTGAGGCCGTCGGGGGGAGTGACGGGGTTGGGGGTGAAGGCCTGGGCCATGGCTGAGGCAGTACAGCAGGCGGAGGCGATGGCAAGGAGTAAAATCTTCTTCATAGCGTTTGCTTTCTATATACGTGTTAAAGCTATTGGCAAATGCTCAGCAAGCTATTGGCAAGTTTCTCAGAGATACTCGAGGTCGGGAGGGAACTACGTCTAATCGTCACCCTTCCACTTGCTTTTGTTGAGACGGTAGGAGAGGGTGAGCATGACGCCCACGTTGCGGCCGGCGCGGCCCGCGAAGGGATCGTTTACGGCGTCGGGCAGACCCTGAGCGTCGAAGACTGTGATGCTGTTGGTCTTGAGCAGACCGAATTCGCCCTCGACGTTGATGGTGAGGCTCGAGGGGAACTGATAGCCCACGCCAGCCTTGAGGCCGCAGTCGAAGCGGTGGGCGCCGGGGAGCGAGAAGGTGCGGTCGGTGTAGCGAATCTTGCGGTCGCCACAGGCGCGGCCGTCGCCCTCGGTGCTGCGATTGCCTGCAATGCCGCACGCCACCCACGGGCCGGCGGTGAGGGTGAGGTAGCGGCTCTCGCCGAGGCGGTGGTAGTAGTTGAAGGGCAAGTCGAGCTGCAGGTAGTTGGCGGCGTACGAGCGGTGCATCATGCTGTACATGTACTTGCCCTCGACGGGATTGCCCTCGCTGTCGACGACGGGGCGCTGCAGACCGGTAGCGTTGCCTTTGTCATCGAAGAGCATGTCGGGGGTGCTGACGTCGTCTACCTGCCAACCGCGGGCCGTAACGCCGATGCTGGGGGCGAAGGCGAAGGTCTGGCTCAGTTCGTGCTCGTAGCCGAAGGCAATTTTGGCAGAGCCGCTATAGCCCGCAGCATCGTACTGCGAGGCAAAGCCGCCGCCAATCTTGACGAAGATGCTCTGAGCTGCTGCCGAGAGGCTCGCGAGGCTGAGGACGAGTAGGGTGATTATCTTTTGCATGCTTGAATCTACGTTATACGCTTTGTCGTTAACTCTTGAAGAACTGTTATTAACTCTTGAAGA
>JAUNIC010000028.1 GCA_030523615.1 Bacteroidales bacterium
TTAAGGTTGTAGAATCCAACTCTACATTTGGCGATGCTTGTAAATGGAAGATTGCCTTCATTTATAGCGGCATGAAGTTGATTCCTCTATACAAAAAGGAAATGCTTCAAAAGGTTTGCAAGGAATATGGAATGGATGACTCGGAAAACGCCAACATTTATAAGATGCAACATTTTCTCATTGAGCAAAAGGCAGCCAAGGACTTGTATGATTTCTATAATGAGATACTTGCGATGCTCGACGTACTGAATGACGACGGAAATGTATGGATGTACAAAGGTGACGAACATACCTTCGACCGAGAGATAATATCAATGGGCGATACTGTATCTGATAGTCTCACCGACTACTCGTCCTTCAAAACAAAGAAAGAAATGGGTAATGCTTACAGAGAGGTACGAGGCAATACAGATGTTAGTGTTCCTTTTGCTTACTGGCAATTTATGAAGGATGTGAAAGTCGGAGATGTCGTGGTGGTTTTTGCCAACCGCAGAGAAAAAAGAAATACACATTTGCTGTATGGTTGGGGCATCGTTTCCTCCGAACTCATCAATGATCTTTCCTCCAAGAGTCCGTTGCAAAGAAGGATTGAATGGAAACAACGATTTGAAGAGCCCATACAAGAGAATATCGTGCCCAACAGCATTTTCTTCCACGGCATGGATAAAGCCCAAGCAGAAAAAATCAAGCAACTTTTGGGAATCACTCCCGAGTCTATTGAAATAACCTATAAGAAGGATATGAACATACAGGAATACATCTCTCTCCTCGAAGATAATCATAACTTGGTGCTTACTGGTGCTCCCGGCACCGGCAAGACTTACCTTGCCAAACAGATTGCTAAAGCTATGGGAACTGAGGAAAACCTCAAGAACTTCGTGCAGTTCCATCCCTCATACGACTATACAGACTTCGTTGAAGGCCTTCGTCCGTGCAGAGAAGGCGATGGCTTTGAGCGTCGCGATGGCGTTTTCAAGGCATTCTGTAAGCATGCTATTATGAGCCATTTGAGAGCCGACAATAATATCTTCGAAGGAATCAACGATGAACCTACGATTTGGAAAGTATCACTCGATGGCACAGGCGATAACCCTACCCGCACAGAGTGTATGAAAAATGGGCATATACGCATCGGATGGCATGAGTACGGTGACGTGGAAGATTTCTCCGAATATAAAGATTTTTACGATGGGGGCACCAATATATTACCTGCTTTCCAAAACGCCATGAAAATTGGCGATATTGTCGTTTCTTGCTATGGTTCATATCAAACAGATGCAATCGGTATAATCACAAGCGACTATGAATATCGTGAGGAGGGAGGTAATCTCCCACGTTTTCGCGATGTAAAGTGGCTAATAAAAGGAGTTAATCTTGACACTCACGACCTCATAGGCAAACGTATGATGCAGCCCACCGTATATCGTCTCGGAATTCCTCTGCAGAAACTAATGGACTTCGTCAAACAACACTACAAGCACAACACGCAACCATTAAGCGAGAGCAGGCAAAAGCACGTCTTCATCATTGACGAAATCAATCGCGGCGACCTCTCAAAGATATTCGGCGAACTTTTCTTTTCCATCGATCCTGGCTATCGCGGAAAAGAAGGCTTGGTGCAGACGCAATACCAAAATATGATTGACCCAGCCGACGTCTTTGCCGAAGGCTTCTACATCCCCGAAAACGTCTACATTATCGCCACGATGAACGATATTGACCGCAGCGTCGAGTCGATGGACTTTGCTATGCGCCGCCGCTTCACATGGGTGGAGGTCACTCCCGAAGACCGCATGGATATGCTGGAGCAGCTTCCGCAAAAAGAAGAGGCTATACGTAGAATGCAGAGCCTCAACAAGGCCATTAAAGCAACAGAAGGCCTCGGTGCTGCTTTCCAAATCGGTCCCGCTTACTTCCTCAAACTCAAAAACGGCGACTTCCAGCGCCTTTGGCACCTCAACATTGAGCCTTTGTTGAAGGAATATCTGCGTGGTTTCCGCAAGGCGGAAGAGACGCTCCACAAGTTTGAAAAAGCCTATAATTTAGCAGAAGAATAATGCTGAGCATCGCAGACAATGATTACCAAGGCACGTGCTTTCAGCACCACGAAATCAGCGACTTACTACACTACGGCAATAAGTCGCTAAAGGCGTTGTGCGAAGAGCACGAGGGCCTGCTTGTCTTTCCACCCCACCTCAAAGACACGGACGACAGGCTCGGCGAAGATCCTATCTTCAGTTTTGCCTATGGCGAGACCGAAGAGGATATCGTCGTGACGACTGGCAACGTGATGGGTTTCATAGGCAAAGGCGAACAGAAACTGCGCATCTTTTCGCGCTTCGACCGCGAGAACAAGCACGATTATTTCTTGCACTATATGCTTCAGCGCGTGCTCTCCATCAACCTCTTCGACTTCGACACGAACAGCGCCGACGAGGACGTCTTCGACCTGTTGCTCTTCCTCTTCCCCCACTACCTAAAGGCCGCCATGCAGCAGGGTGTGTTCCGGGAGTACGTGCGTTTCCAGCATAACAACGCCAACGTCAGGGGCACAATCGACCTCGCCCGCCACATTCGCCACAACATTCCTTACAACGGACGCATTGCTTATAATACGCGCGAGTATAGCCGCGACAACAGCATGACGCAGCTCATCCGCCACACCATTGAGCACATCCGTCAAAGCCGCTACGCCGAAGCCATTCTCCAGCAGGACGCCGACACAAAAGCATGCGTCAAAGATATCGTAGAGCTTACTCCGAGTTATTCGAGAAGCCGCCGCCAACAGGTCATACAGAAGAATCTGCGTCCCTCGTCGCATCCTTATTTCACAGATTATCTCCCGCTGAAAGATCTCTGCCTGCGCATCCTCCGTTGGGACGAAATCAAGAACGGTGAGTCAGACGATGACTTCGTGGGCCTCCTCTTCGATGGCGCATGGCTGTGGGAAGAATACTGCAATACGATACTCCACGACTACGGTTTTGTGCACCCCGAAAACAAGAAGTGGAAGAACGCGCTCTACCTCTTTACCGACCACACCTGCCCCCGATATCCCGACTTCTACCGGGAGGACAAAGGTCTCGTGGTGGACGCAAAATACAAGAAGTACGGTGAGAAGGAGAAGATGGCGCGTGTTGGAGGCGACGACCTGCATCAAATCATCACTTACATGTTTCGCTTGCAAGCTCATTACGGTGCTTTCCTTTCGCCATTTCAAGAAGAGCATGACACATTCCTCTCTGCCCACCTCGAAGGCTATGGCGGCGAAGTTGCAATATGGGGCATCGAAATCCCGCAATCCGCAGCATCCTACTCGGAGTTTTGCACTATAATGCATGCGAACGAAGAGAGGTTCAAATCGTATCTCAACGAGAAGTTTTTCTCAGTATACCTTACATAAACTACAGTTACACGCAATCAAAAGGACAACCCAATGAAACCAAAATATAAAGTTTGGGGAAACAAAGGTTACCCTATCTGGAAAATCGACGAATCCGTCACAGATTTAGAAAGAGAAGCCTTCCGCGATTGCCAAGAGGTAATTGCCATTTGCATCCCCAATGGCATCACAGAGATTCCTTATGGAACGTTTTGTAATTGCAAGAACTTGAAACGAGTAGAACTCCCCACTTCGTTGCAAGTCATCGATTCTGCTGCTTTTGAGAACTGCATCTCGCTTGAAGAGATTGTACTGCCCGAGGGATTGAAGTCCATAAACTTTTATGCTTTCAAGAACTGCAAAAACCTAAGAGCCATTACTATCCCATCATCCGTAGTTGATATTGATAGCTCCTCCTTTCATGAATGCAGAAAATTATCAAGGATCGATGTAGCAGAAAGCAATAAACACTTTTGCAGCATAGATGGCGTTGTATGCAGTAAGGATATAAGTGCCCTGCTTTTTGTGCCATGTGGCTATTCACAAGTAACATATACAGTGCCCAATGGTGTAAGTCGAATTGAAGAATGGGCATTTTCTTATTCTGAGCATATTCGAATAGTCATTCTTCCTGATACTGTAAAAGAAATTGGCGGTGCGGCATTTAGTTGCAGCAAAGCACTAAACAGAGTTATACTTCCGTCATCTGTAGAAATCATAGAGAATAGTGCTTTTGACGGTTGCGGTTCATTAAAAGAAATCGATATTCCCGATTCTGTACAAGAGATCGAAAACTTCTGTTTTGAATACTGCAAGAGGTTAAGAAAAGTACGATTACCTCGAAATATCAAGCGTATAGGTCGATGTATGTTTAAGAGTTGTACATCATTGGAATCTATCGATATCCCGGAAGGTGTAACAGAGATTGACAGCGAAGCTTTTGACGAATGCTATAAGCTGCGCCACATCTCAATCCCTTCATCCGTAAAACGCATCTGCACTCGTTTCAGCAATTGTCGGTCGCTACCAGTAACCGACGGCATCATCTACGCAGACACTTTTCTGGTGAAAGCCGTAGACAAAAACAGACAGCATTACGACATCAAGGAAGGCACCAGATTTGTCAATTCATTTGCTTTCACAGATTGCCATAACATTCGTACGATAACAATCCCTGATTCAGTAGAGATGATTGGTGCCCACGCTTTTTCCTGGTGTAAGCATCTCGAAACAATAAACTTCCCCAACTCCCTAAGAAGTATTCATTATGAAGCATTCGAAAGATGCACAAGCCTAAAACGGGTAGTATTACCCAAAGGACTAAAGAGTATAGCCAGCAATCTTCTTCTTGATTGTGTAAACCTGGAATCGATAGTCATACCCAACACCATTGAGGAAATTGGATATGGGGCATTCGAAGGATGTACGAGCCTTCGAGAAATTATTTTGCCAGAAAGTATAAAGCTGGTAGAATTTTATGCTTTCCATAAATGCAAAAAACTCAAATCCATCACCATCAATAACAAGTACAGCAGCATCGATCCTGAAGCTTTTGACGCTCATCATATTCCCTACTTACCTTTATGGATTATTCCTTCCGTGCTAATGGATCTTCCGCTCAGGAAGGAACATAATCGTTTTGATACTTTGTACCGACGGACATACGGGTACCCTCAAAAGAGTAGAATAAAGAGACTTTTACACTATTTGCTCAAGTGTTTCTTTGCAAAAAAATATAAATAGATAAGCGTTTTAATGCTATTCCCTCACTTTTTTCATACCTGTATCACGTTTTGAGACATCACGAGCGTAATTTTGCAGTCGTAAAGCAGAATTACTCACTCAAAACAATACAGCACTATGAAAGCTAAGAAACTTTTCTTCAAAGAGACACACCTTGCCGGACGTCAGTATCACGATTGTGACGAAGTGTTCGACGAACTCAAAGTCGGGACGCTCCTCCGCCTCGAACGTGACCTCGACAATCGCTACGACCATAATGCCGTCGCCGTAGTGTACGACCGTCCTTATCCTGCCGCCGAAGGTCAAACGCCCGAGACGGAAGAGTTCTTTCTCGGCTACATCCCCGCCCGCGAGAACGAGACCATCGCCCAACTCCTCGAAATGGGATGGACCGACATCTTCGAGTGCCGCATTAGCCGCATCAAGCCCGAAGCGCACTACGAGGACCAGATACGACTGACGATTCGCATCAAGCGCAACAGCCAATAACGCCGTTAGTAATTACTACGACAAAGCGGGAACTTCGCGATAAAACCATAATGGTCAGCCACGAAGTTCCCGCTTTCGTTATTCTGCCCCCCCTACCCCCTCAGCCACTTGTGGCGCTTCACGGAATAGATAGGAACGAAGGGGAGGAGGATGGGCGTTGATTGCTTGTAGGCTTGGTATTCAGGATCTTCACCGTAGTTGTGGTCTTGACGGAGTTCGAGGCGACGCGCGCCGCTGAACATGATGTAGACGATGGCAACGTAGCCCGTCAGAGCCATGAGCCATTGCCACCAGGCGTCCATCGTGCCGAGGCCGCTGACGAGGATTCCGGTCCAGAAGATGACCTCGCCGAAGTAGTTGGGACAACGCACGATGCGGTAGAGGCCGGTATCGACGAAACGCTGCGGAGCAAGCTTCTTCGCGGCGCTCTTCTGCTGGTCGGCCAAGGCTTCTGTCAGTAAACCGAGAGCGGCTATGGCGATGCCTGCCCATACCAGACCTCCCCCGCCCCCTCCGAAGAAGGGGAGACCCGAGGGGGGCTGAAGTCGCTCCGCTTCCTGCTCTACGCGCACGATGACGGGCGTCATCTGGCAGAGGTAGAGGAGCACGCAACTGAGCCAGATGCTGACGCTCGCCACGAGGGGATAGTCGCTGCCTTGCATGGCGTCGTAGCTGATGGTCTTGCGATAGTTGGCGCTGCGGAGTTCGCGGATGAGGAGGTAGCCTGCGAGGCGGAAACCGTAGATCACGGCGAGGAGGATGAGCAGCGCGGAGGGCAGGCTCAGCGTGTCGTAGTGCATGACGCCGAGGGCAATGGCGATGGCAGCGATGCTGGCGCCGTAGCCGATAGAGATGAACCAAAGGAAACGTACCCAACCGAGTGCATCGACCAGGAGCACAAGTAAGGTGAGAATGATGAATGTTTGAAGCATGGGGTGTTGTAATGATTAGTAATGGCGCTGCAAAGGTACGACTTTCCTGCGAATACGGACGTCACGCGCGCAATAATTTTTCTAATGCGTCATAAACTTTTTCTCATCATGGGTGCAGAAAGCAGGAAGTTCGTCCATTAACTCTAACTGTTCATCAAATGAGGTTCGTTTTGCTGCTGTAATTCGATTTTATTTCTTAACTTTGCACTCGCTTAATCGCATAGCGACCGCGGCCCATGCGGGCTGACTTACACCAGCCTCGCATGAATTCCGCGCGATTTGTAAAATTTCCGGCAAATCATTGTCGTTGATATCAGAAAACGTCGTATATTTGCGGATTGAAACTTGCCAATAGCGCCGGGTCATAACTCTTTTCTCCACAATGCCTCAAAATAAAATATCGACACGCTTCTACAACGACTGCCACGTGCGGGCGGCTTGGGACACAGAACGGGAACGCTGGTTCTTCTCCGTGCTCGACGTCGTGGGAGCCATCAACGAAGAGGACGAGATGTATTTTCTACAATGGCTTGCCACTCAAGATTACATTAGTACTCCGTAGTTGCTTAGGACATCAATTATGAGCGACTACACATGCGAATCGAAATCAAACAAAAAAAATACCCAATATGAAACAACTTGTATCTCTCCTGTTTCTGCTTCTCTGCTGTCCTTTCGCCATGCACGCTGGCCGCATCGTGACCGACACCATTCAGAGCCGTGTGCTCGGTGCTCCCGTTGTTTGTAACGTCTATCTGCCGTCTCATTTTGAGGATGGTGACCGTCGTTACCCCATCGTATATCTTCTCCATGGTTTTACCGACGACTACACCGCTTGGCGAGACCGCGGACAGATGCAGACGGTTGCCGACGAACTCATCGAGAGCGGCGAGGCGGCGCCTATGGTCGTCGTCATGCCCAACGCTGGTGGTGCGGACATCATGAACGTGTGGAACGGCTATCTCAACCTCCCCGGATGGGCTTATGAGGATTTCTTCTTCACTGAACTCATCCCTACCTTTGAACAGCGTTACCGCGCCATCGGCGACAAGGCCCATCGTGCCATTATGGGGCTTTCGATGGGTGGTGGAGGCAGCACGATGTACGCCCAGCGCCACCCCGACCTCTTCTCCGCCTGCTATGCAATGAGCGCATGGCTGAGCTTCGATGGGAAAAACGATTATCCCAAGGAGAGCCGTCCCTACCTCCTTCAGGAAGCCGTACGCGAGCATTCTGCCCTCCGCTTCGTCGAGAATGCTGACCCTTCGACAAGCTCAGGGCAAGCTCTCCTCCAGCAGCTCCGCACCGTACGATGGTTCTTCGATTGCGGCGACGATGACTTCCTCTTCGACCAAAGCGTCCGCATTCACCAACTCATGCGCGACCGCAACGTCAAGGACGAACTCCGCATCCGTAACGGCGTGCACAACTGGGAGTACTGGCACCAGGCCATCCGCACGGCTCTCCCCTTCGTCAGTCGTGAGTGGGAGAGATAAAGGTTAAGATAAATCGTTGTCCGATAACAATAAACTGCTATGATAAATAAAGTATATGAACTGTTCCGTACGCTGAACAGCATTCCTCGTGCCTCTCACCATGAGGAGAAAGTGGCTGATTTCCTTTGTCAATATGCCGAAGACCTCGGGCTGGAATATGATCGCGACGAGGAGAACTGCGTGGTAATCCGCAAACCCGCTACTCCCGGTCATGAAGATGCAGAACCCGTTGTACTGCTCAACCACATGGATATGGTGGCGGTGGGCGATCCTTCCCTTCGAGAGCCTCAGGGGACTCCGCTTGCGCCTGAGCACCTACTGGAGCGCAAGAAACTCAGTTCAGGACAAACTCGTCCGTTCGATCCTCTCCGCGACGGTATCGAGGCCTACGTTGAAGACGGATGGATGAAGGCGCGCGGCACTTCGTTGGGCGCCGACAACGGCATTGGCCTCAGTATGGCACTGGCGGTTCTGGCTGACCCTAACGTCGTCCATGGTCCGCTGGAGGTGCTGACTACGACCAACGAGGAGGACGGCATGACGGGTGCTGCCGCCATGCGTACGGACTTCATCAAAGGCCGCAAGGTCATCAACCTCGACAGCGAAGACTATGACACCATCACCGTGGGTGCCGCCGGCGCTTATCTACAGGTGGCAAAATTACCGATTGCCAAAAGCGATGTTCCTGATGTCGATCGCTTCTACAAGATACAGATTCTCGGCGGTCTTGGTGGACACTCGGGAGTTGACATCAACAAGGGGCGAATCAATGCCAATCAGGAAATGTGCCACACGCTCCGTGCCATGCTGGAGACCAGCTGCCCTATGCTATATCTTGCTGATATTGACGGTGGTGCGGCCAATGCTTCCATCCCTGGCAGCTGCACGGCAATCGTCGGTGTGCCCGAGGCAGAAGAGGAAGCGCTTATGAAGATTGCAGAACTTCGCACACGCCTTCTTAAAAAGATGTACCCCGAAGAACCGAACTTGACGATGACCATCGAAAAGGTGGAACATAAGGGAGGCGTCATCGCGAGTACGGCTGAGATTCTCCGCTTGATAGATCACCTACCTTGCGGCGTGATAGCGTTGCACGATAGTCTTCCCGACACACCCATGACGAGCAACAACATCGGTCGCGTATTCATCGAGGATGGCTATCTCTATGTGTCATGCCACACCCGCAGCTTCGACGATGACGAGATGGTGGAATGGGCAAAAATCTGCACACGCGACTTTGAGGGTGTTGGTGCCGACGTCGAGGTCGTGATGAACACTCCCGGCTGGCAGGAGAACCAGCAGTCGGAATACCTGCAGATGGTTGACGAGACCTTCCGCGATGTCCTCGGATTCTCTCCCCGCAAGGTGGCCATGCATTTCGTCCTCGAAGCCGGCTACTACGTGCAGAAGTTCCCCGGCATCGAGATTGCCTGCATTGGCCCCCGCATCGTAGAGCCTCACTCCACCAAGGAGCGCGTGGAACTCTCAACGGTAGAGAACATCTGCCGCGTCCTCGTCGAACTGCTGAAGCGCTTGGCGTGAAGAATGCCAGAGCCATATACAACACGCAGTTTCACATGACGATCGAGGACGTGAATATTCAATAACCAACAGCTAAGCATGAAAACACGCAATTTCCTTACCGCTATTCTTGTTGCCTTTGCAACTTTAGGAGCAAAGGCGCAGAACCCTTATCTCCCCATGTGGGAGTATACTCCCGACGGCGAACCCTACGTCTTCGAAGATCCCGACCGTCCCGGCGAGTATCGCGTCTATGTGTACGGCTCGCACGACTCGCTCATCAAATACTACTGCGGGCTTGAGCAGGTGGTGTGGTCGGCACCCGTCGACGACCTTACCAATTGGCGCTACGACGGAGTTATCTTTCGTTCGGTCATGGGGCCCGACAACCGTCCTCTTAACCACGATGGTAAGGGCGACGTGCTTTATGCTCCCGATGTGACGATGCGTGTTGCAGCCGACGGCCGCAAGGAGTATTTCCTCTATCCCAACAATCAGGCTTGGGGACGCGAAGGTATGGTGGCGCGCAGCGAACGCCCCGACGGCCCGTTTGAGGTATGCAACTGGAGCGCAGACGACCCTACGCGCACCGAAGGTGTGCTGCGTTTCGACCCTGGCGTCTTCGTCGACGATGATGGTCGCGTCTACGGCTATTGGGGCTTCAGCCGCTCTTACGGCGCTGAACTTGATCCGACGACGATGGCCACAGTTCGCCCAGGCACGGAGGTGGTCGAAGATATGATTCCCGGCTTCGAGCAGGACGAGACATTCCGATTCTTTGAGGCATCTTCCATCCGCAAGGTCAAAGATAAGTATATCTTCATCTACAGCCGCTTCACCCGTCCCGGCGAGTTTGGCCTCGGCATGAGCAACTACACCTTGGCATACGCCTATGGCGACCATCCCCTTGGCCCCTGGACTTACGGCGGCACCATCATCGACGGACGCGGTCGTGACGTTGATGCCGACGGCAACGCTATTCCCACGGCTTGGCCTCACGGCAATACCCACGGAAGCATTTGCAAGATTGGCAATCAATGGTGGGTGTTCTATCATCGTCAGACAGGTACCGACCAATACTCGCGTCAAGCCATGGTGGCCCCCATCAGCGTCAAAGTGGAGAAGGGCCGCGGCGGCAAAGTCACGATCTCCGAGGGCGAATACAACTCCGAAGGCTTCATGACCGAGGGACTCAATCCGCTCCATAAGAGCGCAGCGGGATTGGCGTGCTACCTGACTGAACCTGGTACTGTGGGCGAGAGTTTCCCCAACTTCTTCCACACCGGTTCGTACGTCAAACCCACGCGCCTCGGCGAGCAACCCGAGGAGGGCCCTTACAATCAGAAGATTCCCTATTGTCCCGTGGTGAACAACACCAGCGGCTCCGTCGTCGGCTATAAGTACTTCAACTTCACCCATACCGCCGACGCGACTCATCCTCGTCTGTGCGTTCACCTTGTGCCCGAGGGGCTCGACGCCACCATTACCGTCATGCTTGATGCTCCCGACGCCACCCGCGGCGGCAAGGCGCTTGGCACTATCGCCCTCGTCAAAGACACCCCGCGTTGGAAGAAGGAATGGACCATAGACGTGCCCAACCTCAAGGGCGTAAAAGGCAAGCACCCCCTCTTCTTCGTCTTCCATTCCGCAACACCCGACAAATCCATCTGCGAACTCCACGACTTCCAGTTCATGAAGTAGAGGCAGAATATCAAAGGACACACATAGGAAATATCACTCAACTTTCGCAAGCTCAAGTTGCAAGGTTCTTTGCAGAGCGAAGCGAGCAGAGCTCGAGCGGAGCACTTGCGAAACTTGAAAAATATCATCATGAAACACTTTATCTCAACGCTATTCCTCGCGCTGCTGTCATTGTGCACCTCTGCCCATACTATCACCGTTCTGCAATGGAACATCTGGCAAGAGGGCACGATGGTCGAAAGCGGCTACGACGCTATCATCAACGAGATTGTGCGGCTGCGCCCCGACTTCGTCACGCTGAGCGAGGTGCGCAATTACCACGACACGCGTTTCTGCGACCGCATCACCGAGAGCCTCCGTCAGCGTGGCGAAGAGTATTGGTCGTTCTACAGCTACGACACCGGCCTTCTCTCGCGTCACCCCATAGCCGACAGCCTCACAGTTTTCCCCTGCGTCGATGACCACGGTAGCATCTACGGGCTCCGTGCCCGCGTTGGCCATCACAAGGTGGCGGTCTATACAGCGCACCTCGATTACCTCAACGACTCCTACTACGAGGTACGTGGCTACGACGGCAACACATTCCGCCCCATCACGCCCGTAACCAATCCCGATACCCTCATTGCCCACGGCAACCGCTCCATGCGCGACGAGGCGGTGCAGGCGTTTCTTCAGCAGGCGGAGGCCGACACTCGCGAAGGCTACACCGTCATCATCGGTGGTGACTTCAATGAACCATCGCACCGCGACTGGACAGCCCAAACCGCCAATCTCTACGACCATCACGGTGCCGTTGTACCTTGGCCGCAAACCACGGCACTCGAGGCTGCGGGCTTCATCGATGCTTACCGCACCCGCCATCCCGACGTCCTCACACATCCAGGCTTCACCTATCCGAGTGACAATCCCGCCGTAGCTCCCGAACGCCTCACCTGGGCCCCACAAGCCGATGAGCGCGACCGCATTGACTACCTCTTCTATCGTCCCGTTCCAGGCCACAAAGTGCGTCTGAAGGATTGCCGTGTCTTCGGCCCAACGAGCAGCATTGTACGTTCTGAGCGACTCGTCGATGCCACTCGCGACGCCCGCATACTCCCCCTTGGCATCTGGCCTACCGATCACAAAGGTGTGTGGATGAAGATTCGCTTGTAAGACAGGGCACGGCATTTAGCTAATGCCCCCTGTTATTAAACGCTTAAATAGGACGTCACCTCCCCTATAGCAATGAAAAGCTTCGCCGCCATCGCCCTCAAACTCTTCGACCACAATCAGACGGACCGCTATTTCCTCGAACCCGCCACCATCGTCCTCGAAATGATGCACCGCGAAGCGCGCCCCCTAAAAGCGCGCGAACTTGCAGAACTCTGCTGCATGGAGCGCAAGGTGGTAGATAGTGCCATCCGGCATCTTCGCGAAGACGGCGCGGTGACTTCTCCCAAACGAGGGTATTGGAGAGTGCTCGAATAAATACCAAGGGAAATATACAAATTACTTGAAATCGCAAAAAAGATATCACATTCTTTGATTTTTTCACTATAAAACCGTATATTTGCCACCACTAAGAAGAAAGACTACAATTCGTATGGAAAACGCAAAACATATAAAGGTCCTTACTCTACGTTTCAATACAGCCATTGCCAATTGGGAAATCCCTCTCTTTCGCGGCGCTGTGCTAAACGCCATCGGTTCGGATGTAGATATTCTCTTCCATAATCATGCGGAAGATGATAGATTCAGGTATTCCTACCCTCTCATTCAGTACAAGCGACTCGGAGGCAAAGCTGCCATTGTGTGCGTGGAGGAGGGCGTGGACAGCATCGGCCAGTTTCTGATGGCGCAGCAGCCGGACGTTGTCCTTGGCGACCGTACGGCAAAACTGGAGATGGAGAGCGTGCGTCCGCAGAACGTGCTGATGCAGACGTGGCAGAGTTCCTTCGACTACCGTCTTCAGCACTGGCTTGCCCTCAACTCGGAAAACTATCGTCGTTACCAAGAACTTGACAGTCTCAGTGAACGCATCGCACTGCTCGAAAGCATTCTCAAGGGCAACCTCCTTTCGATGTGCAAAGGCCTCGGCATCTACTTGAGCGAAGAGCTGAAGGTAAGCATCACCCGCCTGAACGAACCGCGTCTCGTCAAGGTCAAGGGTGTCCGGGTAATGTCCTTCGATGTGGACTTCCGCTCCAATCTCTCTCTCCCCGATGGCATCGGCATCGGCAAGAATACCAGCTTGGGGTATGGTACAGTTTTGAGAAGTCGGCAAAAGAAACAAAATACAGAAAAACAAAACAATAATCAAAAAAACGACAAGTAGCATGTATGACAAACTTTTCGTAGGTGGTGACCTCTCTGGAATTCAGAAATTCCTATACAACATCACCTCCAAGAAAGCCGCTGTCAGCTTAAAGGGACGATCCTTCTACCTGCGCCAATATATGGACGGTGTCTGTAAACGATTAACGGAACTACCCGAAGTGTCAGCAGCATCACCTGATGTAATCTACTGCTCTGGAGGTAAGCTTTACGTAATCATCCAGAACTCTCCACAAACGCAGGAGGCTTTGGCTTCGTTTACAAAGCGAGAGAAATCAGAGATATGGAAAGAGCATCGCGGCCAACTGTCCATCAATATCAGTTGGGTTCCCTTCAGCGAAAATGCAGACGGCAGCATTAATGCCAATGGATGCGAGCGACAGCCTCTGGGATTCCTATGGCAATGTATGACAGAGGATTTTGCTCGTCAGAAAAACCAGAAATTCCTTGAGGAAATTAGGGACAACTACGATGATTTCTTTGAGATTATTCCTGTAGGTGGGAAGCCTAAGGTTTGTGCAGTGACGGGTATTGAATCGCCCGATTGTGTATCATTCTATTACAAAGACGAAAATCTTTTGGTGCTCCCCTCGGTTAAGCAACAAATCGAACTAGGTGAAGAGCTACGAAAGAAGGATGATTTCCTCACATTTGAAGATTATGCCGCTGGCTCCTATCTCGGTATTCTACGAATGGATGTAGATGGACTCGGCAAACTGTTCGCCAACGGCTTCCCCACCATCGCCGAATACAAAGCCTTCTCCAACCACCTTGATGCCTACTTCACGAGTAAGGAGGATCACGTTAGTAACTTGCAGCGCATACAGCAGAAAGATGATTACCGCACTCATCTTAATATTATATATGCGGGCGGCGATGACATCTTTGTTGTAGGTCGTTGGGACAAGGTTATTGACTTTGCTGCCGAGGTACGAAACGATTTTGTGAAATACGTTGGCAAAGAAGGTGTATCTCTTTCCGGCGGTGTTGCAATCGTTCCTCCTAAGTTCCCGATTGCAAAAGCTGCAGAAATGGCAGGAGAGGCTGAAGACGCGGCAAAAGAATACGAATACAAGGGAAAGCCTAAAAACGCCTTCTGCATGTTCGGGCAAACTGTATCGTGGCAAGATGAATTCGAATACGTTGAGCAATACAAGAACGAGTTCGTGGATCTCATCATGCACATGGATATGCCTCGTAGCATCCTTCACAAAATCATGAGTTATGCTGCGATTGCTGCCAGAAATGAAAGAGACAAGAAAAAAGGTAAGCCCGAAAACTTTAGCTACATTTGGCACTCGGCTTACTACCTAACACGTGTTATTGAACGTCAAAACAAGAATACCGCTGTTGTAGAGTTTTGTAAGCGCCTTCGTGACCGTGAACTTTATGGCAAGATTGCCAACTTCCGCCTTATGGCTCTCGCTGCCCGATGGGCAGAATTGACAATAAGACTAAACCAAATACTCAAAGAAAAAAATGACCTATCCAGAAACTAAATTGAATCCTGAGTGGATCCACAATCCCATCACACCAGAAGTCGTTAAATGGTGCGAATCTTTCGGCAAATACCTCGCTCCTCAAGACAGAAATGACAGAAGTGCATTAACAACTTCACAACTTCGTAGATTTTTTGGAGAGGTTAAGAGAATTCAAATGCAAAAAAAATATGATATGGCTAGTATTGCCATGCTCAATCCTCTTCTTGCATACGCTGTCGGACGTGATATAAAAAACGGAAGGCCCCAGACACGAATTGCAGAGTTTCAAGAAGAAATCAGTAGAGCTGTAAGTGCTATTCGTCTTGAAAACAAGAAGGAAGATTACGATAACTTTATCAATATCTTTGAAGCCATCGTTGCGTACCATAAGTATTATGGTGGCAAGGATAGTAAGAATTAATTTACAAATTAAGCACCATGAAACAGTTAGTTAAGAAAATCAAGATAAACACCACCATCACTCTCCTTACTGGTATGCACATCGGTGGTAGCAAGGAAAATGTAGAAATCGGCGGTATTGATAATCCCGTCATTAAGCTCGCCAGCAAGGGTGACCAGCCTTATATCCCCGGCAGTTCTCTCAAAGGCAAAATGCGTTGCCTTCTCGAGCAAGTAGCTGGTGCTGTTAAAGTAGGCGATGATACGGAAGTCAATAACATGTTTGGGACTATTAAGGGGACTACTCAGCCTTCCAAAATCATTGTACGTGACGCTTATCTTACGGAGAAGTCGCTTGAACTTTTCAAGAATAGCCCTTCACTTGACATGCCTTACACCGAAAATAAGTTCGAGAACACCATTGACCGCGTCAAGGGTGTTGCCGAACATCCCCGTCAGACAGAGCGCGTTCCTGCCGGAGCTGAGTTCGCCGTAGAATTTATCCTCAATGTTTGGGACGACGACGCTGATGGCAGCAATCTTCTCAAAATGCTTGAGCATGGTATCGCACTCATCGAGAGTGACTATCTCGGCGGTAGTGGTTCCCGTGGCTACGGCCAAGTGAAGTTTGGCGAACTTGTCAAAGTAGAACTCACTCCCGAAAACAACTGGAAAGCATAATCCTATAGAAACATAGATTATGGCAACACTCAAAATATGCAAATTGCACTTTACTGCACCGCTGCACATCGGCGATCGGAAAAATGATGATTATGGCATCAGCCAACGCACCATTACTTCCGACACGATGTATGCGGCCATGACAGCAGTGCTTGCAAAAACAGGTGTCAGCCTTCCCGCCGATGGAGATCTTGGATTCACAATCAGTAGCCTCTTCCCTTACTATCAAGAGTCGTCAACTTCTCCCTCTGTATATTTCTTCCCACAGCCTCTTCAAGCCCAAATGCCCCATCTCGAAGATTTGGGCGAACGCAAGAAGGTGAAGAAAGTAAAATGGCTTGACACACAATACTACGAACGAGTGCTTAATGGTGTACGCTTATTTGACAACAGTCGCGAAGACATCGGTAGCATTCATGGCGAATATCTCTCCAAGGCTGATGTACCTTCAGACTTTATCAAAAGCCAAGTCATTCAGCGCGTAACACTCAAATCACGCATAGGAGCAGAAGATGCACTTCCTTATTACGTTGATCGCGTATCCTTCCGTGACTATGCTGGCCTCTATTTCATCGTCGAAGGTAATACGGATTTGCTCGAAAAGGCCATGACTCTGCTAAGCCTCGAAGGTATTGGCACCGACCGCAACGTTGGTAACGGTTTTTTCGACTATGAGTTGGCGGAACTGAACCTTAAGCTTCCAGCAAATGCTAGTCATGCCGTCTCTCTCTCCTTGATGATTCCCGAATCTAAGGAGCAGTTTGAGACATTGGTAGATTCCGACCTCGTGGCCTACGACATTGAGCGACGCGGAGGTTGGATCACTACCTATCCTTTTCAGACACTTCGTAAAAATGCTATTTACGGATTCACGTCAGGAAGCGTATTTGCACAAAAGGTCAGCGGCGTGGAGACCATCGGCCGCATCGTAAACCTTCGTCCGGACGTAGAGTTCACGGAAGAAAAACTTCATCCTATCTGGCGCTCCGGCAAATCAATACTACTCCCCATAATCCTATAAGCTTATGAAAGAAGTAAACAACAAATACTATATCAAGCTTACTGCTGTCACACCCTTGTCGGTCGGTGCAGGCAACGAGGAAGAGTGGGTTAAATGTGCTGACTACGTCATTCATGATGGAAAAGTCTATGTACTTGATTTGCACCGTGTAGCAGAGGAAGGTGTCGACCTCGCTAAATTGAGCAATCTATTCTTAGGAAGTGACCACGATGGTATTGTCAACATCCTCGCAGGAAAACTCGAAACGGTTTCTGCATTTGTTTTCGACTTACCCAGCCAGACGGAAAACAACATCAAAGCTTTCGAACGAAGCCAGTTTCACAATCTTCCCGTTGTGGCCGGCAGTTCCCTTAAAGGTGCTTTGCGCTCCATCCTGTTCAAGTATCTGCGTGATTACGAAACAAAGAACGAAGAGGTATTCGGTACTATGAAGGATGGTACGGACTTCATGCGATTTATCAAGGTTGGTGATGTTGAGATGCCCGCTACCAAACTCTACAATACGAAGATTTACAACCTCCACTCCGTGGATGGTCATTGGCAAGGTGGCTGGAAACATGCGCTCGTTAATGGCACCAACGATTTCTATCGCTCGACTGGCTTCAACACGCTCTATGAGTGCATCGAGCCGAGTGTAAATGGATTTGGCACTCTGATGCTGAGTTCTACAGATTTGGAAAGCGTCATCCAAAAAGTCGGAGCATCTGCACACGGCAACAAGAAGATGAACATCTTACATGACGGTGTCTCTGCCTTCTTTGCCATTGTCAATGATTTCACGCGTAAGTATCTGCAAAAGGAACGTGCGTTCTTTGAAAAATACCCGGCAGACCGCACTGATGATATCCTTGATTGCATAGATCACCTGCTTGCCATGATTCCCTCGGACAATTCTTCTTGTTTAATGAAGATGTCTGCGGGTGTTGGTTTCCACGCCATTACCGGCGATTGGCAGTACGAAGATTATTCCAAGACAGGAGTTCACGAGAACGGCCGTCATGCAGGAAAGCAGAAATACAAATCTCGCAAGATTGCTGAAACCCCGGAAGGCCTCGCACTTATGGGCTTTGTCAAGCTTTCTGCCGTCAGCGAAGACGATTACTGCGCGTATGTAAAGAACATTGAAGATAACTTCAACGCACAAATGCAGGGTTTGCTCGAAAAGAAGGCTGAAGCTGAAGCGGATGCAAAAGCAGCTGAAGCGGCTCGTCTTGAGAAAGAAGCCAACTATGCAGGTTGCATTGCTGCCGCTCTTGAGGCAGAAACTGCTGGCGACTTTGCTCTTGCTTTGTCAAAAGCGCAAGAAGCCATTGAGCTATTCACCAATAGAGACGAAGCCTCTGCCATTATCACTCGTTGTGAGTCGAAGGCAGCAGAACAGCTTCTTGCTTCACAACAGGCAGCAAGTGCCGCCGCTGCAGATGCTGCTCGCGAGCAGAAAGTTGCTGGTGGTCTTGCAGCACTATTGAATGAGAAGTTCGAGCTTGGCGATAAGGTCGGTCTGTACAAGGTTGCCGACTTCAAACTATGTTTCCAAAAGGTTGCGCAATGGGCAAAGGCCGCCAAACTTGATGCTCTTCCTGAAGAACAGAAACTTGCTCTCACGGAAACACTCAAACGTCTATTAGCCGCACCTTCAAAGAAGGAGGTGAAGGACCTCAAGAATCGCAAGAGCAGTATTTGGCGCAATGTCGAGAAGTGGCTTTCTGCGTCAACGGCTGACGAAATGTTTGAATCTGTCAATTAATTTGTAATAGAAGTGTTGGGAGAATCCCACGTATTCTCCCTTCCTCATTATTCCTTTATCCATGAAACGTAGAATCCACGTACAAATAGCTCTTGTGGGCGGACAACCTACCCCTGTGTATCAAGGAATCGTACACATGCAGCCCGACCAGGTGGTCCTCGTCTGCTCAAAGGAGACAGAGAAGGTGGCAAAGGACATTCGCAAACAGTTGCCCTCGTATGCAGATAACAACGTAATTATCTACAAAGTATCTGACACCGATCTTGATGCTATGTATAAAACCATCGAGGGAATCGAACAAGCGCTACCTAAGGGTATCACCATCAGCCTCAATATCACTGGCGGTATGAAGCTTTGGTCTGTCATCTTCAACAATGTGTTCCGTCGTAAGCGCCGCAGTTGCCATACCTTCTGCATTGGGCAGAATGGTACCTTCTTCGACCTCAAAGAAAAGACCTCCAAGGGCAAGGTTGCCTTCGATATGGATGCACAATTCAAGATTCTCGGACACCAACTCGATGAATTCACTCCGCTAACAGACTATACAAAAGAAGACTTCGACGTACTAAATCGCGTGCAGAACCTTGGTTTTAGCGAGAAATCGCATTGGCATTTATTCAAGATTACGGAGCAATTCTACGAAGAGTACAAAGCTGAGTTTGGTAATGTACAACTAAAGTACGATTATGAAGTGTCGTTCAAGTACAACCGTCTCTCATGGCATGCCGATACGCATACCTTCGAGTGCAAATTAGGCTATAATGAATACACATTCTGCTCACCTCACGTTGAGAGTATAGTACTCAACACAGGTTGGTTTGAGCTTTATGTAGCTCGCTTGATTGCCAAGAAGTATGGTAACGACAGCGTTCGCATGAACTGCATGTTCCGCAACGTAAAGCGACTACCAAAGAACGAAATCGACATTATTGTCAACACAGGAAGTAAGTTGATCTTCGTAGAATGCAAGACGCAAATTTTCAACACGACTGACGTCGACAAGTTCCGCTCTGCTGTACGCAACTACGGAGGTCTCGGAAGCAAGCCTCTCTTCATCACGAATAGTCAGATGAAACCCGAAGGACTTGAAAAGTGCAACGACCATCGCATCACGACTTTCTATCTTGACAATCCGGAATACGCCAATCAGCAAGAGAAAGTGGACGCTCTGAGCAAAGTTCTCGACGAGCTTAACAAAACCTGGAACGTATAACCCACACTATCATCACCATGCCACGCAAAGTATTTATATCTTTTCTCGGGGCCAATAACTATAGGGCCTGCCACTATTGTAAGGACGACTACAAGTCGGCCGAGGTGCGCTATGTGCAGGAGGCTACACTCGAATACCTCACACGTCAGGAGGAGTGGGGGGCAGACTCTCTTGCTCTCATTCTTCTCACCGCTGGTGCTGAGGCCAAGAACTGGGAGGACAACGGACACCGTGACCGCGACACCAATGAAGTCATCGAGCAGACGGGCCTTCGCGTGCAGTTGGAACGTATGGCGTTGCCTTTCGAGGTGAGGCCCGTCCGCGGTCTCCCCGACGGTAACAACGAACAGGAGATATGGACCATCTTCTCCCGCATCTTCGACGAACTCGATGAGGGCGACGAACTCTACTTCGATCTCACCCATGGTTTCCGCTATCTCCCGATGCTTGCTCTCGTCCTCGGCAACTATGCCAAGTTCCTCAAGCACGCCACCGTACGTCACATCTCCTACGGAAACTTCGAGGAGCGCAACCGTACAACCAACGAGGCACCTTTCATCGACCTCCTGCCGCTCACGCAGCTACAAGATTGGACGTTTGCCGCCAGTACGTTCGAGGCTACAGGCCGCATGACAGCCGTCTCTGAAGCACTCGAAGCCTTCCGCAAAAGTTATACGCCGAAGAACAAGGCAGAGCGTAAAGCCATCGAAAATCTCCAGAAAGTGAAAGGCGCTATTCCTCTCTTCGAGAAGAGTATCTCCACCTGCCGTGGCAATGAACTGGTAGAAGGAGCCACCATTGCCCAGATTCGCGAGAACATGGAAGGAACTCTTTCGCTCGATATTCCCTACCCCCTAAAGGAAATTGTCCGTCACATCGAAGAGCCGCTGAAGGTTTATTCTGTTGATTCGCTTGATAATCTGCGAGAGGCCATCGCCTGGTGCCTCAAGAACGGTCTTGTGCAGCAGGCATATACCCTTGCTCAGGAAACCATCATCACTGTTGTCTGCGATAAGTTGAAAGATTTCAACACATTCACGGGTGATAAATCCTACCGCAAATATAGGGACTATATCGGTGCTGTTTTGGGAATGGACATCAAAGATGCACGCGACGAATCGAAATGGAACGGCTATGCAGGACACCATTTCCAACTAACGAAGGCTCTCTTCCAACTTGAATGGGTAAAGGAATTGCGCAAGTCCTACGAGACCATCAAGAACAACCGCAACCAAATAAATCATGCAGGCTTTACCGGCAAAGTCAAATCCGATGATCTTATCAACAACCTTCAGCAAAAAATCAACGCAGGCCTCAATATCGTATTTGGCACATTGGAACTCCCCATCGTAGAGAAGTACGCTCCCCACTTCGTCAACCTCACCAACCACCCACTGGAGGCTTGGTCGGAGGAGCAGCTGGCAGCCGCTTCTGCCTATGGCGAGGCGGTCGACTATTCATTCCCCGCTGTATCTCCTGACGACACCGAAGAGGACATCGTTGCAATGGCCAATGAGATAGTGGCTGATATCACCGCTCGCTACGGCACGGAATGCACAGTGCACCTGATGGGCGAGTTCACCATGACGGCAGCATTGCTCCAGCGTTTTCAGCAACGCGGCATCGCGTGCGTGGCGTCCACTACGGAACGCATCGTCAGCGAGACGGAGCCTAGGAAGAAAGTTGTGGAGTTCAAGTTTGTGAAATTCAGGAAGTATTGATCTCTGGCAAATATGCAGCTAATACTGAACACCTTCGGTTCGTCCCTTAATCGTGACGGACAGACGTTTGTCGTCACCCATAAGGATGGCAAACAAAGCATCCCCGTGGATGCTGTCGAAAGCATACAGCTTGGCCGCGGCACGCAGATTACAAGTGATGCCGTCATGCTTGCCGTCGAACACGAAATCGAAATCATCTTTGCCGACAAAGGTGGTATGCCTGTCGGTAGAGTGTGGAGTCCGCGCTTTGGCTCCATCTCTACCATCCGAAAGGGCCAGCTTGAATTCACGTTCTCGCATGATGCTTTGGAATGGATCAAACAAATCATTCAGCGGAAGATGGAGAACCAACAAGCCATGCTTCTCATGCTCCAAACCGATGACCTAACCATCGCCGCAAGGCGCACCAAAGCCATTGCCCGCATCGAGGACTACCGAACAAAGATAGCCTCCCTCAAAGGTGAAATTGTTCAGGACGTAGCTCCCAATCTTCGAGGTTGGGAGGGTGCCGCCAGCCGCATCTACTTCGAAGCACTCAACGACTTCATCCCCGAGAGATACCAGTTTGCCGCCCGTTCGCAACACCCTGCCCTTGACGTGGTCAATGCCATGCTCAATTATGGGTACGGCATCCTCTATGGCAAGATTGAGGGGGCGCTCATCAAGGCAGGCGTCGACCCCTACATTGGCGTGTTGCATCGGGATGATTACAACAGACCCGTGCTCGTCTATGACGTCATTGAAATTTATCGCGTCTGGGTAGACTACGTCGTCTATGGCATCATCGCCCAAAACATCATCTCCGACGACTGCTACTCTGTGCGCGGCGACGGCTCATACTGGCTTGAGAACCTTGGTCGTCGTATACTCATCCAGTCGCTCAACGACTATCTGGAAGAAGTGATAACCGTCAACAAAATGCAGCGTTCGCGCATCAGCCAAATTCAACTTTTCTGCCAGGATCTGGCACAAGAGTTCAAACGCCATTGCTAACCCCCAACCCTTATGATTCTTGCAGGAAAAAACATACAATCTGCTGGCGACCCGCTTCAAAAGATCACGCTTGACCACCTCTACCACAGCTTGCGATCTCCACGTCCTGACATTGAGGCCCATCTGCGCCAACTCCGCATCGTGCGTGACCTTGACACCAAGCAATACGCCATGCTCAAACGCCAGTTGCCCTACATCGTCTGCGGCATCTTCAATCCGCTTGTTCGGCGTACAGAGAACTTTGCCTACATCGAGCATTTCATCCTCGACATTGACCATCTCTCCGAGAAAGGTTTCGAACTCGAGGCCCTCCGCCAGCTCTTGCAGACAGACCCTCGCGTCATGATGACCTTCGTGTCACCTAGCGAAGACGGTCTGAAGGTATTGTTCCGCCTGAAGGAACGTTGCTACGACGCGGGCATCTACACCTTGTTCTACAAAGCGTTTCTTCTCGACTTCTCGCGCCAGTTCCGTCTTGAGCAGGTCATCGACAGCAAGACCTCCGACGTAACGCGTGCGTGCTTTATCAGTCAGGATGCCAATGCGTACTTCAATCCTGATGCTGAACCGGTAGACCTCAATGCCTACGTCAACACAGAAGATGCTGCGGAGATGTTCGAGATGAAGCATGCTCTCGACCAGCAGACCATTACTACGCCTACCATCACCGAAGAGCTGCATCAGCCTGAGCCGGACAAAGACGTTATGGCGCACATCAAGGCTGTTCTGAAGGGTAAGACCGCCGTTCTTGCTCCTAAAGAACAGGCTCCCATAGCGGTTCCTGCGCAGTTAGATGAGATTCTGCCCACCCTGAAGCAGTACATAGAGGAACATTGCATAGAGCTTACGGCCGTCATCAACATTCAGTATGCGAAGAAGATGCAGTTCCGTCTCGGTGGTCAAAAGGCAGAGATCAACCTCTTCTACGGTAAACGCGGCTACAAGGTAGTGCAGTCGCCTAAGTGCGGCACGTCTGCCGAACTCAATGCTCTGATTGCGGACTTGATAACGGTTTTCCTTTTCGAAAACACATAAATCCCACACCATGCCACGACGAAACTACGAGGAGTTGTCGCTGAAGGAAATGCTTCGCAAGGAACTCGAAGCCGGCTTCAGCGACAACAACCGGCCCATCAGTACCACAACCGCCCAGGACGATGCCTCAGACCTTCTTCCGCTCCCCATGCGGGTGAAGACCATTCTGGGCATTGCCGACAATCCTAACCGTAACGCAGGAAACATGCTATTCTTTGTAATGTACGATATTGAGAGCAATAAGGTCCGCACTCAGGTTGCCAAGTATCTCATCAACCAGGGATGCACGCGCATCCAGGCTTCCATATTCCTGGCCGACACTACGCACGAGAAGTATGACAAGATACGCGAGGACCTGGCTGAGGTGCAGGCTTGCTATGAGAATCACGACAGCATTCTGGTTGTGCCCATCTCCACCGACTACCTGAAGTCGATGAAAGTAATAGGCAAGAACATCAATGTGGACATCATCATGCGCAACCGAAACACGCTGTTTTTCTGATTTGCACGCGCCTTTTACCCCCTATTTTGTAAACTGCCCCCCGGAAAACGGTGCAATATATAGATGGCAATACATTACAATAAGCGCATTTTTCGCAAAAAAATGCGGAAATCAGTCTTGTTTTTTCGCAAAAAAATGCTTAATTTTGTACCGATTTTTCTCCTTTTTTTCATTCGACTTTCGAAAAAAGCGAGCTTTTTAAATAGTCAAAGTGTTGACTATCTGCTGATTGTCT
>JAUNIC010000029.1 GCA_030523615.1 Bacteroidales bacterium
GAGAGCGTTTCGGTTATCGCGGAGGAAATTTGTCTTGTATTTTTTAGAAAAGTGTATTGGTGTAGGTGAAATACTGGCAGAATTGCCTATTCCTTAACGGTTTTGAGCAAAATTTACAATGAAATGGTGCAAATCTGTCTCAATTCCGATTTCAGAGAGTGCCCTCAGAACCCACTCGACATTCATCGATGGATTCCGAGGGCACTCTCAAGGCGTTCAATGTGTTACATGTGTTGGCCTATCTTTCGTATTGCTGACAATTAACCAATGTTTTTGTTCTGATGTTTTCAGAGTCTTGTCATATAGGTACATTCTTTCCTCATTTCACCGTATAGATGACCACGGATTTGGCGGGGACGGTCACGGGGAATTCTGTGCCGGAGACGCTGAGGTGCGACGGCTGGGGAATGATCTTCGTCGGAGCTTCGAGGGTGTTGTCGGCATCGGGATCGTCGGAGTGGAGGGTCAGGACGTCAATGCCCGTGAAACCCTCGGCCTTCGGAGAACCTTTTCCTTTCTTTCCCTTACCCTTAAGAAGATGGACGGTGACGGGCTGCGGGGCGTCGGAAACGTTGACAACCTTGATGATGATGCTACCGTCGTAGTCGAGGGAGGCGGTGGCGGAGAGGCCGTGCTGGTCGGAGTCGCCGCAGACGGGACGGCCGCACATGGTGAGGGGCAGAACGCGGTGGCCACGATGGGTGGCAAACATCTGCTGGACGTAGTAGGAGCAGGTGCGGAAGGAGGTGAGATTGTCGTACCATATGGCGTCGGGGCGCCACTGCCAACCTTCAGTGTGGGCAAAGAGAGGAGCGTAGGTGGCCATGTGGACGAGGTCGGCATTGCGCTCGAAACCGGTCATGAACTGCGCTTCCATGAGTGCGGCGTTGAAGTGGTTGAACTTCTTTCCATCGCCGTGGCAAGCATATTCGCCGGCAAAGACGCGGGGCGCTTCAACCTTCGAACGCTTTGAACCCTTTGAACACTCTGAGCAACTTGAACCCTTTGAACAACCTGAACAAACCAAACGCGGATAAGCATCGTAGCGATGGCGGTTGATGCTGTCGAGGAACCACGCTTCGTTGCGGTAGTAATGTTCGTCGTAGAGGTCGCAGCGGAGGTTGATCATCTTCTGCTGCAGATCGTCGAACTTTTCGCCCTCAGAGTCGGGACCCGTTGAGCCGATGAGTTTGATCTCGGGATGCACCTTGCGGATGGCGCCGATGAAGCGCTCAAGACGGGCGGTGAAGGCTGGGTTGTCGGGATAGTCCCACTGCTCGTTGCCGATGGCCAGGAACTTGAGGCCGAAGGGTGCGGGATGGCCCATTTCGGCACGGATCTTGGCCCACGGATTGGTGGTGGGATCGGCGTTGGCGAAGTCTATGAGGTCGATGCAGTCCTGGATGTAAGGGTCGAGATCGTCGAGCGAGGCGTGGACGCGGGCTTCGTCGCGAATGTCGTTCTGGTACTGGCAAGCGAGGCCTACGCTGAGCACGGGGAGGGGTTCGGCGCCGATCTGTTCGCTCAGGCAGAAGAATTCGTAGAAGCCGAGGCCGTAGCTTTGGAAGTAGTTGGGGAAGTAGCGGTATTGGAAGGTGTAGTGCCAACGGTTCTCGTTGAGCGGACGGTTTTCGACGGGGCCGAGGGTGTTCTTCCATTGGTAGCGTGTGGCGAGGTCGGCACCTTCGACGATGCAGCCGCCGGGGAAACGGAAGACGCCGGGATGCATCTGTTCGAGGGCTTCGGCGAGGTCGCGACGCAAGCCTCCCTCGACGCCGCGGTAAGTGTCGACGGGGAAGAGGCTGAGGTGCTCCACGTCGGTCGTGGCCGTGGGGTCGGCCCATAGGCGAAGGCTGGCCTTGGCGAGGGTCTTGGGGGAACGGAGGAGGACGGTGTACTTCTGCCATTCTGTGCCGCTGACGTGGAGATTGGCGGTGGCGAAGCGCTGGTCTTCGTCCATCGTGGCGGGGTCGGTGAGGTCGACGCGGAGGTCGGCGCTTTGGCCCTCGGGACAGCGTGCCCAGAGGCTGAAGCGGTACTCTTCCCCACCCTTGACGCCGATGCCGAAGAAGCCGTGGTTCTCGATCATCGTGGCCTTTGCGCCGTGGCCCGTGGGAGCGAGGCGGAGGTAGTGGGGATTGCGCGGGAAGGGTCCGTCGTCGAGGAGTGTGACGCAGCCGGAGACGTCCCACGCGGCGAGGTGGTTGGGGTATTCGAAGGAGCGGTTTTGGATGAGTTCGGCGTAGAGTCCTCCGTCGGCGGCGTAGTTAATATCTTCGAAGAAGATGCCGTACATCGTGGGTTGGATTTCTGCTCCGGGTTGTGCGAGGTTGATCTCGAACGTGTGACTTTGTGCTCCTGCTGTGAGGCTTCCCCAAGCAAGGGCAATTGCGAGAAGTATGGATTTCATGTGGATTCCGAATTACTTGTACAAGTAACGCTTGATGGACTTCTTGGGGGTCTTGACGAACTCCTCGTCCTGCAGACAAATCTGGGAGAGCTGGGAGTAGGCGGGAAGGGCGGCGTTGAGGTCCTTGCGGTTGCGTTCCATGATGGTCGTGAGCTCCTCGGGGGCTACGCCGTCGCGCTTTGCGAGGTCGAGATCGGGATAGACGAGGGCCACAAACTTCTCGGCGCGCTGAACGACAATGCACTCGGCCACGTAGGGGAGCGACGCGAGCTTGTCCTCGATTTCCTCGGGATAGACGTTCTGGCCGTTCGAGGCTAGGAGCATGTTCTTCTTGCGACCCTTGATGAAGAGGTTTCCCTCAGCATCGATGACGCCAAGGTCGCCCGTGTGGTACCAGCCGTCGCGGAGGGTTTCGGCCGTCGCCTCGTCGTTCTTGAAGTAGCCGAGCATGACGTTTTGGCCCTTGGCGAGGATTTCGCCCGGAACGTGCTGAGGGTCGGGGCTGTCGATGCGGAGTTCCATGCGTCGCACGCACTTGCCGCAGCTGCCGGGAACAAACTTGTGCCAATCTTCGTAGGCAATGATCGGGGCACACTCGGTGGCTCCGTAGCCGACGGTGTAGTTGAAGCCAATATCGTGGAGAATGGCCTCGACCTCCTGGTTGAGCGCCGAGCCGCCAATGACGATTTCGTAGGCGCGTCCGCCGAGGGCCTTCTGGAGGCTTTCGCAGATCTTGCGCTTGATCTTGGGGCCGACGATGGGGAGCTTGAGGGCGAGTTTGACGTCGATGCTGGAGATCTTGGGGATGATGGCTTTGCGCACGATCTTCTCGATGATGAGGGGCACGCACACAATGGCGATGGGACGAACGTCGGCGAGGGCCTTGGTGAGGATGGAGGGCGTCGGCATGCGGGTGAGAAGGTGGATATGGACGCCGAGGATGAACTCGTAGAGGAATTCGAAGGAGAGGCCGAGGGTGTGGGCCATGAGGAGCATGGAGAGGAGGTTGTCGCCCGCTTTGGCGTGGTCGCCGAAGATTTCGTCGGCAAACTTGACGTTGCTCCAAATGGCGCGGTAAGGAATCATCACGCCCTTGCTGTTGCTCGTGGTGCCGGAGGTGTAGTTGATGATAGCGAGTTCCTCGGGGCTGTCGTGGTAGAACTCCTTGAGTTCCTTGGGACCGAAGGTGGCGGGGTGCTTCTCGCAGAAGAGGCGATTGAGGTTGGCGTGGGCTTCGTTGAGAGCGTCGAGGCGGGAGACGAGGAGCTGGTAGTCGGTGTTGCAGATGACGCCACGGAGCTGGGGCATGGCTTCGGCGTCGAGCTTCTTCCACATGATTTCTCCGACGAAGAGCAGCCGGGCTTCGGAGTGATTGACAATATCGTGCACCTGTTCGGGGTGGAAGTCGTGGAGGATGGGGACGGCCACGGCTCCGTAGGTGAGGATGGCGAGGAAGGCGACGCCCCAATGGGCTTGGTTGCGTCCGCAGAGTGCGATTTTGTCGCCGTGCTGGATGCCGGCGCTTTCGAAGAGGATGTGGAGCTTCTCGATCTTGCGGGCCACATCTTTGTATTGGTGAGTCTCGTAACCGTAGTCGGTGAGGGCGTTCATGTTCCAATGCTCGAGGATGCTGGCACGGAAGCATGCGTTAAGGCTGGGGGAGAGTTCCATATTTAGGTTTTTGGGTTTTAAGGTTTGGGGGTTGAATTTAGGGTGTATGGTTTAGAGTTTGAGTTTATGGACGGAAAGACTTGCGTCCGCCTTCGATGACAATGCCTCGGTAGGCAGGGCCAACAGCTCGTCCATCGGGGGTGAAGGCGTTGGTGGATTTGGCCGGCCGGACGGCTGCGGGAGCCACGTTGGTAATGATGTTCATCGCTTCGTCGAGCGCGGCCTTGGCGTTGCTCATGGCTTCGAGATCGGTCTCGGAGTCTTTGGCGATGCAGGCGTTGACGACGGCCGAGAGGAGGGGCTCCCAAAGAGAGGGAGCGGCGTCTGTGCCGTTGTTCCATTGCGTCTGGAACTTTTCGAGGCTTGCGAGGATGCCTTTCAGCACGGTGCTTTTTTCACTCTCGAATGCGGTGCTGGCGGTCGTGGCTTCCTGCAGCGCCGAGGTGAGTGCCTGGAGCGTTTCGACGTCCGTCAGCGGCGTGGCTTCCATGGCGTCGGCAATGGCTGAACGGAGGGCGTCAGCGTGGGAAGCGGAGGTGCAGGAGGTGAGTGCGGCGCGTGCCTCGCGAAGGAGCGACGAAACCTGGAAGTAGAGGCTCTGGGCGTCGGGGCCTAAATAGGTGAGACGCTTGAGCCGCACAATGTGCCAATTGGCGCCTTCGCGGTCGTTGCGGGCTCCGAGACGGAGTGTGCCGTCGGTGACGTGGATGTTGCTGATGGTGTGGAGCGTAGGCGAACTGATTGCCTTGATGTTGTAGACGGGAACGTCGATTTCGGCATCGTTCATGTAGAAATGCGTGAGGCCTTTGTCGCCGTCGTTTGCCACGAGCTCGCAGCTCCACGCTGCACAGGATGCGTTGAAGTAGACCTCGGCTTCGTAGACGCCAACGGGGAGGCCGGTGACGGTCTGACGGAAGGTGTTGTGGTAGAAGTGGTAGTCGGTGTAGTACTCCGCGCAGGTGATGCTGCCAGCGGTGTAGGTGCCGGTTCCACCCCACCCCGCTTGGGTGTTCTTCACCTTCGAGGTGTAGTCCTGGGCGAGTGTGGGCAGAGCGCCGCAGAGGCTTATTATAATATAAAAGATGAGTCGTTTCATAGTTTGCAAATAGGTTTTGTCAGTGTTCAACTCGGGTTTGGGGGTGTTCAACTCGGGTTTGTAGGTGGTGAAGAATTATCAGATGCTTTTGCGCTCCACCTTGATGACGCCAACGCCCTCCTGGAGGGTGACGACGTAGACGGAACCTGTCATGTAGCCGGGGCCAGCAACGGTGTAGTCGGTAATGCCTTCGTAGGTCTGCTGGTCGTAGGTGTGGGTGTGGCCGCTGAAATGGACGGGGTTGGTGGTCATGTTGATGAGCTGCGCATATTTGAGCTTCTTGGCGCGAGGTGTGGAGTATTGCGTCGCGTCGCTGACGGGAACGGTGCCGGGTTTGCACTCGTCGAGCCACCAACGGTCGCAGTCGGAACCGGAGAGGAAGGGGTAGTGCTGCATCCACACGGAGGGAACGTCGCCGTGGGAGCGGACAAAGGTTTCGAGTTCGGCAATGACGCCGTCGGGAGACCAGTATTTCACAGGACTTTTGCCAAAGAGGTCCATGAAGCCGGGGTTGGTGTAAGGCTTCTGGAACCAATAGGTCTGGCCGCAGTAGAAGTTGACGCCGCGGAAGTTGACGACGAAGGGATCGAACTGCGTGGTTCCCGATTTGAGGTTGGAGTCGTGGAAGCGCACAACCTCCGTAACGCCGTGTTTCTTGGCCTCTTCGAGCTGCTTGCTCACGACGTCGAGGGCTTTCATGTTGGCCGTGTGGCCTCCGCCGTAGGTCACGCCTCGATCGCCGCCTTCCCAATAGTCCGGCACGAGGTCGTGGTTGCCGCACATGGTGATGAAGGGTACGCCGGCGTCGTTGAAGCCGCGGAAGGCGCTGGTGAAGTCGCTGGCGCTGTTTTCGCTGTCTTTATCCATATCGCCAAGGCAGAAGACGATGGCGGGGCGTGTGGCGATGATGCGCTGAACCATACTCTGCATTTCGGCTACAGAGACGCCGTCGTGGCCGCCCTGCTCAATGTGTGGGTCGCTCATGATGACGGCGGTAAACGTGGCGGCGGGGGCTTTGAACACGAAGCTGTAGGCGCGTCCGTCGTGGACGAATACTTCAAGTTCGCCGTTGCGCAACGTGGTGGTCGTAGGATCGGGGCTCACGCTCGAGGGGGCGACTTCAATGCCGTCGATCAGGACGTGGGTAATCAGGTCGTTGAGCTTTGTGCCGTCGGGGAAGGTGACCTGCTGCGTGCCGTTCTGCAACGTCGTTGTGCTGACGGGGGCGGTGCTGAAGCCGAAAGTCATCTGCGCCCACGTAGTCAATGGGAGCGTGGCGAACAGCAAGAGTGTGGCTAAGTATTTGATCATGATTTATTTCGCGATGCGCTTGATGAGCTGCTTGAGGATGTGGTAGGCGGGACGCGCCATTGCGCCGTGGTCGTAGCCCTGCATTTCGTAGAGGGTGACGTCGGGATGGCCCATGAGCTTGAGCATACGCCAGAAGTATGCTTGCTCCTCGTAGCGGCCGTAGAGCTCTTGTTCACGATCGCCGGAGACGATGATCATGGGAGGTGCGTCGGGACGCATGAAGGTGAAGGGTGCGTAGCGGTCGATGGTGGGCTGAAGGGCGTTGAGACCCTGCTGCTTGCGAATGTTGAAGTGGGTGATGCATTGGCCGCTGAAGGGGGCGAGGCCTGCGATGGAGTCGGCGTCGATGCCGTACTTCTGCAGCCACGTTTTGTCGAGGCCGATCATATCGGTGAGGTAGCCGCCTGCGGAGTGGCCGGCGACGAAGATTTTGCGGGGGCTGCCGTTGTACTCTGCGCAATGGCGGAAGGTCCATGCGACGGCTGCTGCTGCGTCGTCGATGCAGTCGTCGATGGTGGCTTTGGGGAGCAGGCGGTAGTTGACGGCTACGACCATGAGGCCGCAATCGCGGAGTTCGGCGTCGATGTGCTTGTTGCCGCCTTCGAGGCCGCCGCCGTGGAACCATACAACGACGGGAACGTCGTGCTGGTCGGTGGGATAGTATACATCGAGTTTGCAACGCTCCTGAGCGTAGGCGTCGGTGGACGTTGCATAGGGAATGTCGGTTTTGAGCTGGTATTGAGCGTGCGCCGTGAGAACGCTGACAACCAAAAGGATAAGGGTGAAAATGTGCTTCATAAGGGAAGATACGTGTGGTTTTTGTTGTTATAGGTTTATGGTTGCGTATTTTCAACATAAGACTACAAGCGGCAGCCGGCGGCAACGCTGGAGAGGCTGCCGTCGACCACCGCTTGTGTGTGTCTTATTATTGTGCAATCATCTTGCGGCCCTTCTCGATGTAGAGCTGGCCGGAACGCGCGGTTGTGGTGGGGCGTCCGTAAAGGTCGTAAGTGGTGGTTGTGCTGGGAGCATCGTCGGAAAGAACGGTGCCGATGCCAACGAGGAAGTCGTCGAAGTTCTCGACCACGGGAACATTGTCGAGCTTCACCTGGGCGGCGTTGACAATCTCAAGGCTCTCGGTGTCGATGAGGAGGGCGATGAGACGGCAGTTGGCGAAGTTCTTGATCGAAGCTGCGCCCGACGCAGTCTTGGGGAGGGTGATGATCTCCTTGTGCTCGATGGGTTGGCCTTTGACGATGGGAGCGGGGATGCTGCCTTCGATGCCCATGGGCGAGGAGCAGTACTCCATAATGTCGTTGATGACGGGCTTCCAAGGCTGGGTCATCTGCGTGAGCGCGTAAATGTCGGGGTCGGTCTGACGGTAGTTCTCCTTCTCAGCGGCCGAGGTCTGAGTGATGTAGTAGCTCATCTGCTGGTAGCTCTGGCCGTCCTCGGTAATGACGTAGGTGAGGCGGTAGGGGCTGTTCTCGGAGTCGATATTGAAGGTGGTGGAGCTGACAGCTGCGAGCTGCGTCTTGTCGGTGTTGAAGGCGAGTCCTTCGAAGGAGATGGAAGCTTCGGTGATGAGGTCGGCGGCTTTCTGTGCGTCGCGAGAAATACCGAACTTCGTCTGCGAGGTACCGTAGTAGGGATCGGTAATGTAGAGACAGTTAACGAGGCAGGTGGGAGCGCCCGTTGCGCCAAAGGTGGCGAGGACTTCGTCCATCATGCCGTTGTTACGAGCGTCCTGACCGGTGTGGATGCCGATGAGGGCCACTTCTTCGCCATACTTCTCGCGGAGTTTCTCCATGCCGACGAGGCCGCGAGGACACCATCCGCACCAGGTGCCCGTGTTCTCCTCGATGACGGGCATGCGGCTGAGGTCCTCGTCTTCATCGACAGCGATGATGGAGCCGTCGATGGCTGAGGGAATGTTGACTTCGCGTCCGTTGATCTTGGAGATGTTGATCTTCATGTCGGTACGCATCGGCGTTGTGGGAGGTACAATGTCTTCGTCGATGGTGGCTTGCTCGAGGAAGCCGATGCCGTCGCTGTAGCGGAGTGTACGGGTGACGCCGGCAACGGTAACGTCGATGTTAGCCGTGATGATGGGATCGACGCCGTAGTTGGTGAAGGTGGCGTTAAAGGGAACCTTCTTGTCGGAAGTGTAGCAGCGGGTTACTTTGACTTCGTCGAATCGCAGATCGGTGTGGGGGAATCCGCCTTCGCCCTCGGTTTCGGCAAAGCAGAAGAGACCAGCGTACTTGCACCATTTGTACTCTTCCTTGAGGACGCTTTGGTAGTCGGTGTAGTCGTCCATGGGACGGTTGAGGTCGGGATCGTCGCTGCCCTGAATGAGAGCATACTGGCTGCGGGTGGTGGGGAGCATTGCGTTGGTGCAGTACCAAATGCCATCGTAGAGACCACCCTTTGCGTCCTTGCCGTTCTTGTAGTTCTCCTTGTAGTCGCCGGGATAGGTGATGAAGTAACCGATCTCGATGTTGCGGAGGTCTTCGGTGATTTCAACGTCGCAAGGGAAGGCGCGGAGAACGTCGCGGGTGTAGTACTCGTAGTCGGTGCCTTCGAGGAGAGCGGTGTTGAGACTTGTTCCGTAGGCGTCTTGATAGGTGCCGTTCGTCTTGTCGGCAAGCATGAAGTTGACAGCATCGGTGTAGTCGAACTCCTGACGGAAGAGGAAGCCGCCGTAAATGTCCTTGTCCTCGGCATTACGCACGAAGACCGTGAACTTGCGGGCGTTGGGGGGCATGATGAAGTAGATGTTCTTGATGTGGTTGCCCTGGAACTGCTTCACAACATCTTCGGTGAAGATTGTGGATTCACGCTTCGTGTTACCCCTGCGCTGGGGCATCCAGTCGTAGATGTTCACCTTGTCGGACTTCATGGGGACGTAGGTGAGGACTTTTGCGTCCTGAAGACCGAGTTCCCAATTGGCGAGGAAGTCGCCCTCGATGGTGTTTTCGGGGACTTCAACGATTTCGTCGTCTTTATCGTCGCCGCCGCCGGGGTTGAGCTCGCGGTTGTCAATCTGCTCGGGGAGTGTGGTGAAAAAAAGGAGGTCGCGCGTCATTTCGTCTTCTTCGATGCTCATCGACCAGCTGGCGGGCCAAGGGTATAGACGTGAGTCGTTCATGACGGTGATCGCGTCGTAGTCCTCCATGATTGTGCCGAAGAAATCGACGGCAATATCGGCGGCAATGGTGTAGTGGCCTGCGGCTTCGGTGTTGTCTGTAGAGATGTTCCAGGTCTGAGCGTCGCCAAGCATGATGCCTGCTCCGCCTTCCGACCAAGTGACGTAACGGCTGCCGTTCTTGATTGTGTAGCCTTCATCGGTTGCGGTGATTACCCATTCGGGCTCGTTGGGAGCAATGGCCGTAGTAATGATTTCGCTACCCTTCGAGGTGAGGTAGTAGCCATTGTAGCTGACGATGTAGACGGCTTCTTTACTACCAGGGGCTTCTGAGGTGAGGCCAGCGGTATTGACCTGTGCTGATGCGGTAAGCGCAGCGGCAAAGGTGAAAACAGAGAGTAATGCCTTTCTCATAATGGATGGAATTTTTTAGAATTATTCGTTCAAGCCACGATAACGGATGCGCTTAGGCTCTTCGATGCCGAGGCGCTTGGCTTTGTTGATCTCGTAGTCGGAGTAGGAGCCTTCGAAGAAGAATACGTTGCCGTCGCCTTCGAATGCGAGGATGTGGGTGCAGATGCGGTCGAGGAACCAGCGGTCGTGGCTGATGACTACGGCGCAACCGGCAAAGGCTTCGAGACCTTCTTCAAGGGCGCGGAGAGTGTTGACGTCAATATCGTTGGTGGGCTCATCGAGGAGGAGGACGTTGCCTTCCAGCTTGAGGGCAAGGGCGAGATGGAGACGGTTGCGCTCACCACCGGAGAGAACGCCACACTTCTTCTCCTGATCAGCACCAGCGAAGTTGAAGCGGCTGAGATAAGCGCGGGCGTTGACGTCGCGGCCGCCGAGGCGCATGAGTTCGTTGCCTTGGCTGACTACTTCGTAAACAGTCTTGGCGGGATCAATATCTTTGTGCTGCTGGTCAACGTAGGCAAGTTTTACTGTTTCGCCGACCTCGAAGGTTCCGGCGTCGGCTTTCTCGAGTTCCATAATCATGCGGAAAAGCGTGGTTTTACCAGCGCCGTTGGGACCGATGACGCCGATGATACCGTTGGGAGGTAGCATGAAGTTGAGGTCGCCGAAGAGTTTCTTCTCACCGAAAGCTTTGGCAACGTGCTGGGCCTCGATGACCTTGTTGCCGAGACGGGGACCATTCGGGATGTAGATTTCGAGCTTTGCGTCTTTCTCCTTCTGCTCCTCGTTGAGCATCTTGTCGTAGGAGTTCAGACGGGCTTTTCCCTTTGCCTGACGGGCCTTGGGAGCCATACGAACCCATTCAAGCTCGCGTTCGAGACTCTTGCGGCGCTTTGAGGCAACCTTCTCTTCCTGAGCCATGCGGGTGGCTTTCTGCTCGAGCCAACCGGAGTAATTGCCCTTCCAAGGAATTCCTTCGCCGCGGTCGAGTTCGAGAATCCAACCTGCAACGTCGTCGAGGAAGTAGCGGTCGTGGGTGACGCAGATAACGGTTCCCTCGTACTGCTGGAGGTGCTGCTCAAGCCAGTCGATGGATTCGGCGTCGAGGTGGTTGGTGGGCTCATCGAGGAGGAGAACATCGGGCTTGGAGAGGAGGAGACGGCAGAGGGCTACACGGCGGCGCTCACCACCGGAGAGGTGTTCGCACTTCTGGTCGGCGGGAGGACACTGGAGCGCAGCCATTGAGCGCTCGAGGCGAGAGTCGAGGTTCCAAGCGTCGGTGGCGTCAATAATATCCTGAATTTCACCAAGACGGTCGAAGCAAGCCTGCATCTTGTCGGGATCTTCGTAATACTCGGGAAGGGCGAGCTTCTCGTTGATTTCGTTGTATTCTGCGAGTGCGTCAACGATGTGCTGAACACCTTCTTCAACGACTTCGCGAACGGTCTTGTTATCGTCGAGCTGGGGCTCCTGAGGCAGATAACCTACGCTGTAGCCGGGGCTCCACACGACGTTGCCCTGATACTCGTTGTCGAGACCTGCGATGATTTTCATCAGCGTTGACTTACCAGCGCCGTTGAGACCGACGATGCCGATCTTTGCGCCGTAAAAGAAGCTGAGATAGATGTTCTTGAGGATGGTTTTGTTGGTTTGCTTGATGGTCTTGGTGAGACCAACCATGGAGAAAATGATTTTCTTGTCGTCTACTGTTGCCATATAGTGTGTTATCTTAATTTACGTAGTATGTTGAGATGAGTTGTTCGCAGTATTTAAAGCTTATTTCAAAAGATGATTGAGGACGGCATTCATCACAATGCGCCGTGTGTTCGGGTCGCTGATGCAGTCGTAGGGGAATCCCATAACGACGCCATTGGGCCAGGCGACTCCCGCAGCATAGCCTTCTTCGGAAGTGTTCGGAGCATAGGCAAAAGCGGGGAAAGCGTCTTTGCCAAGTGCTTCGAGCACAGTGCTCTCTTGGCAGGCATAGTGCGCAGGACCAGGAACGTTGAAGACGGGAATGTCAATGCCGAGTCCGCTGAACGTGGTACGTTCGCGGTGATTGATCGTCGCGCGATAATTGCAGTGGAGCACTTGTGCTAGGAAGACGCTATCGCTCTCTGCAATGTTTGATTTCACGTTCTTTCCGGCAAGAGACGCTGCAGGTTCGCCGATGAATGCTCCGCTAACGAAGAGCTTACCACCCTTCTTGGTGTATTCCGCAAGGAGTTTGCGCGTCTGCGGTGTAAACACGTCATAATGAACGAGATTGTACGACTTATCGGCCTGAAGACCAGCGATGAAGTCGATTGCTTCGTAGCGTTTTACGGCGTCTGACGAAAGGTCGTCGAAAGCGCTGCGTGTCATGCTGACGATGCAGTAGTCTTTGGTGACGGAGAGAATATCTGCTGCGTGGAGCGAAACGTCGTCGTAGCGGTTGCCGGCAATGCTCTTGCCCACATACTCGTCGGTACAGAAACCTAACGCTCCGGGGCCTTCCTTTCCGCCTTCACTTCTTGCGAAAACGGTCTGAGGACCAGCGAGGGAGCAGTTGTTGCCGTAGCTGACGCCAACGTCGCGAAGGAGATCGAAGCCTGCCTTATCTGGAGTGTCGATGCGAGCGGGGCCGCTGAGACGATCGAAGTCGTTGACCAAGAGAATCGTGGGGCATCCTTTCGGCTTCTTGCCCGTGACGGCCAGCGACATTGACGGAGCAGCGTATACGCTGACAACTTGCGAAGGGAAACTCTCGCCACCAGCGTTGAGAGCAGCGACGCAGAACTGATGCAGGACTCCAGGAAGAAGAGCCATACTCAAGCTGTTTTTGCCGTCGGTAAGTGTTCCTTCGTCCCAATCGTCGTTGCCTTCCTTGTAGTAAACGATGTAGTCGGTCGGTTTGGCTGACTTTTCGAGCGGATCTTCCGTAGGATCCCATGAGAGAGTGACGGAAGCCTTGCTGAGGGGGCCTGTATAAGCGTAAGGTTGTGAAGAATCGAGTACAGCAGAGACGTTACGAACGGGTAGAGGCTGCACCGTAGGTTCTCCGAGATTGTGATTTCGGTAGATCTCGCGAAGAAGTACTTTGTACATTGCTCTCGACGCCATGAACTTGAAGTTAGGATCATGCGCGAAAGTCATATCGCGGAAGTTCTGGTGCGACAGAAGTTCGAGGATCGTTGAAGGAACAAGGGGCTGACGCGTCTCTGCGTAGTTTTGGATGCGGAGTTCACGCTGCGGCCAACTGATGTTGTAGAGCGCCGAGAGATCACGTGATACTCCACCGAGCATGCTGCTTGCGAGATTGCGTGCTGCGTCGCGAGTTAGTCCTGAGGGGTAGTCAGTGCGCGCATCATCGTCGTACGGCGTAGCGATGGTGAGTGTACCGACAATGCCGTCTGCTCTGTTCCATCCAGCATCCGTGTGGAGCGCCATCTGGATTTCGAAAGGAACACGTGCACCGATTGTGTCGGGCATGTAAACACTACCGCCGGCGAGGCGATTGAGCAGGAAACTGCGAGCTCGCATATCGTCGTTGTAGTCGTTGAAGCCTTTGCCGCGATTGAAAAGCGAATCGGCTAGACCTGCGAATTGTGTGTTGTAGCGGGCGCCTTCAAGGTAGCGGGGCAGTCCTGATTTCACACCTTTGCCGTAAAAGTAGGAGTTGATTGTGTCTGTGTACGTAACTTCCATGTCGCCGCTTTCGCCCTTTTCGATGCGTTTGCGTTTTACGGCTGTTTTCGTGATAGTCGGCGTTGAACGTTCGATAAGGCTGCGTCCGCCGCCGAAGCGTACTGCATCCGCCGTCACAACGTAGGGATTTCCGTCAGGAGCATTTCCTGTAAGCGCCGTTTTAGTGGTGAGCACTACCCTGCTCCTCTCGTTTTGTCCGGCTTCGAAGCGGAATGTTCCGAGATAAACCCACGTGCCGCCTCCCATCTGTTGGTTGATGCTGAAGGTGGTCGTTCCTCCTGCGTGGTAGACGGTGTATTGTGCATCGTCGATGCTGTTAGGAAGCGTCGTGTAGCTGATGTACACGGCGTATTCGCCTGTTTCGGGAATTTGCGGCATCCATACTGCAGAAGCATCTTTGCCTGCAACGGTGCTACGTACGCTTCCAAGAAGGAAAGGATTGATAGTGTCGTTAAAAGCTCCATAGCAGAGCCCGAATCCGCGTCCAGCATCGTTCCACTGACCAAGTTCGGCATAGCTTCCGTAACGGTCGGGCGAATCGTTGTCGACGATAGCCTCGTTGGTTTGCGTATCGCGTTCTTTTGGCGTAAAAACCACGGCGCCAGCCTTTTCGAGCATAGGAATGAGGAACGGATTGACAAAGCTCTGTGTGAGCATATCTTCCGTAGTGCAGAAGAGGTAAGGACGCTGCCAAAGCCAGGCGTTTTTCTTGGCTTCAAAGTAGCGTCCGTGGCTGGACCACAGGCTAATATGGCGTCCTTCAAGTCCGTTGCCTGCAGTGTACGGACGTGAGGTGCGAGCCACCCACGGTTTACCCTTATAGTCAACACTTTGCCCCTGCACCGTAGATGCAAGGGCAAAAAGTGAAAATATGATGAATATGAATTGACGGATCATACGTGTTTCGTCGTGTGATTTATGCTTCGTACTCTTCAATGGCAAATTGCCCCTTACGGATTTCGCGTCCCACGTAAGGGCGATAGTAATCCATGATGATGCGGAAGTCTGCTTCGGCATCACCTGAGGGCATCAATTCTTTTGTACACACAATGCGTTTGTTCTCGCCGTCAATGGCGTAAAGATGTATGGGAATGCCTGCACCACTGGCGATGTAGTAGAAACCACGTTTCCAAAGGGGATTGAGCTTACGGGTCCCTTCGGGTGTCACGGCAAGATTGAAGTACTCCGCTTCTTTCGCCTTTTCGATGAGTTGGCTGGTGAGCGAAGTCTTCTTGCTACGAGCCACGGGAATACCGCCCATCTTTTTGAAGATAGGTCCAAGGGGCCAGAAAAACCACTCCTTCTTCATCAGGAACCCCGCCGTTCGGCCTTGGGAACCGTAGAAGAGTTCGCCGAGAATGAAGTCCCAGTTTGATGTGTGTGGCGCCACACACATGATGCACTTGTCGCGCATGGGCACCGTCACTTCCGTTGTCCATCCTGCCCACTTAAGAAGCGTGGAGCATAATCCTTTGAGCATATCGTGCAATGAATCTTATTATATAAATATGAGTGTGGTGAGATCACACCAGCTCCATACCCTTCAGAATCGCCTGTTCGTTGACGGGAAGCAGGTGATGGTGACGTTCGGGGAGCGTCTTGCGGAGCGCCTTCATCACGCTTTCTACAGAAACGATGGGATGAACCTTGAGGTAACCTCCGAGCACAACCATGTTGAAGCACTTCATGAGCTTCATCTCTGTAGCTGCCTTCATGGCTTCGATGCAGTACACGTTAATGTCTGTGCGGGTGGGAGGAGTGAGGATGCCGAAGTTGTCGTAGATGAGAGTGCCGCCAGGCTTCACCATATGCTCGAATTTGTCGAGTGAGGGCTGGTTGAGCACGATGGCCGTGTCGTAGCTGCTAAGCACGGGAGAGGAGATGCGATCGTCGCTGACAATGACCGTCACGTTGGCCGTGCCGCCGCGCTGTTCGGGGCCGTAAGCAGGCATCCATGAGACCTCTTTATCTTCCATAAGACCGGCATAGGCGAGGATTTTTCCCATAGAGAGAACGCCCTGTCCACCGAAACCGGCAATGATTATTTCTTGAGTCATAATTGCAAAAAGTGAAAATGTGAGAATGTGAAAATGTGAGAATTGTCACACAATCTTCCATTGCGAGCTTCCTACTCGTCTTTCAGGTCGCCAATCTGGTAATAGGGGAACATGTTCTCCTCCATCCACTTGTTAGCCTTTTCGGGCATCATCTTCCAACCTGATGAGCAGGTGCAGACGAATTCCACGAAGCAAGAGCCTTTGCCCTGCATGCTCACTTCGAAAGCATGACGGAGCGCCTTCTTTGCTTTGCGTATTGCTGCTACGCTATGCACACTCTGGCGGGTGACGTAGCTCGTACCCTCAAGCTGCGCAGCAATATCGGTGAGCTTGAGAGGGAAACCGTTCTGCTTCGGATCGCGACCATAGGGGCAGGTCACGGTCTTCTGGCCGATGAGCGTGGTGGGAGCCATCTGTCCACCCGTCATGCCGTAGATGGCATTGTTGATGTAGATGATGGTGATGTTCTCGCCGCGATTGAGGCTGTGGATGGTTTCGTTTGTACCGATACCAGCGCAGTCGCCATCTCCTTGATAAGTGAAGACGAGGCGATCGGGAAGCAGACGTTTGATGGCGGTGGCAAGAGCGGGAGCGCGTCCGTGAGCTGCTTCCTGCCAATCGATGTCAATATAGTTGTAGATGAACACACCGCAACCTACGGGGCTGATGCCGATGGAATTTTCTTCCAGCCCCATCTCAGCGATGACTTCAGCAATGAGCTTGTGGACGACGCCATGCGAGCAACCAGGGCAATAGTGCATGGGGGTGTCATTCATCAGCACAGGGCGTTCATAGGCAGCTGTGCCTTTGGCGATAATATCTTCTTTTGTCATTTTTCAGAATTTGTTTGCGAAACCAGGCATGCGGAAAAGCGCTTCGGCCATCTTGATGATTACGGCAACGACGGCAATGCCACATGAATAATAATAGAGGGTCTCGTTGTGGTTGAACCACCAGAATCCGATGCCGACTATGGCAACGAGAGCCAGAAGGATGAAGATGCCGTTGAGCCAGTTGCGAATGATGAGCATCTTTCGCTGACGCTTTTCTTCGGCAATCTGTCGGTCAATTTCCTTCTGCGACAGCGGTTCACCGTATTTATTTGTCAATTCTATCATATTCGTTTACAGCTGCTTCTTGAGGACTTCCAGAATTTCGGCGGGAGTGGGGATGATGCCACCGAATCGGCCGTACTGCGTCACGGGAATCTTGCCTTCTACAGCATAGCGTACGTCGTAGACCATCTGTCCGGCATTGTTCTCCACCACGAGGATGCTGTCCACCTTCTGTGCAAGTTCCTTGACGGCCTGCGTGGGGAAGGGCCACAGCGTGATGGGACGCAGCAGAGCCACTTCAATACCCTCTTCGCGAGCGAGGTCAACCACCTTCTGCGAGATGCGGGCCGAGCAGCCAAAGACTACGATAGCCACCTGCGGATGATCGCTTCCGGTGATTTCGTAGCGCACCTCGTTCTCTTCGATGCGGCGATACTTCTCCTGAAGTTTGTGGTTCTTGATCTCCATCTTTTCGGGCTGGAGTTCGAGTGAAGTAATAACATTCACACCGCGGGTCTTGGGCTTGCCGAGGCTTGCCCAGGGACACTGCTCTGCAATCTCCTCGTTGGTGCGACGGGGCTTCTGGGGAGGCAGCACGACCTTCTCCATCATCTGTCCGATGACGCCGTCGGCGAGCATCATGACGGGAGTGCAATACTTGAATGCGAGTTCGAAACCGAGATCAACGAAGTCGGCCATTTCCTGCACACTATAAGGAGCCAGCACGATGACGTTGTAGTCACCATTGCCGCCACCACGAGTGGCCTGGATGTAGTCAGCCTGTCCGGGCTGGATGGTACCAAGACCAGGGCCGCCGCGCTGCACGTTGACGATGAGACAGGGCACATCAGCGCCTGCCATATAAGTGATGCCTTCCTGCATCAATGCGATGCCGACAGACGACGAGGAGGTCATGACCTTCTTGCCGCAACCGCCACCGCCGTAGAGCATGTTGACACTTGCCACCTCACTCTCGCTCTGTACGACTACCATGCCGGTGGTCTTCCAGGGCTCCAGTGCCGAGAGGGTCTCGAGCACCTCGCTCTGAGGTGTAATGGGATATCCGAAGTAGCCGTCGCAACCGCAGCGAATGGCGGCGTGGGCAATTGCTTCGTTACCTTTGAGAAAAAGAGTTTCCTTTTCCATGATTATTCTGATTCAAATTTCGTGAACCCAAGGAACCCGTGCTCGGGCTTAATCCTCCTTGAGTTTGTAGACGGTGATGCAGGCATCCGGACACACGATAGCGCAGGATGCACAGCCGATGCAAGCTTCAGGACGCGGGTCGGTGCAGAAGGGATACCCCTTGTGATTGACCTCGGTCTTGGTGAGTTCGATGGCATCGGTCGGACAAGCTATGACGCAAAGGTTACAGCCCTTGCAGCGTTCCGTGTCTACTACGACAGCGCCATGAATTTTTGCCATAATATTTTAGGTCTTAACTTTTTTAGTTTTGTTTCTTGAGTTGTGATGCAATTAAGGATTGAAATTGTCCTTATGGTAGTATTCGAAGATGTCGTTGACCATCTTAAGGCTTTCGACTGCAGGGCTGTCTGGATCAAGCGCAATAGCCAGACGAAAACAGCTGGCAGCTTCGCCCCATTCCGAGCGCTGTGCATGGTCAATCCCTTCTTGATAAGCCTTCAGGGCCTCGGCTTCGGTGGTCAGTGCATTCGTTTGAGGCTTCTGCGAATAGTCGCGGGCTCCGAAGATTTTGCTGCCTACTCTGACGAGGGTCGAACCGTGCTCCATGGCAATGTGATAATCGTCGCTCATACCCCACGAGCACTCGCAGAATGAGTCCGTGTCGGCGAAATAACGCGAGCGCGCCATTTCGAAGAAGTCCTCGGCGGTCTTGAATTCTGCAGCTATCTGCGCTTCGTCGTCGGTGTTCGACGCCATACACATGATGCCGGCAATTTCCACATGTTTCAGCTCTCGCCAATCACCGCTGTCAAGGAATGCCTTGCACTCCTTCGGCGTGAATCCGAACTTTGTTTCCTCCTGTGCCACATGCAACTGAAGAAGTACGCGGATGGCGGGCTGGAGTCCTCGTGCCACACGTTCTTCGGCGCAACGCTCTGCCTGGCGGTCAATCTCCTTGAGCAATCGCAGGCTGTCGACAGCGTGGATGAGCGAGATGTAGGGTGCGAGATACTTCACCTTGTTCTGTTGCAAATGTCCGATGAAGTGCCACTCCACATCGCGAGGCATTCGGGGCTCCTTTTCTTGCAGTTCCTGCACACGACTTTCGCCGAAGATGCGTTGTCCTGCATCGTAAGCTTCGAGGAGCGACTCGAGCGGGTGGAACTTTGACACAGCCACAAGACGCACCCCCTCAGTCAGGTCCTGCTGGACCTCGAGCAGACGTTCTTGTAATTCGGTCATCACGCTTCAGCCTTTTCGGGAATGTCGGCCGTATAGTGGTAAACGTCGATGAGTGCGGTCTCGGCCACCGACGAGATGATGTAGTCCATCATGCTGCCCTTCATGCCTTCGTCCAGACGTTTGATAGCGTCGCGGAGGTCGCTTGCCTGAATCAGCACGTTGTGGCTTGACTTCTTCTCCTTGCCGCTCTTTTCGTCGAGTGTGATGAAGGAGAGTTTGGCTTTGAACCAACGGTCAGCGCTGTCGTCGATCGTCTCGAAGATCTCAGCATAGCGAGCCTTGGCAATGTTGCTCACCTCGAAATCGCCTGTCATGAAGGGCTTAATTTCCTCGATGATGCGGCGCTCGGCCTCGGTGAAGTTGATGGCGTCGACCAGATAGGGTTCGCACACCTTCTTCAGCGATCCGTCCTGCTGGTTCTTTTCATATTTTACTTTACATTCAAACCATTCTGCCATAATATGTTTTTTCTCTTTTTTACTATTTGGGTTGTTTATTTAATCTCTTCCCAATTGAGATTGAACGCCTTAACGGTTTTCATTGTCGTTTCGGGAAGCTTGATGATACGTGTCATTTCTACGGTCGAATCTGTCAGCAGGCGCAATTCCAAGGACGTTGCCTCCATCATTCGCACCGCAATAAGGGTGTCGGAGAGAGCTGTCATTTCCGACTTTCCGCCAAAGCGGTTGGTCACCTGAGCCGGCATTTTAGCCTCAAACAGGTCGATCATATCCAATCGGTCGGACATTGTCAGCAGAGGCATCACGCTGACTGGCGCGCCGATGAACAATCCTACGAGGAGCGTGCGGCTGAGCGTCATTGGTTGGCCTCCTTAATCTTACGGAACAAGTCGGAAGCGAAGATGAAGCTGTTTAGACGTTCGTTGTCCGAAGTCATTACCTCGTGCATCGAGCCCTCCCATTCGCGATTGCCCTCATATATATATATAATGTGTTCGCCGATGCCCATCACCGAGTTCATGTCATGAGTGTTGATGATGGTCGTGGTGCCAAACTCTTGCGTAATGCTGTGGATGAGTTCGTCAATGACGAGCGAAGTCTTGGGGTCAAGACCTGAGTTGGGTTCGTCGCAGAAAAGGTATTTCGGATTCAAGCTGATGGCGCGAGCGATGGCCACACGCTTCTGCATACCGCCCGAGATCTCTCCTGGAAACTTCTCACCGGCATCGCTCAGGTTCACGCGGTCCAGACAAAACTGCGCTCTGCGTCGGCGCTCTTTGTAGCTGTCGGTGGAGAACATATCAAGCGGGAACATCACGTTCTCTAACACTGAAAGCGAGTCGAAGAGTGCTGCACTCTGGAAAATCATACCCATTTCTCGTCGCAGCATCATGCGTTCCTTCTTGTTCATCGTCACGAAGTTGCGGTCGTGGTAGAGGATCTGTCCGCTCGTAGGTTCAAAGAGTCCCACGATACACTTCATCAGCACCGTCTTACCCGAGCCCGACTGACCGATGATGAGGTTGGTCTTGCCCGATTCGAAGGTTGTGCTGATGCCTTTGAGCACAGTCTTACCGTCCTCGAAGGTTTTCTTTACATCTATCAGCTGTATCATGAGAGCAGTTTCGTTAAGAAGATGTCACTGAAGAGCACCAGCATTGAACTGGCCACAACGGCGTCGGTCGAAGCCTTGCCCACCTCAACGCTACCGCCTTCCACGCGATAACCATAGTAGGCTGGCACCGTCGTGATGATGACTGCGAAGAAGAGACTCTTGATCACACCCATCCAGAAGAACCATGGATGGAAGTCGTACTGAATGCCCTCTGTCAGGTGGGCGACGGTGAGAATCTGGCCGATGTAGGCCGCTCCGTAGGCGCCCAAAACGCCAGCAAACGTCGAGAAGATGACGAGCAATGGCATCATGGTGAGCATGGCTGCCACCTTGGGCAGAATGAGATACGAAGCGCTGTTGACACCCATAATCTCCAATGCGTCAATCTGTTGTGTGACGCGCATGGTGCCAATCTCCGTAGCAATGTTCGAACCTACCTTACCGGCCAGAATCAAACACATGATGCTCGAAGAGAACTCCAGGAGCATGATTTCGCGGGTCACGTATCCGCTGACCCATTTCGGCATCCATGCCGATTCAATGTTTACCTTGATCTGAATGCAGATGACAGCACCGATGAAGAAGCTGATGATCAGCACGATGATCACTGAGTCGAGACCCAGTTTCACCATCTCCTTCACGTACTGGCGCCAATACATCTTGAATCTCTCGGGCACGGAGCAAACTCGTCCCATGAGAATCAGGTAGCGACCAAGGCTATGAAGATAATTTATAGGAAACATAGTTGAAGTTTATTCTTCTTTGAGGCGAAGGGACGTCCCGCCTTTATTTAGTCAGTGCCTTCTCAATTTCAGCCTTGACAATCTCGTTGCCAGGATAGCCACCCTCGCGGAGGTTGGAAAAACCCTCTGTGCCGTCGGCGTTGAAGAGCACGTAGGCAGGGATGCCACGCATTCCGAGGCTCTCGCAGAGCTGGCCCCACTGGTCCTTTGTAAGACGATAATGGTCGCCTTCGATGGTCTGGATCATTTCGGTCCAAGTCTCAACGGGCGAAGATTCGCCGGTGATATAGACAAACACAGCCCCTTGATCCATAAGGTCGGGCTTGATGAGGTCTACCTGCGTCATGGCGTTGCGGCAAGGGCCGCACCACGTTGCCCAGAAGTCCACGAAGACCACCTTGCCTTCGTAGCTCTGCTTGATAAATTTGAAAGCGTCCACGCCGCTCAGCTTCGGGTCGACGGTCTTCACCACGCTCTTGCCGTTTACTGCGGCGGGGGTGTCGACTGCCTCAACAGCTGCAACTTCGCTTTCGGGCGCGGGCTGTTCGTTGTTGTTCTTTGCACAACTCGTGGCAACTGTCATCACGAGAGCAGCGAGGAGAAGCATATTCTTTTTCATAATTTCAAAATATTCATTAGTAATTGTGAGTAACGTTCGCGCCATGTCAGTCGCCTTGTATCTATTCGGCAGACAGCGTACGCGGCAAAATATAGTTTTGCGCTGCAAATTTAGCGCTTTTTTGTGGTATATGATGCATTATTTCACAAATTTTGTCTGCTAAAAGCTTAAAAATAGCTTAATTTCCACTTTTTTTCAAAGTTTAGTAGGTCATTTCACAACTTTTTCTTATTTTTGCAATCGAAAAATCGAATTCATTGCTCGCTGACAAAAAATATGCATTTCCGATGCATTGCGGATAAGCATATTCTAAAACAACGAAAACAAAAATCAAAACCCCATATTAATACAATGAAGAAAATTGCTCTTTCCATCCTCGTTGCCATCGCAACCTTCTTTGGCGCCAGCAACGCACAGGCACAGATTGCCGTAAACTTCACCACTGATCCCATTCAGCCCGAATTCCAGGCCCTCGCTCAGCAGGTTATCGACATGCAGACCAGCGACCCTGACAAGGCTAACAAGGTCTTCTCCAAGCTCCTTGGCAAGGTGAAGAAGAACAAGGAACAGGCTACCGCTGTCGGTAAGTTCTTCCTTGATCACAACATCTATCCCTGCGCAAAGCAGTGCGCAGCAGCCGCTTACAACTGCGACTACGCTTACGAACCCGGTCTGCTCCTCGGCGTTGGTGTTCACCTCCTCCGCAAGCAGTATGGTGAAGCTGGTGCGAAGCTTGACGAGATTATCAACGCTAACCCCAACAACCTTGAGGCAAAGCGTTTGAGCGCGCGTGTATATAAATATGTGAACCCCTACGCTGCCAAGTCTATCCTCGACGAGCTCGTTCTTCTCGACCCCGACTACGAAGATATCCAGAAGCAGATCGGTGACATCGCCTATATGCTCGACGACTACAAGGGTGCTGTTGACGCTTACGCCAAGTACTTCGCCAAGACTCCCAACCCCGACATCATGGACCTTCTCGCTGGTGAGAACTATCTCGTAGCCCTCATGAACCAGGCTGACTTCCAGACCATGAAGGACATGATTCCCCTCTTCGAGCCCCTCATCGAACGCGACGTTGACATCGTCATCCCCCGTATGAAGTTCATCTCTCAGATGGAAACCTACGACTATCAGGGTGCAAGTGAGACCGTTGAGTACGTACAGAGCGGCCGCTTCAATGACAGCGTATACGTTGACTTCGACTACCTCTATGGTGCTACCTACTTCGCTGACGTTGCCAACGACTACGAGACCGCCCTCAAGCTCCAACTCAAGCGTCTCGACCTCCCCGGCAACAAGGATAAGAACATCAAGAGTGCCAACAAGGCTGTGGCTGACCTCTACAAGCGTGTAGGTCGTCCCGCTGAAGGTATCGCTTACTACGAGAAGTACATCGAAATGATGGGCGAAGAGGCTGACGTTGCCGACAAGCTCCTCCTTGGTAACTACTATGCAGCAGTGAAGAACACCTGCGCTACCGTAGAAGAGAAGATGGCTATCATCAACAAGGCAGACCGCTACTTCGAAGAGTATATGGCTCTCCTCCCCAACAAGTATCAGGGTCCCTACTACCGCGCTAAGCTCTGGATGCTCGATTCCAACGATCCCAATCCCGAGGCACTCGCATGGTATCAGAAGGTCGTTGACGTCGTTGATGCTCTCCCCGCTGACGAGCAGGCAGCCGGCGCTCCCTACAAGATTGAAGCCTTCACCTACATGCTTCTCGCTGAGTACAAGAAGCCCCAGCAGGACATCGACGCTCTGAAGAAGTACACCAAGCTCATCCTTGACCTCGATCCCAACAACGCAACCGCTGGTCAGTTCAAGGCAGCTCTCGGCATGTAATTCACTGACAAATAACAACTAAAATAGGCACCTCGCTACCTGATTTGGGTGGCGAGGTGCTATATTTTTTGCCAAGCAAACGTTTTGCCTGACTCGTATTTAACATTCCAAGCTGCTCGACCGCGAAAGTTCTTGCCTTGCAAGCGGCAGAGCCGAGCGAGAAAAGTTCTTGCCTTGCAAGCTTCGGAGATGAAGGTGGTTGATTGTACTCCGCCAGGGGTCTCCATTTTGAAGACCCCTTTGTCTTCTTCGTCAACATGCTTTCTAATTGCATCTGCTGTTTTGCTGTACCCCAGCGCCTCGGCAACGTCCTTGCCTACGAACCCGATCTGACTTGATGCATAACGCACCAGGAGGCGATGTTTTTGTGCAAAGTTAGAAAGTTAGAAAAGTCGCATGGCCTATAGTCCTCAACGCGTGACCCCAGAGGGGTCGAATTCATCGTTAGCCGAGGGTGACCGTAGGGAACCCCCGGTTTTAATGGCGTGGTGACATCGCACCGTGAACTTGCCGAAGGCCAGTCGCGACCGGCAGGGAGTCCCATAGGGATGCGAAGCACAAGCTGCCAC
>JAUNIC010000230.1 GCA_030523615.1 Bacteroidales bacterium
CGACGCGAGCCGTATGGGGGCCGTCGGCAAGAGGAGCCGTAGCGTAGCGGGTCTCGGCGATGGGAGTAGCCGTCTGCAGCTGATCGTCGAGCGTCACATAATAGCCTTCGACAGGCAGCGGGCGTGCAGTCTTCTGCTGCAGCGTGAGGCCCATCAGCCAGTTGGGATGCTCGTCGATGCTGACGAATTCAGCCAGCGTGGTGAGGCCCATGCCGAAGTTCAGCAGGTTGCTGTAGCCACTTTGCCACTTGCCCGACGAGTCGTAGGCCAGTGCAGCGACGCCCTCTTCCACCTCGGGCACGTTGACCACCAGCTGGTAGGTCGTGATGCCGTCGACGCTGACGGGTTTGTCGAAGCGCAGATAGTTCACCTCGCCGATGGTGAGGTCCGTGGGATTGGCGTAGGCAAAGATGTCGCCATCGAGGTTACCCAGAGCAATTTCGTAGTCGACGCCTTTAGCCGTGGGGCAGAAGAACATGCCCGTAATCTCGTAGTCTTCGGCGTAGTAAGCCGTCATGTTCACGGGGTAGATGCTCATTGCCATGAAGCCCGTGAGGCCGCGGGCGAGTTCCCAGCCGTGCGAGGGAGTGAGGTCGCCCCAATGGATGAGCGAGCGGTCGTCGTCGCGGGGAGCGTCCCAGGTGATGAGGGCCGAACCGTCGCTCTGCATCTCGGCGCGAGGCTCAACGGCGCAGTAGGCTGCGGGATTATCGGCCATGACGACGTCGATGGTCGCGGGAGCCGAGGCCACGCCGTCACGGTACTGAGCGGTGACGCTCATCGTGTGATGGCCTTCGCTGAGCTGTTCGAGGAGCTGGCGCGTAGTGGTCGTCGTTGCGGCAGGCTTGCCGTCGAGCGTGACGTCATAGCCCGTTACGATGCTCGCTTCAAAGTCTGTGGCGCTGGCAATACCGAGGCCAAGGGGCAGAACCACCTCGGTTGTGACGGAGGAATTCTGCGACATGGCCACCATCTGGTCGTGTATGCCGATGATGCGGCAAAGGTCGGTGTAGCCCGAGCGGAAACCTTCGTAAGAAATGCCGAGCATATTGTCGTTGCCGCTGCTTTCGATGAGCAAGCTCACGTAGAGGTCGCCCGTCAGAGGCAGATCCTGCGGTGTGGTGAGCTCAATCGTGTTGACGGTGCCGTAATTGAGCGTGGAGGGGTCAATCTCCTGCGAGTAAAAAGGAGTGGCCTCGTATTTGATGGCCTTGCCGGTGTCGCCACGGTAAAGGTTGAGCGTGAAGCTCTTGTGGGCGCCGGTGGGCAGGAACTGGAACGTGCGGATTTGCTGGCCCTCGAAGGTGGCGAGGTCAGAAGCCGAGAAACGGGTGCCGAATTCAGCGTTCCACGTGCCGGTACCGAAGGCATAGCTCTCGTTCTCCTCGCCGAAGTACTGCAGCTTGGGCAGCGTCGTTACGGGAGCGTCCCACGTGAGGCACAGGCTGTTAAGGCCTACGGGGCGGCTGTCGAGGTTACGCACGGGAAGATGGTTGTCCATCGTGATCGTGATGCTGGCCTCGCGGCTGGCGAAGCTCTCGGTGCCGTCAGCATAGAGAGCCTGGACGGAGTATACGTAGTTGACGTTGGGCTCCACCGTGTCGTCGTAGTAGTTGAAAGTATCGGCATTTACGCTGGCCAGGATAGTGCCGTTGCGCAGGATGGTGTAGCTGGCCACGTCTTGAGCGTTGCCAAGCGGAGCCTTCCAAGAGAGTTTCACGATTTTACGGCCGCTCATCTGCTCAGCCTTCAGCGCCACGGGAGCCTGATGGCGCACGTTGGCATCGATGCGGAGCATAAGGCCGCGGGTGAAGGTGTCGTCGCTGGCGAGGCCGCGCGTGGAGGCATGGAAGAGGAGGGTAGAGCCGTCGCCCGTTACGGCGCGTACAGAGGAGAGGTAATAGCCGTCGAGCAGCGTGAGGCCCTTCTCGTCGCGGAGCCACTCAGCCACGTCGCGCCAGCGGCCATCGTTGGTGCGCACCATGCCGACGCCCATTTCGCCGGAGAACAGCGAGGGATCGTAGGTGCCGAAGATGGTGCCGTCGTTGGCGATGCAGGTGAGCACTTCAGAGCGGCCTTCGCTGGCGAAGCGGTCGTTCATCGAGATGAGGTATTCGGCCACGCCCGTCTTTGTGTTGAAGCGGTGCGTCTGGCCGAGGATGGCCCATTCGCCGTTTGCCGAAACTGCTGTTACAGCGGGCAGATCGGCGGGGATGGTCACGCCAGCAGGCAGAGCAGGAGCAATCGCCTTGTCGAAGTCGGCACGCGGCATTTCGGTCCACACGCCATCTTTGAAGGTGCCCCAAAGGAGGTCGTCTTCGGTCGTAGACTCGTCGACGTCGGTCGTGCGGGTACGCCAACCGTAAGCCGTACCGTCGTCGAGGACGCTCCAAAGCTGGTTGATGAAGATGGTCGAAGCATACTGGAACTCATCGGCTTCGAGGTCCCAGACGAAGCCCTTGGCCGAGGTGTCGCTGCCGATGAAGCCCACAGCCCAGCGGCCGTTGGGCGAGAGGCCACGCACATGGGCCGTCTCCTGGGCCACGGGAGTGAGGAGCACGAGTTCGCCCTTGTCGCCGCGGTCAGGTTCGGGGAATCCATCGATGACGAGTTGGGTCGTGGGGCTGATGCCCGTAGTGGAATAGGCTACGCAGTAAATAGTGCCGTTATGGTCCACGGTGAAGGGCGCGGTGTAGATGCTGGCGTCTGACATGCTGCGGCCCATCCAGTATTTCAGTGTGGCGCCAGCAGGACCGCTGATGCTCACGGTGTTGCCCTCGCGGGTAATGATGGGAGCGTCAAGCACCTCGGGAGTGGGGTCGGCGGGGACGATGGTGTAGGAGGCAACGGCCGAGGGAGTCTGCGTAGTAAAGTCTTCGTCCATGCCGTAAGCCTCGATGGAGGTAGTCTCGGTGATGAGCAGGGGCTCCGTGTACTGCTTTGCCTTGTTGCCGTTGAGTTTGTAGAACTTATAGAAGGCCGATCCGCCGGTGGGGTAGTCAATGGTCACCGTCACACTGCCCTTGTAGGTGCCCTCGGCGGGCGAGAAAACGGGAGCAGGGCTGCCGTCGGCCACGGTGTAGTGGAACTGCAGCTCGTCGGCATACGTCTTGCCGTCGATGACGAAGACGCCGCCTGCGATGTGGAGCACGTATTCGCCCTTTTGCTCGGGGGCGTAGTGCTTGTAGATGTAGGCCTTGAAGGCGTTGAGGCCGTCCTGCCACAGGTTGTTGGCGTTGCCGCCGCTGATGATGGAGCCGTCAGGGCCTGTCAGCCACACTACATTTTCGCCGTTGCGGCTGCCGCCCGTCTTGAAGGGCGCAAGGTCCATGGTCACGCTTGTGGCATGGCTCCACTGCAGGCGAGTGACGTAGAAGCTCGTGGTGCGCACACCCTCTGCGGGCGAAGGAGTGACGGTGGGCGGAGTGACACGGTTGATAGCGTACTGGCGGGTCACGACGTCGGTGATGATGCGTCCCGCAGCGTCGGTGCCGGCCACGGAGAGGGCGCAGTCGTAGTCAACGACGATGGGCTCGCTGTAGGCCTTTGCCTGCAGTTCGCCGCCGTTGATCCAGTATTTGCCGCCAGCGCAACCTTCGGGGAAGGTGCAGGCGACGTGTACTTCGTCGTCGTACGCACCGCTCTCAGCCGAGAGGGTAGGGAGCACGTTGAGCTGCTGCGCCCAAGTCGCCATAGAGGCAAAAAGGCAGAGGATGAAGAGGAGGGTGTGCTTGTACATTTTGTTGTTTTTGTGGTTGTTCCACTTTTTTGGTTAGTATGTCTATTCTTTTCGTTTTCTTTGCTGAAACCCCTTCGTCGAGTTGCAGCGTTGACGAGGAAAAAGGTATATTGTCGTCGGGC
>JAUNIC010000030.1 GCA_030523615.1 Bacteroidales bacterium
CAGGTTTAGATTGTTCATTAGTTACTTTGTCTGCTAACCAAGACAAACTAATGAACATCTTGAACAGAATTAAACAATCTGAACAAAAACAAAACAAAAACTCATATATAATATATATAAGTTATGGCTTTCAAAATAGATAGAAAGATCAAAACCAACTTCACGAAGATCACCATCGGCCTCGCTTCTCCCGAAGAAATCCAGGCCAACAGCCATGGTGAGGTGCTGAAGCCCGAAACCATCAACTACCGCACTTACAAGCCTGAGCGCGATGGTCTCTTCTGCGAGCGCATCTTCGGTCCTACCAAGGACTACGAGTGCCACTGCGGCAAGTACAAGCGCATCCGCTACAAAGGCATCGTCTGCGACCGTTGCGGTGTTGAGGTGACCGAGAAGAAGGTACGCCGTGAGCGTGCCGGACACATCGAACTCGTTGTGCCCGTTGCCCACATCTGGTACTTCCGTTCTCTCCCCAACAAGATGGGTTACCTCCTCGGTATCCCCACCAAGAAACTCGACAACATCATCTACTACGAGCGCTACGTAGTCATCCAGCCCGGCTGCTTCAGCGATGACCTCCAGCCCCTCGACCTCCTCACCGAGGACGAGTACCTCGAGTATCTCGACAAGCTGCCCCGCGAGAACCAGTATCTCGAGGATAGCGACCCCAACAAGTTCATCGCCAAGATGGGTGCCGAGGCCATCCTCGACCTCCTCAAGAAGATTGACCTCGACGCACTCTCCTACGAGCTCCGCGACCGTGCCAACACTGACACCTCCGTGCAGCGCAAGAACGAGGCCCTCAAGCGCCTCCAGGTAGTAGAAAGCTTCCGCGCAAGCAAGGACCGCAACAAGCCCGAGTGGATGATCATGAAGATCATTCCCGTCACTCCCCCCGAGCTCCGTCCTCTCGTGCCCCTCGATGGTGGCCGTTTTGCCACCTCCGACCTCAACGACCTCTATCGTCGTGTGCTCATCCGCAACAACCGTCTGAAGCGACTCATCGAAATCAAGGCTCCCGAAGTCATCCTCCGCAACGAAAAGCGTATGCTTCAGGAAGCTGTCGACAGCCTCTTCGACAACAGCCGTAAGTCCAGCGCTGTGAAGAGCGAGAGCAATCGTCCCCTCAAGTCCCTCTCCGACTCTCTGAAGGGTAAGCAGGGTCGTTTCCGTCAGAACCTCCTCGGTAAGCGTGTCGACTACTCTGGCCGTTCCGTAATCGTCGTAGGTCCCGAACTCAAGATGGGCGAGTGCGGTCTTCCCAAGCTCATGGCCGCCGAACTCTACAAGCCGTTCATCATCCGCAAGCTCATCGAGCGCGGCTATGTGAAGACCGTCAAGAGTGCAAAGCGTATCGTTGACCGTCGCGATCCCGTCGTATTCGACATCCTCGAAAACGTCATGAAGGGCCACCCCGTCTTCCTCAACCGTGCACCTTCGCTCCACCGTCTCTCCATCCAGGCCTTCCAGCCCAAGATGATCGAGGGTAAGGCCATCCAGCTCCACCCCCTCGCATGTACCGCGTTCAACGCCGACTTCGACGGTGACCAGATGGCAGTCCATCTTCCTCTGAGCAACGAGGCTATCCTCGAGTGCCAGATGCTGATGCTCCAGAGCCACAACATCCTCAACCCCGCCAACGGTGCACCTATCACCGTGCCCTCACAGGACATGGTGCTCGGTCTTTACTACATCACCAAGCTCCGTCCCGGTGCCAAGGGTAACGGCCTCACCTTCTACGGTCCCGAAGAAGCCATCATCGCCTACAACGAAGGCCGCCTCGACGTCCACGCACCCGTCAAGGTGCTCGTCGACGACCTCGACATCAACGGCCTCCCCATCCGTCACATCGTCGAGACCTCTGTAGGTCGCGTAATCGTGAACGAAGTCATCCCCAACGAAGTGGGCTACTTCAACAAGGTCGTTTCCAAGAAGACCCTCCGCGACCTCATCACCAGCGTGATCAAGAGCGTAGGTATGGCCCGCGCCTCCGAGTTCCTTGATGGTATCAAGAACCTCGGTTACCGCAAGGCCTACGAAGGTGGTCTATCGTTCAACCTCTCCGATATTATCATCCCTGAGGAGAAGAAGCAGATCGTTCAGGCCGGTCACGACCGCGTCGACCAGATCCTCGGTGACTACGGTATGGGTTTCATCACCGACAACGAGCGTTACAACCAGGTCATCGACACCTGGACCAAGGTCAACAAGGACGTGAAGGACACCCTCATGAAGCAGATGACCGAGGCCGACCAGGGCTTCAACGCCGTGTTCATGATGCTCGACTCCGGTGCCCGTGGTAGTGCCGACCAGATTGCACAGCTCGCCGGTATGCGTGGTCTTATGGCCAAGCCCCAGAAGGCAGGTGCCGATACCCGTAACACCATTGAGAACCCGATTCTTTCGAACTTTAAGGAAGGTATGTCCGTGCTCGAGTACTTTATCTCTACCCACGGTGCCCGTAAGGGTCTTGCCGATACCGCCCTTAAGACGGCCGACGCCGGTTACCTCACTCGTCGTCTCGTCGACGTCAGCCACGACGTCATCATCAACGAAGAAGACTGTGGTACCCTCCGTGGTCTCTACTGCACCGCTCTCAAGAATGGCGACGAAATCGTGGCCAGCCTCTCTGAGCGCATCCTCGGTCGTGTCAGCGTACACGACATCCACCATCCCCACGACGGTCATCTCCTCGTGGCCAGCGGTGAAGAAATCACCGAGCCCATCGCCAACGCCATCGAGCAGAGCGGCATCGAAGAAGTCGTTATCCGTTCCGTCCTCACCTGCGAGAGCAAGAAGGGCGTCTGCATGAAGTGCTACGGCCGCAACCTCGCCACCAGCCGCATGGTACAGAAGGGTGAAGCTGTCGGTGTCATCGCTGCACAGTCCATCGGTGAGCCCGGTACCCAGCTGACCCTCCGTACGTTCCACGCCGGTGGTATCGCCGGTGGTGCTGCTGCCAACGCAACCATCGTGGCCAAGAACGATAGCCGCGTAGAGTTCGACGAACTCCGCACCGTCGACGCAATGCGCGACAACAAGCCCTGCAAGATCGTTGTTAGCCGTCTCGCCGAAGTTCGCTTCGTCAACGAGAACACTGGTATCATCCTCTCCACCCAGAACGTTCCCTACGGTTCTGAACTCTACGTTGCCGAAGGCGATCGTCTCGAGAAGGGCACCATCGTTGCCAAGTGGGACCCCTTCAACGCTGTCATCGTGACCGAAGCCAGCGGTAAGGTAGTCTTCGAAGGTGTCAAGGAAGGTGTGACCTACCGCGTCGAAGAAGACGAAGCAACCGGTCTCAAGGAACGCATCGTCATCGAGTCCAAGGAGAAGGGCGTCGTGCCCTCTGCCCACATCGTTGACGAAGACGGTAACACCATCCGCACCTACAACTTCCCCATCAACGGCCACATCTCCGTCGACGACGGCCAGCTCCTCAAGGCTGGTGACACCCTCGTCAAGATCCCCCGTGCAGTCGGTGGTGGTGGCGATATCACCGGTGGTCTTCCCCGAGTTACCGAGCTCTTCGAAGCCCGCAACCCCTCTAATCCCGCCATCGTCAGCGAAATCGACGGTGAAATCGGTATGGGTGCCCTCAAGCGTGGCCACCGCGAAATCGTCGTTACCTCCAAGCTCGGCGAAATCAAGAAATACCTCATTCCCCTCAGCAAGCAGATCCTCGTGCAGGAAGGCGACTACGTCAAGGCTGGTACCAAGCTCTCCGACGGTCAGATCACTCCCGCCGACATCCTCGCTATCATGGGTCCCACCGCTGTTCAGGAGTACATCGTCAACGAAGTTCAGGACGTATACCGTCTCCAGGGTGTGAAGATCAACGATAAGCACTTCGAAGTCATCGTGCGCCAGATGATGCGCAAGGTCACCATCCAGGAACCTGGCGATACCCGCTTCCTCGAGGCACAGATCGTCGACAAACTCGACTTCGCCGAGGAGAACGACCGCATCTGGGGCAAGAAGGTAGTCACCGACGAAGGCGACTCTGAGACCATGAAGAAGGGTATGATCGTCACCGCCCGCAAGCTCCGCGACGAGAACAGCCAGCTCAAGCGTATGGACAAGCGCCCCGTAGTCGTTCGCGACGCCGTGCCCGCCACCTCCGTACAGATTCTCCAGGGTATCACCCGTGCTGCCCTTCAGACCAAGAGCTTCATGTCTGCCGCATCCTTCCAGGAGACCACCAAGGTCCTCAACGAAGCTGCTATCAGCGGTAAGAGCGATAACCTCGAAGGTATGAAGGAGAACGTCATCTGCGGTCACCTCATCCCTGCTGGTACCGGTCTCCGCGAGTTCAACCGCATCGTTGTTGGCGACGCTGATGACTATGCCCAGATGAACCGCGACCGCCGCGACGACGACGACGACTATTAAACCCGTCCACATCCCCGCACCCAGCGTGCGTAACGAATAAATAATGAGTGCCGAGAGCCTCCCCACAAAGGAAGCCCTCGGCACTCTTTTTTGCGAGAAACAAAATGATAAAGGGAAAATAGTTTTCTGCGATAGGGCAACTTCCCTATATTGCGTGGCGGCGAGTTAAAAAATAGCCTATTTTCTTCAGTATCTGCAGATTATTTGCTAACTTTGCCAAATTAAATTGCCCCAAATGCAGTTCACAAGCAAATAACTAAAAAATATACATTATGAAACACTTCAGACCTTATCTGCTTACCGCGCTCCTCGCCGTGCTTGGCGCCGCGAGCGCATGGGCACAGCCCGCTGCCGTCAAACCTACCCAGGGCGACGGCAGTAAAAGCGCCCCCTACGTCCTCAACACCGTAGAAAACATGAAGTGGCTGATGGACAACTACAACTCGAATACGAAGACCGACTGCGGTCTTTATTTCTCGGAGTCGAACTACTACCTCAACGCCGACATCGATCTTGCGTCCATCGCCAATTGGCAGCCGCTCGGCGGTAGGTACTTTACCGGCACCTTCAACGGCGGAAACCACACCCTCAGCCATCTAACCAGTAGCGGCTATGCTGTAGGTCTTTTTGTGAATCTCGGCAACTGCACCATCAGCAACCTCACTCTGGCCGACGTCAATCTGCAGGCTACCAGCAGCGTAGGCGCTGTGGCCTCCTATGGCAGCAGTACAATCCCCGTCCATCCTTTCACCCTCCGCAACATCATGGTGACAGGCACCATCTCCACCACGAGCAGTTGTGCGGGTGGTCTTGTCGGCGGTACCGCCGCTGGCGAAATCTACAACTGCACCAACATGGCCAACGTAACTGGCGGTCGAGGATTTGCCGGTGGTATTGTCGGTTCGCAGCAATATCAGGAGAGCGTCATGGAAGGCTGTGTCAATTTCGGCACCATCACAGGTAATTCGGATAACGTCGGTGGTCTGGCAGGCACCTACTGCGGTCGTATTTCCAACTGCTGCAACAAAGGCGAAGTCACGCTCAACAGCCGCTACTGTGTCGGTGGCCTCGTGGGCTTTTTCTGCGGCAACGGCAGCGTCATCGACCACTGTCTCAACGAAGGCAACGTGTCCGGTCCCAACTCCGCTGGTATGCTCGTGGGCATGTCTCAAGACGACGTCACGATGACCAGATGTGGCTGGGACGCCAGCGCCACCCTCAACGGCAATACCACCACCAGCAACGTCTGCGGCATCGTCTCGGGCTCTCTCACCAAGAACGATGTCATGGCCTTCAGCGCCTCAGACCTCAGCAGCGGTAAGGCCACCTACCTCCTTCAGGACGACCAGTCCACCCTTTGGTGGAGCCAGCGTGTGGGCGTCGAGGAATGGCCCGTCTTCAATCGCCAGCCCGCCAACTTCCGTGTCTACTTCCAGGGCACCATCCACTGCGACGGCTCCTACGAAGGCCGTTTCACCAATACCTCCGCTACCACCTATCGCGAAGACCACGACTTCGGTACCACCGGCATCTGCAGCCACTGCAGCGAAGCGACCCCCGCACCCCTTGTGGGCGATGTTTACCAGATTGGCAATGCCGGCCAGCTCCTTTGGTTCTCGCGTCTGCTTCGTGATGGTAACAAAGCAAGTTCCAACGCCGTCCTCACCGACGACATCGACCTCAGCGTCTTCTGCCATCCCGCCGACTACGTCAACTACTTAGAGTCTGTCGACTGGGAACCCATCGGCGACCAAGTCTCTTCCTACCTCGGCACCTTCGACGGCCAGAACCACACCATCTCCGGCCTCTACATGGGCCAGCGCACCGACGGCAGATGCGGCCTGTTCTATGGCCTCAGCACCGGCGCTACGGTGAAGAACCTCAATTTTGCCGACGTCAACATCAACCTGCCCGAGTGTCAGAATGTAGGCGCCGTGGCAGGAACCATGCAGAATGTATGTCTCGTGCAGAATGTTCACGTGCGTTCCGGCAGCATTGTTGGCGAAAGTCGTGTGGGCGGCCTTGTGGGCACAACCTATAACAATGACGCAGCCATCACCGACTGTTCCAATGCCGCCAGTATCAGCGGTTCCAGCAATGTCGGTGGCATCATCGGCTACAATATGTATCGCTTCACGCTGTCCGGCTGTGCCAACTCCGGCGCTATCGCTTCAACAGGCTATTATGCCGGTGGCATCATCGGCAACAGCGACAATTCCAAGGTAACGATCACCAACAGTACCAACAGCGGCGCCGTCTCTGCAAGCAACAATGCCGGCGGCATCATCGGCGAGTTCGCCGTGGCCGAAATCAGCGGCTGCGGTAACACAGGCACCGTCACGGCCGGTTCAGAAGTCGGTGGCATCGTCGGTTGGATGAGGGGCGCATCGTCCGTCGTCAGCATGTGCTACAACGTCGCCCATTTCAATTTTGGCGACAAGTCGGCTTCAAGTGTCGGCGGCATCGTCGGTAGAGCCTCCGATGGCCAGATTGTCGACTGCTACAACTTCGGCGACCTCATCGGTCGCGACATCAGAGGAGTTGGCGGCATCTTAGGCGGCGCCACCTCTTCGTTGCCCCAGGTGGCTTATTGCCTCAACGAGGGCAATGTGGCCGCTGGGAATGATGAATGCGGTCTTATCTCCGGTGCCGGCGCAGAAATCAGCGTCACCGCTTGCTACGCCAAGGCGGAGTGCTCCATCGCTTATTATACCAATTCTCAATACATTGACCTTCAGGGCGCCAAGCGCTTCTGCCGTATGTCCAAGGCCGCACCTCTCGTGGGCAGTGTCATAGCGGCCGACGCCACAGAGGCTGACTACCTCTCGGGTGCTCTGGCCTACGCCCTCCAGGGTGGTCGCACCGGCATCCACTGGGGCCAGGACTTCTCCAATTACGATACCGAGCCCCAGCTGGGCAGCGACAAGACCGTCTACTTCAGCGGCACGGTCAACTGCGCCGGTGAAACCGTCGATGGTTACTTCACCAACGCCGTCGTCGCACCCGTGGTGCAAGACCACGTCTTCGACGCCTTCGACGTCTGCACCGGTTGCCACAAGGGCCACGAGCCCGTCCTCTCATTCGGTATACGCCAGATCAGCACCGTCGGCCATCTCGTATGGCTGCAGCAGGAGGTCGAAGTCGGTCGCGCTGAACACGACGCCATCCTCATGGACGACATCGACCTCGCTGACTACTGCGACGCCCAGCCCGACGGTAAGGGATGGACTCCCATCGGCACCAACAGAGTAGAATACCAAGGCGAATTCAACGGCAACGGCCGCTGGATCACCGGTCTTAAGATCAATCGCCCCAGCGATAGCTATATCGGTCTTTTTGGCGCTATTGACAACAACAGCATCGAGAACCTCACCGTCAGTGGCGATGTCAAGGGTGACCAAAACACAGCCCTTATCTGCGGCTGGGTCGGCACCAACTCGTCGATCAGCTATTGCACCTCCAGGGGCGAAGTCACTGGTGTAGCTGGTGTCGGCGGCATCGTCGGCCATGCGTATGGCCCTATCTCCCAGAGCGGGAACCTGGCCGTTGTACGTGGTGAAAAGAATGTCGGCGGCATCGTCGGATATGGTCAAAATACGATTGCCGACTGCTTCAATACTGGCGACATCTATCGTCTTGAGAACTACGACTCCAACTGCCGCATTGGTGGTATCGCCGGCGAGCACTACCACTACTCCAAGCTCCTTCATTGCGAGAACTACGGCACCATCCACGGCGACGGCGGCAACTATGTCGGTGGCATCGTTGGCTGGATCAGCCAGAGCGGCGTTACTGCCGGTGCCAGCTACTGCATCAACGTCGCCCAAGTCATTGGCCGCGAGCGAGTCGGCGGCATCGTAGGCTATGCCAGCACCACCAGCATCGACCGCTGCTTCTCCATGGGCGACATCACTTCCTACTCCTCCTCCTGCGGCGCCATCATCGGCGATCTCGCCTATATGGCCGACGGCAGCGCTCCCGAACATCTCTACTACGGCGTCTCCCACACCATGAACGTTGGCGGTTCTGCCGTCGACATGACCGACGCCCACGGCGGCATCGGCGTGACCGACTACGAGGTAAACAACGGCTGCGTCGCAGCCCGCATCGGCCTCCCCTTCGGGCAGGAGATTGGAGTCGACAGTCATCCCAACCTCAACGGCCCCGAAGTGTGGTATGGCAAGTATCTCACCCACGCCGACGAAGAACCCACCTACGCCACGCCCCGCGGCAGCAACTCCGAGCACCTCACCGAGGTCTACGAACCTCACCACATCGAAGGCGGCGTCTGCACCATCTGCGGCCGTCACGACGGTGAAGCCATCAGCCGACAGCCCGCCGCTTCCTACGAAGATTGGGAGAGCACCATCCAGGGGCAGAACAATGGTGTAGACAGCCACTCCTGGACCTTTGTTGGCGCCGAAGTGGACGACAAAATCGATTTCGATTGGACCGTCAGCAGCGAGGGCAGCTGGGACTATCTCCGCGTCTACATCACCACTCCCAGCGGCGTACGCACCGAACTGTTGGAGAAAAGCGGTGAATACTCTAACCACCACAGCTACGCTATCACCGAGGCCGGCACCTACATCCTCGAGGCCGAATACTCCAAGGATGGCAGCGGCAACTACAACGACGACAAGGCAACGCTTACCAACGTCACCGGTCCCGCTATGCTCAACAACGGCATCAACGCCAACCTCGACGGCATCGGCGGTGTCGACATGGGCGACGTCAACTACCTCCGCAGCGTCCTCACCCGCTACATCAAGCCCGACGACGCCAAGTGCGACTTCAACGGCGACGGCCGCGTGACCATTGCCGACCTCAACCTCCTCATCAAGTCGCTCCTGCCGTAATGGCTCTTAATGCTTAAACTCAAAACACCATGATACGCAAATACAAACATCTCATCGCAACAGCGCTCTTCGCCGTGGCGGGCGCAGCAGTGGCGTGGGCCGACCCAGCGGGCGACGGCTCTGCCGCCAGTCCCTGGCAGATTGGTTCGGCTGCCGACCTCAGGTGGTACAGCGACTATGTCAGGAACCACTCCGACCTCACGCTGAAGAATGCCATCCTCACCGCCGACATCGACCTCAGCAGCGTCTGCAACGCTACCGACGGCAACTGGCAACCCATCGGCTACGACAGCTACAATCAGGCCTTCTCCGGCACCTTCGACGGCCAGGGCCACACCATCAGCGGCCTCTACATCCATGGCTCCGCCTACAACATGGCCCTTTTCCGCTACGCCAAGAACGCCGTCATCAAGGATCTCACCCTCGATGCCGTCGACATCGTCTCCACCAGCAACAATATCGCTGCTCTGGTGAGTCAGGCCACCAATACCACCATCAGCGGCGTCTGCGTCAAGGGCGTCGTCACCGGTAACTCGTACGTCGGCGGCATCTGCTACAGACTCGAAGGCGGCACCATTGAGGACTGTCGCAACGAGGCCACCGTCAGTGCCACAAGCTACAACACTGTCGGCGGCATATTGGGCGAGTGCCGTGGCACCGAAAACGTCATCAACCGCTGCGTCAACACCGGCGCCATCCGCAGCAACGATTCGAGCGGCGTGGGTGGTATCCTCGGCAGCTGTCATACCGGACATGCTGCCGTCATCACCAACTGTCTCAACACCGGCGCCATCTATGCCAGAAGAGGCTATGCTGGCGGTATGGTCGGTTCCGTCAACAGCGGCATCGTCACCCTAAACCACTGCCTAACGACGGGCTCCGTCGAGTCATCAGCGAGCAATTCCATCGGTCTCCTCTCCGGCGACACCTGGAATGGCGGTGCGGGCGACCCCGACCTCACTATCGAGCATTGCTACGCCAGCACCGAGGCCACCCTCACCTACAATGGCCAGCCCTACGACAATGGCCACAACCTCTACGGCGACCCCTTCCTGGGCACGGTCGTGAAGATCACGGGCAGCGACTTCGTCACCCCCGAGCAGCTGGCTTCGGGCGTCGTCGCTGTGCTCCTCCAGGACGACCAGGCCACCACCCAATGGGGCCAGAACCTCGCCGCCGCCGCTACAATGCCCGTTCCCGCGGTCGACTACCAGGTCTATCTCAACGGCACCGTCAACTGCAAGAATGAGTTCACCGGCACCCCCACCAACACACCCGGCGCCACCCCTGTCATCAACGGCCACGACTGGTCCGACGGCCTCTGCAGCGTCTGCGGTAAACTCCAGGCTCCCGCCTTCAGCGAAGGCTACTACCTCATTGGCAATGCCGGCCAGCTCGCGTGGTTCCGCGACTTTGTCAACAGCACGTCCTCAAATACCAGTGCCAAGGCTAAGCTCACCGCCGACATCGACCTCAGCCCCGTCTGCAGCGCAGCCTCCGGCCAGTCGTGGACACCCATCCGTCCCTCAACGGCACAGTACTACTCCGGCACCTTCGACGGTCAGGGCCATGCCATCACCGGCCTCTACATCAACAGCACCGACAGCTACCGCGGCCTCTTCGGCTGTCTCGAAGGCACGGTCCAGGACCTCACCCTCACCTGCGACGTCACCTCCACCGGCGACAAGGTCGGCGGTCTCGTGGGCTACGTCAATGGCGACTGCGACATCCATGGCGTCACCGTCAGTGGTAGCGTTCGTGGTAACGAGTGTGTCGGCGGCATCGTCGGCGATTTCTCTCCCTACGCCACCAACCCCAACGGCCTCAGCGACGCCACTAACCACGCCAGCATCGAGGGTGTACGGGGCTATGTCGGCGGTATCGTCGGCTACAACAACTCCGGCAAAATCTGCCGCGTCGTCAACACCGGCACTGTCCACAACACCAGCACCGATTATGGCTACGTCGGCGGCATCGCGGGATACAACGATGGCAGCGTCACCGACGCCTTCAACTCCGGCCGCATCAGCAATGCCTACTCCTACAGCCAGAACAACCTGGGCGGCATCGTAGGCGCCAACCTCTCCCGCGGCGCCATCTCCTACTGCCTCAACATCGGTGACATTGCCGCCCAGAGCAAAAACAACCTCTACGGCGTAGGCCTTGTGGCCGGTGGCACCCAGGATGGCACGATTGCCAACAACTGCTACTCGCTCTCCACCGCCCAGCTGACCAGCAAGGGCGAAGTTTTCGAGCGCGACAACCGTCTGACCAGCGCCACGATGACCACCACCACCATCTTCACCCTCCGCGAGGCAACCCCCGAACAACTGGCGAGCGGTGAGGTGGCCTACTACCTCCAGGACGCCCAGACCGAAGGCCGCGACGCCCGCACCTTCTGGGGCCAGATTATCGGCAGCGAGACCATGCCCAGCATCCAGAGTAACAATCAGGTGTACCTCAACGGCACCATCAACTGCGACGGCAGCATCGCCGGCGGTGCCTATACCAACACCCCGACGTCGCCCACCGTCGTCCCCCACAACTTCGCCGCCAACGGCGTCTGCACAGCCTGCCACCAGGGCGAAGAGCCCGCTGAGGACGGCGGTGTGCTCAAGATCAGCAAGCCCGGCCACCTCGTGTGGTTCCGCGACCAGATAGACCGTGGCCACAGCGACCTCAGCGCCGTGCAGACCGCCGACATAGACCTCAGCACCGTCTGCAGCGCCGAGCTCGGTTCGTGGATTCCCAACAGTGTCGCCTACCGTGGCACCTACGATGGCCAGAGCCACAAGATCACCGGCCTCTACTGCAACGGCAACATGATGTACAAGACCGGCCTCTTCGGCAACGTGGAGCGCAATGGCGTGCTCCGCAACATCGACGTCACCGGCGACATCACCGTCGGCTCCGGCAACGGCGTCAGCGGCATCCTCTGCAGCTATCTTCTGGGTACCGTCGAGCAGTGTGTCACCCGCGGCACCATCTTCACCGAAGGCGACAACGTGGCCGGCATCAGCGGCTATGCCAACGGATGCACTGTCACCGACTGCGTCAACTATGCCGACATCACCATCGCCGGCACTTCCGCCTGCAAGAATGTCGGCGGCGTGATGGGCGACTGCATGCAGTCGTGCAAAGTGACCTGCTGCACGAACTACGGCACCATCACCGCCACCGGCAGCATGCAGCACGAGAACATCGGCGGCGTCGTGGCCTACAACGAGCTCAACAAGGCCACCATCAGCGACTGTACCAACAACGGCGCCATCAGCATCGAGGCAGGTTACAACGTCGGCGGCATCCTCGGTGACACCAACCAGGGCACGGCCGTCATCCGCTGCGCCAACTACGCCGCCGTCTCCGGCAAGACCTACGTCGGCGGCATCGTGGGCAGCACCATTTCTTCCGTCAACATCAGCGCCTGCGCCAACTACGCCCCTGTAGTGGCATCCGGCAAGAATGCTGCCGGCATCCTCGGCAGCGTCAGCAACGGCATCAGCGTCCGCCACTGCTTCAACAACGGCAGTGTGACCAGCACCGGCGATGCCTCATCGGCAGCCCCCATCGTCCGCATCGTCAACGTCAGCAGCTACACCGTCAGCGACTGCTACTACAACGCTGCCGCATGGACCGGCGCCGACGACTGCGAAGGCACCGCCTGCACCGCCGACGACATCGCTTCAGGCCGCGTGGCCTACCTCCTCGGCGAGCCCTTCGGCCAGGAGCTCGGCGTCGACACTTATCCCGTCCTCGGCCATCGCCCCGTCTACTACGGACGCTACGAGCAGTGCGGCGACATCCCCGTCGGCACCACCGACCAGTACAGCAACAGCGTGCTCTTTGCCGACGGTCCCCACCACGACTACGGCATCGACCGCCACTGCTCCCTCTGCTCTGCCGAGGCTCCCGTCTACGACTTCATCGTCAATGGCGACGACTGGATGAGCGACAATCAGGGCAAGGGCAGCACCGACAGCAAGAAGGAAGTCGACTGGAACGGCCTCAAGGCTGGTGCAAAGGTCAGTTTCGACTGGACCGTCGACAGCGAGGCTAATTACGACAAACTCACCGTCACCTTCTACGTCAAGAGTGGCGGCAGCTATGCCCGGGTCGTCGATATGGTCGATCATGTGAGCGGTCGCGACAAGAGCGGCCACGCCGACTACACCATCACCGCCGATGGCGACTATCGCCTCACCATGACCTACCATAAGGACGGCGGTGGCGACAGTGGTTCCGACACTGCCACCCTCACAGGCCTCAAGCTCGTCCTCGCCAAGCCCTATGCCGACGGCAACATCGACGGCGACAGCGACGTTGACCTCGACGACGTCAACTTCCTCCAGCAAATCATCTTGGGCGCCACCGCTCCCACCGTGATGTGCGATGTCAACAATGACGGGCGCGTGACCATTGCCGACCTCACCCTCCTCATCAAGTCCCTCCTGCCGTAACGGCTCTTTATGTACAAAGTCAAAACACCATGATACATAACTTCAAACATCTCATCGCAACAGCGCTCTTCGTGCTCCTCGGCACCGTGAGCGCATGGGCACAGCCCAGCGGCGGAGGTTCAGGCACCACCGACGATCCCTACCTTATCGGTACGGCCGCGGACCTCAAGGCCTTTGCCCAATACGTTGGTAGCGGCCATAATAGTGCTTCGGCCAGGCTCAACGCCGACATTAACCTCTCCAGCGTTTGCAGCTCGACACTCGGCAGTTGGACAGGTATCGGCAGTTACAGTGCCCCCTATTCAGGCACCTTCGACGGCCAGGGCCACACGATCAGTGGCCTCTATATTGGCAGTGGAGACAATGTCATCCGTGCCGGTCTTTTCGGCAAGGTGGGCCGCGCCACCATCACCAATCTCACCGTTGAGGGTGATGTTTCCGGCACCAGCTACGTCGGCATTTTTGCTGGTGAAATCAACAATAGCGATGCCCGCATCTCGGGCATCACCACCCGCGGCACCGTAAGCGGTTCTTCAAACTACACAGGTGGTGTGGCAGGCTACGTCATGAGCGGAGCCGAAGTCACACACTGTGTCAACTATGCTACAGTTAATAATGTATACCAATACTGCGGCGGTCTCTTCGGTGCTCTTAACGGCAAGGCCAGCGGATGTGCCAATTACGGTTCTGTCAACGGTCAGTATTACACCGCCGGCATTACCGGTGAGATGAACGGCACTTCCACCATCATCGAGAACTGCCTTAGTGCAGGTTCTGTCAGCGGCTATTCCGGTGCGGGTCTCGTCTCTCAAGCCTCTGGCACCATCCGCAATAGTCTCGTTGTGTGTGACGTGACGATGGTTGACAATGTCACCACCAATGTAGGTCTCTTGGTGGCTCAGGCTAACAATGGTACTGTATGGAATAACAACTGCTATCGCTCTGACGCGACAATCGTATATAGAAATGGAAATGTCGTCCTCGAGGACAACCGTCTCTCTCCTAAGGCTCCCGCCCTCGTTGGCAACTCAGTGGGCCTCACGACTGCCGAACTCAGCAGCGGTAAGGGTGCCTATCTTCTCCAGGGCGACCAGAGCGACTTGTGGTGGACACAAACCATTGGCAGCGATGCGCTTCCCACTCCCCTCGGCACTGGCAGTCAGGTCTATTTCACTGGTACCATCTACTGCGACGGCAGTCTTGAAGGTAGCTACAGCAACACCTTTAGTTCCGACGTCACTCATCAAGATCACGATTTCGACGCCAACGAAATATGCCGTAACTGCGGCGTCGGCAAGACGCCTGCCGAGGACGATGGCACGTATTTTATAGCAAGTGTTGGTAACTTCCTCTGGCTGCGCGATGCAATCAATCTGCGTGGTCAGCAACGAATCAAAGCCGTGCAGACTGCTGACCTCGATCTGTCCTGCGTCTGCGGCGAGAGTCTTGGTAACTGGATTCCTATTGGCGACACTCGTCTAGCGGGTGGTCAAGGCGCAATGTATCTCGAATACGATGGTCAGGGGCACTCTGTGAGCGGTCTCTACATCAACGATGCGGCGGGCGATTACTATGGTCTATTCAGCGTCCTGTATTACAGCAGTATTAGCAACCTGCGTCTGAGCAACTTTGTTGTCAATGCTCCCTACTCCGTCAACGTGGGTGTGCTCGCAGGCTATTGTGTGTCCACCCCGTTCAGCGGCATCGTAGTGGAGAGCGGCAATGTGGTCGGCTCCCAAAACGTCGGTGGTGTGGTCGGTAACAATAACGCCAATATAACTCGCTGTGTTAACTATGCCAACGTCACTGGTTCGAAGAATGCCGGCGGCATTTGTGGTATCGAATATGGTGGAAACAGAAACACCGTTGTCAGTGAATGCTTTAACGCTGGCGATATTAAGGTCTGCAACGTTAGCACTGGCGTTAGTTCCTCTCAAAATACGTATGCCGGTGGTATTTGCGGTGCGGTAAACAGCGGCAGCATTGCCCGCTGCGAGAATTCCGGCAATGTGACTGCAGGCAATCATGCAGCCGGCATCTGTGCTGACCTGCAGAACGATGGAATAATCTCCGACTGTGTTTCCTCAGGCACCATCACTGCCAATTACCAGGTCGGCGGCATCTGTTCGTGGGCATACGGTGAAATCACGAACTGTCTCTTCACCAGCGATGTCCTTCAGGTAGGTTCAAGGGCGCCGCACCACGGCCTCATCTTAGCATGGTCTAACGTCCCTGAGGGCATCACCAACTGCTATTACAGCGCAACCTCGACGCTGTCTGACGAACGTGGCCAGGAAGAGCCCTCTGCCTGCTATTCTGTTGATGTGCCCGGTGCGCAGAGTGTGAGCCACGACGTCCTCGTCAGCGGCGAGGTGGCCTTCAAACTCCAGGGTGTACGCTCCGAACTTGTGTGGAGTCAGGGTCTCGACGGCATCAACCTCCCCACTGTCTTCTTCACCCCCGGCGAAGGCTTCCGCGTATATCTCCACACTGGTACTGCCGACTGCGCCGGAACGCTCAAAACTCCTGCCACCTTCGCCAACGGCCCGGGCTCCGAGGCTATATACCTAGGCCATGCCTATGGCTCCGACGGCGTCTGCACTGTCTGCGGAGAATTCCAGGAGCCTGAACTTATCGACGGAGTCTATCACATCTGCAACTATGGCAACCTCGCCAGTCTCCGTGACCTCGTGAACGGAGGCAACAACACTGTCAGCGCTGTCCTCGATGCCGACATCGACCTCTCGCCCTACTGCGGAGAGGGCAAGGGCAGTTTCGCCCCCTTCCGCGTATTCTGCGGCTACTTCAATGGTAAGGGGCATAAGATCAGCGGTTTCTACTTTGATCACAAGGATTTCAGTACGAAGTATTCCGATGGCGTTGGCCTTTTCAGCGTGGCTGGTGCCGACGGTGCTGACGCAGAAATCTGCCATCTTGAAATCGAAGGCAATCTCCATTCTCGCAGCTACGATAGAACGGGCCTCCTCGTGGGCCAGACCAAGGGTAATCTCGCCATTCACCACATCATTACCCGCGGCACCGTCATCGGCCGAGCCTCTACTGGCGGCGTAGTAGGTTACATGACCCAGTCAACGACTATCAGCGATTGTGTGAACTATGCCAGCGTCACCGCTGAATCTAACAGTGGTCTGGCCGGTATCGTCGGTTCAATCTTCAGCAACACTGACCTGACGCTGGAGAATCTCGCCAACTATGGCGACATCAATGGTGCCGACCTTGTAAGCGGCATCCTCGGCTACAAGCAGGAAAATAATAAACTAACCCTGCGAAATGTGGCCAACTATGGCAATGTCAAGGGTAGTCGCGTGGCTGGTATCATTGCAACTAACAACGTCTACGTCACCGTCGACGGCGCCTTCGTCAGCGGCAATGTTGAAGGTTCAAGCACGTCGGGCATTGTCATACCCTATGCAAGCGGTAACACGGTGACCCGCTCCTATTACGATGGCTCAATCACTTTCAAGAACAGTGGCAGTCCCGTGGACATTAGTGTCAACGCTGACTATGGCAAATCAATCGCCATCAGCCACGATGACGTCGTAGCCGGTCGTGCTGCCTATCTCCTTGGTAAGGATTGGGGTCAGCAGCTTCCCGGCGGCACCATGCCTGTCCTCGGTGGTCCCCGCGTATACTACGGACGCTACCAGCATGCCGTGGCAGAACCCATCTTCTCCGAAGCCCGCTACACCAACATCATCGTCGATGAAACTCCCTCCGTCCATAACTTCGCTGCTGGCATCTGCAGCATTTGCGGAAAACACAACGGCGAGGTATACAATGTGCAGGAAAAGACCCTCCCCAACTGGGTGAGCACTAATCAGGGGCAGCACGGCACAAGCAGCATCTCCGAAAAGGCCGTCTACGACCTCGGCACCATCATCCCGGGAAGCACGCTTGTCTTCGACTGGCGAGTAAGCAGCGAGAACAATTACGATAAGTTCTTTGCCTCCATCTGCAACTACGACGATGACAATGAAGTCGAGAAGAGCGTTGACAGTAAAAGTGGTGACAAGAGCGGAAAGTACGAATACACCTTCAGCTCTGCCGGCCACTACTATCTCAAACTTTGGTACACCAAGGACAGTAGCCAGTCCAATGGCGCCGATACCGCATGGGCTGAGAACATCAAATGTACTAGCGCAACTCTTATTCCCGGCAAGGTTTGGGCAGACGTTGACGGCGACGACGACTTTGACGTCGACGACATCACCGCTATGCGCAACATGATTCTCGAAAGCATTGCCCCCAACGGCCAGGCTGACCTAGACGGTGACGGAATGATCAGCATCGGTGACGTGACCGAGGCCATCCACCAGCTCATCATGCCGTAAAGAACGCTCTACGCCAAGATTGGCGAACGCCCTGTCGTTGCAGCGGCCACTTGTACCGTTGCATGAAACGAATAAATACATTGCCGCCTGCCGAACTCAAAACTCGGCAGGCGGCTTTTTCGGTAGCACCGGAGCTGTGGCAAAGATTTTGCGTTTTCTGCCAAATTCTTACATTCTGCCATACGACGGCGGTAAATAATTGATAGCCTTTTTGTTACAAAATGGCAGGAAGCTTGTTGTCTGCCATTGTCTGCCATGGGTGTAAAAGAGGTACTTCTATAATTTGTGTGAAGACACCCAGAAAGGCCGTACCCGTACTCAATGGCAGAAGAATGGCAGACTATGGCAAATCAAACGGCATCTGCCATTTTGTACATGACTGATATGCAGATGTTTATGCGTGCTTTATGGCAGATGGCAGATTTCTTCGAAAAAAACAAAAATACCGCGTAGTCAGCGACCATCGAAACGCTCTCAAAGGTAGTTTTGTCTACTTCAAAGATAATTTGAACGCTCTCAAAGGTAGTTTTCAGGCCTCCGTAGCGCCACAAAAAAAGCGCGCCCCCATCCTGTGCGGATGAGAGCGCGTTTTATTGTGAGATGCTGGCGACGGCTGAGGCCGTGGGGCATTCTCGCTGTGCTTAAGGATTAAGCGTCAGCCTCGGGAGTGCCGAAGGGAGTAGCTACGCCACCGTTAGCCTTGGGAGCGGGAGCGCCGGGGAGAGCGATGGTGCCGAACTGCTTCTCGTACTTAACCACGTTGTCCTGGAGAGCGAAGAGAAGACGCTTTGCGCTTTCGGGAGTGAGAACCTGACGGCTGTTTACGCGAGCCTTGGGGAGGCCGGGGAGAGCAGCGATGAAGTCGATGACGAACTCCTGGTTGCTGTGGTTGATGACTGCGAGGTTGCTGTAAGAACCGCTTGCTACTTCGGGGGTGAGCTCGATCTGGAGCTGCTGCTGCTGGGGCTTGTTTTCTGCCATTTTTGTAAAAGTGTTTATTGGTTATTAATTTGTTTTCTTTGTTGATGGTGTCTCGCATTGAAGCGTTGACGATTTGGAGTTTCGCAACGTATGTGCCAACGACGGGAGACACATAAATATCGGTGCAAAGTTAGCATTTTTTTGCGAAATGACCAAGCAGTTCTGCCAAATCGTCAAAATAATTTGGCAGATTCCCGACTAAAACGTATCTTTGCACCCGAAATTCAGCAAAATACAATCTCTATCGTGCGCACACGCGTGCGTATTTAATAAAGGAATGAAACAAATTCTCTTGCTTCTTGTGCTCCTGATGTCTGCCATCTCGGCAGAAGCGCAAGGCGTGACACTCCCTGCCGAAAAGTCTGAAAAAGTAGACCGCAACATTTTGGTGAGGCCCAGATTTTCTGACAACTGGTCGCTTTCGCTGGCTGGCGGTGTTTACCACCCCATGGTGTTCGACTTGAAATACCTTGTCGACTGCAGCGGGTGGGCCGGAAACATAGAACTGCGCAAACAGCTGACGCCCGTCATTGGACTTGGCCTCGAGGCCGACGGATACTACAAGATGACTCGCAAAGAGCGCCGCGATCCCCGAACCGTTGTGGGTCCTATGTTCCACATCAACCTGATGAACCTCTTCGGCGGTTACAAAGGCAAGCCCCGTCTGTTCGAGATTGAGGCCGACATCATGCCCGCCTGGGGCCACCTGTATCGCGGTACGCACTACGAACTCTTCCCCGACGAGGACTATTTCGCCACGAAGTACGGTCTTGATTTCAACTTCAATCTTGGCCAAAGCGGCGCCTGGACCATCAGCCTCAAGCCCGCCATCGTGTGCGACGTCACCTCGCGCCCTCCCACGCCTGGCACCGTGACGGGCCCTTACGACAGCTACGTCCTCGAACACTCCGATATCCAGCTTTTTGTAGGTTTTGCCTATCGCTTCCGCAACCATGGAGGCACGCGCAACTTCCGCTTTGGCACCCCCGCTGTTGAGCGTGGTGAGATTGAACGTCTGAACGAAATCGTCAATTTCCTGCGTGATGATGTTCAGCAGCGCGACCGTCAAATCCGCGACCTGAAACTCGAAAACGACAGCCTCCGACAGCAGTTGAAATAGCAGTTTCTGCGCTGTAAAACAGAATATTTGCAAAGCGAAGTTGCTTTTGCTGCGTACTTTTTTGTCAATTTGTACCCGAAAATCGAATTCTTTTCATTTTCGGGTACAAATATTTTTTATGTTCCAGAAAAAAGTTGTAACTTTGCACCCCGAAAGGTGGAGTATACCCTCTGCCCAACAATTTGTGACCTCGCCCCGCGGCTTGAGGCCAAATACTTTACGACCAAAACATACACAATATATAATAATAACAAAAACAAAAAATTACCATGCCTACAATTCAGCAATTGGTACGCAAGGGCCGCAGCGTTGCTGCAGACAAGAGCAAGTCTCCCGCTCTTGACAGCTGCCCTCAGCGTCGTGGTGTTTGTGTACGTGTGTACACCACCACCCCTAAGAAGCCTAACTCGGCTATGCGTAAGGTGGCCCGTGTCCGCCTCACTAACTCTAAGGAAGTTAACTCCTACATCCCCGGTGAAGGTCACAACCTTCAGGAACACAGCATCGTGCTCGTTCGCGGTGGCCGTGTGAAGGACCTCCCCGGTGTACGTTATCACATCGTTCGTGGTACTCTCGATACCGCCGGTGTTGCTAACCGTACCCAGCGCCGCTCCAAGTATGGTGCTAAGCGCCCCAAGGCTAAGAAGTAATCTCTGAGACTTCATAAAGCCTAACGACCGACACGGAAGCGGAGAGTAATTCGCCAGCGAGCGAATGAAGACCTCTCATAATCTGGTCCCCTTGTGACCTGCAGGCGAGTCGCTCCGCTGCTCCCGTTGTCGACCATTTACACAACAAACAGAAAAAATTGGTTTGCACGAGGTTGAGTAAGCCGTCTGATGAGACGAGCTGAAGAACGTAGTTGCAGCCCTAACTGAAAACCAAACTTTTACTACAACAATGCGTAAAGCAAAACCTAAGAAGCGTCTGATCCTCCCGGATCCCGTGTATGGCGACCAGAAGGTCTCCAAGTTCGTTAACCACCTCATGTACGATGGTAAGAAGAACATCTCTTACGAAATCTTCTACCACGCTCTCGAAATCGTAGGCGAAAAGATGTCTAGCGAAGAGAAGAGCGCTCTCGAAATCTGGAAGATTGCCCTTGACAAGGTAACTCCCCTCGTAGAGGTAAAGAGCCGTCGTATCGGTGGTGCTACCTTCCAGGTGCCTACCGAAATCCGTCCCGACCGTAAGGAGTCTGTATCCATGAAGAACATGATCAACTACGCTCGCAAGCGTGGTGGTAAGACCATGGCTGACAAGCTCGCCGCTGAAATCATGGACGCTTACAACGAGCAGGGTGGTGCATTCAAGCGTAAGGAAGATATGCACCGCATGGCTGAAGCTAACCGTGCATTCGCTCACTTCCGTTTCTAATATAGTTGTTCAAAAATGTTCAGTAGTTCACTATGTTCAGAAGTTACTTCTGATTGATACAATGTAACTAATGAACATTTTGAACATTTTGAACTTCTGAACAATTAATAAAAAAAGAAAATGGCAAAGCAAGATCTTCACTTGACTCGTAATATCGGTATCATGGCCCACATCGATGCCGGTAAGACCACCACTTCTGAGCGTATCCTCTTCTACACCGGTAAGACCCACAAGATCGGTGAAGTACACGAGGGTGCTGCTACCATGGACTGGATGGAGCAGGAGCAGGAGCGTGGTATCACCATCACCTCTGCTGCTACTACCGCATTCTGGAACTATGGCGGCCACAAGTATAAGTTCAACCTCATTGACACTCCGGGACACGTTGACTTCACCGCTGAGGTAGAGCGTTCGCTCCGCGTACTCGACGGTGCCGTTGCTACCTACTGTGCAGTAGGTGGTGTTGAGCCCCAGTCTGAGACCGTATGGCGTCAGGCCGACAAGTACAACGTTCCCCGTATCGGTTACGTAAACAAGATGGACCGCTCTGGTGCTGACTTCTTCGAAGTTGTACGCCAGATGAAGGACGTCCTCGGCGCTACTCCCTGTGTAATCAGTGTACCTATCGGTGCTGAAGAGAACTTCAAGGGTATCGTTGACCTCATCAAGAACAAGGCTATCCTCTGGCACGATGAGACCATGGGTGCTGAATATGACGTTGAAGAAATCCCCGCTGAACTCAAGGACGAGTGCGAAGAGTGGCGCGGCAAGATGATCGAACTCGCTGCTGAGCAGGACGAGACCCTCATGGAGAAGTACTTCGAGGATCCCGACAGCCTCACCGAGGAAGAAATCATCGCTGCTATCCGTAAGGGTACCCTCGCTCTCGATATCGTACCTATGACCTGCGGTTCTTCCTTCAAGAACAAGGGTGTGCAGACCCTCCTCGACTATGTCTGCATGTTCCTCCCCAGCCCCCTCGACACTCCCGCTATCGAAGGTGTTAACCCCGAGACCGGTGAGACCGAAGAGCGTCATCCCTCTGAGGACGACAAGACCTCTGCTCTCGCATTCAAGATTGCTACCGACCCCTATGTAGGTCGTCTTACCTTCTTCCGCGTTTACTCTGGTAAGGTTGAAGCTGGTTCTTACGTTTACAACGTTCGTTCTGGTAAGAAGGAGCGCGTAAGCCGTATCTTCCAGATGCACTCCAACAAGCAGAATCCCGTTGAAGTTATCGGCGCTGGTGATATCGGTGCTGGTGTAGGTTTCAAGGATATCCGCACCGGTGATACCCTCACCGAAGAAGGTGCTCCCATCATCCTCGAGTCTATCGAGTTCCCCGATCCCGTTATCGGTATCGCTGTAGAGCCCAAGACCCAGAAGGACCTCGACAAGCTCAGCAATGGTCTTGCCAAGCTTGCTGAAGAAGACCCCACCTTCACCGTTAAGACTGACGAGCAGAGCGGCCAGACCGTTATCTCTGGTATGGGTGAGCTCCACCTCGACATCATCATCGATCGTCTGAAGCGTGAGTTCAAGGTAGAATGTAACCAGGGTAAGCCCCAGGTTAACTACAAGGAAGCCATCACCAAGACCGTTACCAACCACCGCGAAGTTTACAAGAAGCAGTCCGGTGGTCGCGGTAAGTTCGCTGACATCATCGTTAACGTTGGTCCTATCGACGAAGACTACGATTGGAAGGAGCAGGGTCCCCTCCAGTTCATCAACAGCGTGACTGGTGGTCGTATCCCCAAGGAATTCATCCCCTCTGTACAGAAGGGCTTCGAAGCCGCTATGAAGGCTGGTGTGCTCGGTGGTTATCCCGTCGACACCCTCAAGGTTGAGCTCGTGGATGGTAGCTTCCACCCCGTTGACTCCGATCAGCTCTCCTTCGAAATCGCAGCTCTCCAGGCATACAAGAACTGCTGCGCTGTAGCAGGTCCCTGCCTCATGGAGCCCATGATGAAGCTCGAAGTTGTTACTCCCGAGGAGAACATGGGTGATGTAATCGGTGACCTCAACAAGCGTCGTGGTCAGGTTGAGGGTATGGAGAACAGCCGTAGCGGTGCTTGTATCGTTAAGGCTACTGTGCCCCTCTCTGAAATGTTCGGCTACGTTACCGCTCTCCGTACCATCACTTCTGGTCGTGCTACCAGCTCTATGCAGTACGATCACCACGCACCCGTATCCAGCAGCATCGCTAAGGCTGTGCTCGAGGAGTGCAAGGGTCGCGTAGACCTCATTAAGTAAAAGCCCCCTCCCAACCTCCCCCGTCTGGGGGAGGAGCTGGGAAGCTACTCATAGCCGAGTTTCAAGGCGGTTCGTCCGCTGCGAAGCATTAGGCGCCCCTCGCCGTTAGCGAATGACTCTTAACGGCAGAGGTTACTTCAATTTTAATTTTTAATTCTTAATT
>JAUNIC010000231.1 GCA_030523615.1 Bacteroidales bacterium
GCTCAGGCACTTATAAATAATGTTAAACTATAGTGTTGCGGAATTAAGGATAATATGGTGTTCGGTTCCCTAAATTATGTGTCGCATTGCTATCAAAAAGGTATTGCATTGCTCATTTTTGCAAAACGCAGATGATGCCGTCCTCCGAAGGGAGAACGGCACCATTTTCTGCGGTTTCATCGGTGTTTTTTGAGGGGTCGCGCAGCAATGTCGCACCCATTCATCGTTTTGTCCTTCTATGCTTTTCTCGCCACTCGCGGGGGGTGGAGCCCGTGGCCGCCTTGAACACACGGTAGAGCTGGCTGGCGGAGGTGAAACCACACTCCATGGCGATGACTTCGTTGCTGTATTCCTCGTGTTCGAGTATCATGCGCTTGGCCTCTTCCATGCGGAGGTTGGAGAGCCAGATGCGGAAGGTGCAGCCGTGCTGTCGCCAGAGGTAGGCGGTGAGGTCGTGACGCTCCACCCCGATGCGACGGGCGAGCGACACCATCGAGGCATTGCTGTCGCGCATGCCGCCCTCGGCCTTCCACCGCTCAAGGGCCTGGGCGATGGACTCGTCCAGCTCTTCTTCCTCCTCTTCCCCATTACCTCCTACCTCTTCCCTCTCCTCGTCCTCGATGATATCGGCCACCTGGCCCATGTTGTAGCCTAAGGCTACGAAGCAGACGATGAAGTAGGTAAAGGCCAACAGGGTGAGGGGGCCTATGGTACAAATAACAGGGGTGCTGAACAGGAAGAGTTGGGCAAAGAGGACAAAGGCATAGAGCAGAATGGAGCCCACCTTCATACACCGCAGATAGGTCTTGGCGGAGTTGCCGGCTTCCTCGTCGATACGCCGGCTGATGCGCCGTAACTCCCTGAGGGGAAGGACAATGTCGAACAGCGCGAGTAGGATGTAGATGGCGTCGGCCACATAGAGTTCCGCACCGATGTGCCAACTGTCATGGCGCCAACGGCCGAAACCTATCACGGCGAGCATGACCACGTAGACCGCGGTAGCCACTACCCAGTAGCGGCGCTGACGGATGCCGCCGCGCACGAGGTTGTACTACGAGAAGCAGATGAGGACTCCTACGGGGGCGTAGAACACAAAGTTGGCGATGGCACCGATATCGGGACCGGCAGCACGGAACCCGAACCGCATCTGCATGAAGTAGTGCACGGCCATGAGGCTCATGGCTATGAAGAGCATCCACCGCGACTGCTCGTAGTTACGGTTGCGGCGCTCGACGAACGAGGGTCCGACGAGTACGACGAAGGCGAGCATGAACGTGATGACAAAGCACGTCAGCTGGACGCGTAGTAGCAGTTCGTTGTTCATAGGAGGCATTTGAACGATTATGCGACGTTACAGCCGTGCAAAAGAGGGGGCGCCGAAAAAATATTATTTTTTATTTTTGCTTAACACGCGCAAGGCGCTGAGGTTGTGCGCCTTTACGCGTGTTAAGGGTGGGCCTTTTTGCCTGACACGAGTGCATATTCTCGTGTATTTTCTTACATCTTGACCTTGGCTGTCTGGCGAATGTCGGCGGCGCTGGCGGCGGCTGAGAGGGTGTATTCACCGGGAGCAACGGTCCATCCCTTTTCACCCCACGAGGCGAGGTACTCCTTGGGGAAGGTCAGGGTGAGGACTTCGCTCTTGCCGGGTTCGAGCAGTGCGGTCTTGCCGAAGGCCTTGAGTTCCTTGACGGGCATGGGCATGTTGCCGGCGGGTGCAGAGGCGTAGAGCTGAACGACCTCGCGGCCAGCGACTTTGCCGGTGTTGGTCACCTTGACGGTCACGGTGATCTGGTCGACAGCGGCCTTGGCCGTCATATCACTATAGTCGAACGTGGTGTAGCTCAGGCCGAAACCGAAGGGGAAGAGGGGCTCGAGTTTGTCGCGATCGAACTGACGATAGCCGACGAACACATCTTCTTCATAACGCGTGAGGCTGTCGCCCTCGGTGAAGGGGAAATTCTTCGAAGAGGCGTAATCTTCATACTTCTTGGCCCACGTCATGGGCAGACGGCCGCTGGGATTGACCTTGCCGCTGAGCACATCGGCGATGCTGTTGCCTGCTTCCTGACCACCGAGCCAAGCGTGGAGCACAGCGTCGGGATTGGCGGCGAGAACATCGGTGAAATCGATGATGTTTCCCATATCGAGCACTACGACAAAGGCTTTGCCGGCTTCGTGTGCCACACGACCGACGAGATCGACGTTGACCTTCTCGTTGGCCGAGAGCTGCCAGTCGCCGGGGGCGTTCTTGCGGTCGCCACCCTCACCAGCCATGCGGCAGAGGGTGTAGATGGCCACGTCGCTCGCGGCGAGGGCGGCCTTCACCTGGGCCTCGGTGAGGAGGAGTTCGTCGAAGACGGGCACCGTCCAGAAGTTCTCGGCGGGCTGCTTGGCCTTCTCGGCTTCAAGATATTTGCCATAGGCTTCGGCAGTGGCGTTTTCAACGGTGAAACCGCAGTTTTTCATACCTTCGGCGAGCGAAACCTTGTACTTGCGGTTCACATTTCCGCTACCGCTGCCGCCCACGAGGATGTCGTAGCAGGCATTGCCAAAGAGCGCCACCTTAGCACCGGCGGCAAGAGGGAGTGCTTTGGCACCCTCTTCCCTCTTACCTCCTACCTCTTCATTCTTAAGAAGCACCATGCCTTCACACGCTACTTCGCGCGTCACGGCGGCGTGGGCCTGGAGGTCGGGCTTGTTACTGTACTGATAACCCTGTGCGGTGGGGGTCTGCATCATGACGCCGAGGATGCGGCTGATGTTGCGGTCGACCACTTCTTCGGGCAGGCTGCCATCCTTGAGGCCGGCGACGAGTTCGTCGTACTGGCGCTGGCTACCGGGCATGATAAGGTCGTTGCCCGCAATCTGCTGACGAACAGCATTTTCCTGCGCCCACCAGTCGGTCATCACGAAACCTTCGTAGCCCCACTCACCGCGGAGGAGGTCCTCGAGCAGCCACTTGTTTTCGGAGGCAAAGGTACCATTTATTTTATTATAGGAGGACATGATGGTCCAGGGCTGGCTTTCCTTTACGGCAATCTCGAAGCCGCGGAGGTAAATCTCGCGCATGGCACGCATGCTGACCACTTCGTTCACACCGTTGCGGTGGGTCTCCTGGTTGTTCACGGCGAAGTGTTTGAGCGACGTACCTACGCCGTTCGACTGCACACCGTTGATGTAGGCGGCGGCCATCTTTCCGGCGAGGATGGGATCTTCGCTGAAGTACTCGAAGTTTCTGCCGCACAGCGGGTTACGATGGATATTGATGGCGGGAGCGAGGAGGATGTCGACGCCATATTCCTTTACTTCTTCGCCCATGGCTTTCGTCACGCGCTCCACGAGGGAGAGGTCCCACGTGGCGGCGAGGGCTGTCTCGGTGGGGAAGGCGGTGCAGTAGTATTCGCCGGGGAGCTGGTTGCCGGCGGAATCCTTGCGGAGGGGATCGATGCGGAGACCCGCAGGACCGTCGGCATAGACAAAGGGACGCATCTGGAGCGAGGGGAGTTCGTAGTGCTGACCTGCTGCGCCGGGCACACGGCCTTGGGTGCTGTAGGTGGCCACGAAGCTCTGGAATTCGTCCCATCCGTTGACGCCGTGTTTCTCGGCATCGGCCTGATACTGCTCGCAGATCATGGGGTACTTCTTGATGCACTCGGGGGCATCGGGGGGCGTTTCGCTCACGCGGTTGGTGCCGATGACGAACGATGCTTTTTCTTCAAGACTCATGCCTTTGACGATTTCGTCGATGGCTGCCTGGTCCACGCCGGCGGCTTTATCGGTGCAGCCGACGAGGGCCGCCATACTCATAGCCATAGTGATTGTCGCAAATTTTTTGTTCATGGT
>JAUNIC010000232.1:0-241 GCA_030523615.1 Bacteroidales bacterium
CAAATGTGCATTTTCGGTAAATCGAACGCTCGCCGCTCAAAAAAAATCTTCCTCAAAGATATTTCAAATTACCTTTGAAGTAAAATTTTCTACCTTTGAAGTAGACAAAAATATCTTTGAAGTAGTCCCGTCCCCTAAATCCATCAGTTTTTCTGCTTCATTTCTCCACCTCCACACTTTAAGTTACGAAAATTCTGCGAGACGGCCAAATTTCCCGAGTTAAATCGCCTCTGTTAAATTG
>JAUNIC010000232.1:251-3772 GCA_030523615.1 Bacteroidales bacterium
CATTTGTCATTTTGCCATTTTGCACATTTGTCATTTCACCAACACCGAAACAACCAACACCGCCTCACAGAGAAACGCATTAATTGTTTTCTCTGCGAAGCGGTGTTTTTTATGTTTTCTTCTAAACCGTAAAAGGAAGAGGCTTTCTTACACCTCCTCGTTCTCGTAGAGGAAGCGCTTGATGGACTTCTTCGGAGTCTTCTCGAACTCCTCCTTGTAGAGCTTGTAACCCATGATCTGTTCGTACTTGTTGATCATGCCGTTGAGTTCCTTGAGGTTAGCCTCCATCTGCGCCTGGATGTCCTTGTGCGTCAAGCCCGCCTTCTCCATGGCCTCCCAATCGGGATAGATGAGGGCGTAGAGCTTGTCGCCCTTCTGGATGACGATGCTCTCCTGGACGTAGAGGAGGGAGTTCAGACGGTCCTCGATCTCCTCGGGATAGATGTTCTGGCCGTTGGAACCGAGGAGCATGTTCTTGCAGCGTCCGCGGATGTAGAGGTTGCCCTCGTGGTCGATGACGCCGATATCGCCCGTGTGATACCAGCCTTCAGCATCGATGGTCTTGGCCGTTTCCTCGGGATTCTTGTAGTAGCCGAGCATCACGTTGGCGCCGCGCATGAGGATTTCACCGGGCACGGAGTAGGGGTCGTTGCTGTTGATCTTCATCTCCATGCGGGGAGCCACCTTACCGCACGAGCCCTTGGCAAACTTGTCCCAAGCCTCGTAGGACATGATGGGAGCGCACTCCGTCGAACCGTAGCCCACGGTGTAGTTGAAGCCGATCTTGTGGAGGAATTCCTCGACATCAGGATTGAGGCCTGCGCCGCCCATGATGACTTCGTAGAACTGGCCGCCGAAGACGTTCTGGATGGAGCCGCAGATCTTCTCGAGGATTTTGCCCTTGATGACAGGGGTGCGGAGGAGCATCTGCATGCTGTGGGTCTGCACCTTGGGGAGGACGTTCTTCTTGATGATCTTCTCGATGATGAGGGGCACAGCGATGACGATGCTGGGCTTAACCTCAGCGAAGGCCTGCATGATGACCTTGGGCGAGGGTACGCGCGAGAGAAAATGGATGTGGAGACCGTAGATGAACTCGAAGAGGAACTCGAAGGCCATGCCGTACATGTGGGCCATGGGGAGCATGCTGACGAGTCGGCCTCCGGGAGGGCAGTGGGCACCGATGACTTCAACGGCGAAGTCGTAGTTGCTCCACAGAGCGCGGTAGGGGATGAGCACACCCTTCGACTTTCCGGTTGAACCACTGGTATAATTGATCATGGCAAGTGCCTCACCGTCAGGCTGCAGACGGTAGTGTACGTCGTCCTTTGTGAAGCGTTCGGGATACTTGCGACCGAAGAATTCGTTGAGGTGCTGGCGTGCCTCGGTGAGTTTTTCGCTACGGCTGAGGGCGAGAGAGAAGTCGGGCAGATAGACGATGCCTTCAAGCGTGGGCATAGCTTCCTGGTCGAGGGTGGGGCATACGTAGTCGCTAGCGAAGAGGAGGCGTGCCTCGGCGTGGTTGACGATGTTGTGCACCTGCTCGGGTTTGAACTCGTGGAGGATGGGTACTACGATGGCACCGTAGGTGATGGTGGCGAGGAAAGCCACAGCCCAGTGCACACTGTTGCGTCCGCAGACGGCGATGCGGTCACCGGGTTCTACGCCTGCGTTTTCGAAGAGGATGTGGAGTTTTTCGATTTTTCGAGCCACGTCCTTGTATTGGTAGGTTTGTCCTTTGAAGTCGGTCAATGCGTTGCAGTTCCAGCGCTCTTTGATAGCGCCTTCGATGAGACCGATGTAGTCTTGGTACTGATATTCAATCATAGTATGGTTGTTGTTGTGTTTGTTGCTGAGGTTGGGTGAGGCAGTAAAATGTTCGCCTTTCCGGATTTACGATTCTGATTTGCCAAGGGTAAACAGAAAATGGGCGCCAAACGGGCTTATGATTCTGCTTGGCCAGGCTCCCTGGAAAACCGCTAACGAGGAAAACACCAAACGGGGAAAACATTAACGGAAGAAAACCGTACTTCTTGAACGTGCAATTTGAAACGTGTTTTCTCTGGTTCTCGTTTTCTGCGTTAAGCGTTTTCGGGAGCTTTGCGATCGTTTTCCAGCGCCCTCTCTTCGAGGACACGTAAACATTTGGCGCATTTTCTGTTTCTTTAAATTTCGTTTAAACGCAAACGTTGGCGCATTCGATTCCGCAAAAACGCCGTGTCTACATTGCGCATTCTTTCAAAATCTGTGCAAAATTACAAAATTATCTTAATTCCGCAAGTAATTGTTCGCGAAAATTGCACATTTTCCACTATTTTTGTGTAATTTTGCAGCAAAATTGAAGGAAACCACCAACGAAACACCAAAATCGTCATGGATTTTAAGGCAAAAAAAATACTTATCGCACTCTCACCGCTCCTCCTCATCTTCGGCATCGCCGCTGGCATTGTCTATGGGGTGCTCGGAACGTCGTTCGCTACAACTGACGACGAACACATCATCTTCATCACCGAAAACACCCCCGCCGACTCCGTGCGTCATCACGTGGAAAGCGTGTCGAAGGGCCTGAAACTCCGCGTGTTCAACTATCTCGCCCAGAAGGACGACTACTACAACAATCTGCGTCCCGGACGCTACGATATCGGCAGCGGAACAAGCACCATCGAGGTCTACCGCAACCTCCGCAGCGGCAACGAAACGCCGGTGAAGGTGAACATTCCTTTCCTCCACAACATCTCTGAGGTTTCGCGCCATCTGGGCAAGAAGTTAATGGCCGATAGCGCTGATTTTGAGCGAGTACTGACCAACGAAGAGCTGCTGTCGAAGTACAGCCTGAAGCGCGAGACTGCCATCTGCCTCTTTATGCAGGAGACGTACGAATTCTACTGGACCATCACGCCCGAGAAGTTCCTCGAACGCATGGCGAAGGAGTACGACCGCTATTGGACGGATTCGCGTCGCAAGAAGCTGAATCGTGTGCACGAAGGTTTCAGTCGCGAAGAGGCCATCACGCTCGCCAGCATCGTGGAATGTGAGACTAATAATAAAGATGAGAAGCCCACGATTGCGGGCCTTTACATCAACCGCCTGCATAAGGGCATGAAGCTGCAGACGGACCCCACGGTGAAGTATGCCGTTGGCGATTTCACGATTCGTCGCGTCCTCAACAAGCACTTGATGACGGAGAGTCCTTACAACACGTATCTCCACGAGGGTCTGCCCCCCGGCCCCATCTGCACGGTTTCTCCCGCCTCGATCAAGGCTGTCCTGGATTACGAGCAGAACGATTATCTCTTCATGTGTGCGAAGGAGGATTTCTCTGGAACCCACAATTTCGCCGCCACCGATGTGGAGCATGCCGCCAATGCCAAGCGCTACCAGAAGGCCCTCGATGCCCGAAAGATCAAGAAGTAGACTGATGCTGCCATAAGCCCCATAGGTCCCATAAGGCCCATAAGCCCTATCATCCCCATAAGGGCCATTAGCCCCTATAAGCCCAATACAAAACATATGACTCAACG
>JAUNIC010000233.1 GCA_030523615.1 Bacteroidales bacterium
CCGTTGTGAATATTTTGCTTTGTTCGGCTGAACTTTATTATGGTAAGTGGTATTTGGTATGTGGGAGGTGGTAAGGGGGTGGAGTTATGAGGTAAGAGAACCGAGCCCTCCCCCTAACGGGGGGAGTTGGAGGGGGGCCGAAAGGGGGCCGGTTGTGGCCTACATCTCGGCGGCGAGGCGCTGGAGGTCGGGAGCTTCGCCCACGAGCCAGATGATGCTGTGGCGCTCGATGAGTTGCTGGGCAGAGGCCGTTGCGATGTGGCCATCGGCGTCCTCGAAACCTACGACCATGCAGTGGAAGTCGCGGCTGATGGCGCTCTCGGCGAGGGTCTTGCCGCAGAAGAGGCTCGTGGCGCGCACCACAAAGCGCTTGATGTGGAGGGGATGCTCGTCGGGCGAAGCGGCACGCGTGGTGGTGTCGACTTCGGTGTGGCAACGGGTAATGAAGGCGTCGATGGAGGCGTCGTCGCCGATGACCTCGAGGATGTCGCCGGGATAGATAACCGCCGTGGCGGAGGGGGTGTTCTGACGGTAAACATCGACCTCGGAGGCGGTGGTGCGACGCAGAATGGCAGCCACCATGACGCCGTCGCGGTTGGTGAAGTCGAGATCGAGGAGCGTGTGGCCTGCCCAAAGGCTGCGAGCAGGAACGACAACGCGCTGCATATGGACATCATGGGCCTTGAGGCGGCGGGCGTAGGCGGGGCCGCTGTGGGCCTCAGCACGTGCCTGGAGATCGCGGCGCGCAAGGTTGTGGGTAAAGATGCGCTGCATGCGGATGCTGTAGTACTTCACCAAGCGAGAGTGCACGATGAGGAGCATCATGACGATGGCGATGAGCACATTCCAATAGTAGCGCAAGGGACACAGGTAGTCCACTATATTATATATAAAGGAGACGGCCAAAGCGAATCGCACAATAATCGTGAGGCGGAAGGCCAAGCGATTAAGGAGGCCATGGGCCATGATGAAGCGTGCGGCCTCGGAGCGATTCTTGCGCATGACGATGGGGCGCAGGAAAAGGCCGAGGATGCCGACGGTGATGAGGCAGCAGATGCCGTTGCTCACCCAATGGATGATGGATGTGCGGTCGACGCCTCCGTGCTCAAAGATGCTGCGGCACAGCGAGAGCAGGAAACCGCGGCAAAGGGCCGAGGCGGCGATGGCGAGCACAACGTAGGCAGCTGTCTGGACGAGCACGGCACGCAGGTAGGTCTGCCAAGCTTCACGCAGAGTCTGCAGAACCGGAGCATCGGCCTGCGCTGTCGTTGCCGCATCTGCGTCGCCACTCGCACCGCTCTTGCTCACACGCCGGAGAATCGGCGCAGGCAGAAGTTTCTCGATGGTGGCGTAGGCGGGCTCGGCGGCCTTGATCATATAGGGGGTGAGGAACGTGGTGACGATGCTGACAGCCACGACGACAGGATAGAGGAACTGGCTCGTGACGCCCAGGCTTTGGCCGAGGGCGGCGAGGATAAAGGCGAACTCACCGATCTGGGCCAGAGAAAAACCGCAACGCATAGCGGTTTTAAGCGGATGGCCGGCGAGGACGAAGGCGCTGGTGCCGAGGAAACTCTGGCCAAGGATGATGGCGAGGGTGATGACGAGGATGGGAAGCCAATAGTCGACGAGCACCTGCGGATCGACAAGCATGCCGACGGACACGAAGAATACGGCGCCGAAGAGGTCTTTGACGGGGCTGACGAGGTGTTCGATGCGTTCGGCTTCGAGGGTTTCGGCCAAAATGCTGCCCATCATGAAGGCGCCGAACGCGCTGGAGTAACCGGCCTTATCGGCGAGCACCACCATGGCGAAACAGAGGCCAATGGCGCAGATCATGAGGGTCTCGCCGCTCATCAGGCGTTTGGTGCGCGAAAGGAACTGCGGAATGAGATACACACCCACGACGAACCACAGGATGAGGAAGAAGCCGAGGGAGAGGAGGCTCTTCACGAGTTCGCCGCCCTCAAACTTGGCGCTGGCGGCCGAAGCGGAGAGGATGACCATGAGCAAGATGCCGAGCATGTCCTCGAGGATGAGCACGCTGAGAACCTCGGCGGCAAAGCGTTTGGTGCGTAGGCCGAGGTCGTCGAAGGCTTTGTAGATAATCGTGGTACTCGACATGGCGAGCATACCGCCAAGGAAGAGGCAGTCGCTGGCGCTCCACGCAAAGAGCCGCCCGACGGTGCTGCCCACGAAGATCATGAACGCCATGACAAGCACGGCGGCAAAGATGGGACGCATGCCCATCTTCACAATCTTCTTGAACGAGAACTCAAGGCCGAGGGTAAACATGAGGAAGATGACGCCGATCTGGCTCCATACCTCGACACTCTCCGTCTCGTGGATGGTGGGCACATAGGGCATGTGGGGGCCGGCGAGGAAACCGGCCACGATGTAGCCCAGCACAAGGGGTTGCTTCAGGCGTTTGAAGACGATGGTCACGATGCCCGCAACGATAAGGATGAGGGCGAGGTCAGAAATAAGTGGACTCACGAGATGAAATGTGAAAATGTGAGAATGCGGAATTGCGGAATTGCGAGAATGGACACTTCCGCCTCAGAAGGCGCAAACACAAGCGAGTGAACTACTCACTCGGCAAATATACTACTTTTTTTGCTTATTTCAAAGGCTTTTGGGCGAAAATCTTGCATATTTTCCGCATTCTGCGTAAATTTGCACCCGTTTTTCCTCATCACTGAAACTAATGAACAGAATACTCTCCACCATCTGCTTTGCTTTTCTTTCGCTCGCTGCCTTTGCGGGCATTGACCCCGCATCCGACGACGCACGCTTCAACGGCGACCGCTGCTACGGATTTGGCAATTTCGAAACGGCTGTGAAATACTACCAGCGCGCCGTAGACATCGACGCCAAAAACGTCCGCGCACTGACGCGTCTGGGCTCGATGTATAAGCGTGGCCTCGGCGTGAAGCGCAACTACAAGACGGCGCTCGACTGGTACATGAAGGCGGCCGCCACGGGCGACGGCAACGCGGTGTTCAACGTGGGAACTTTCTTCCTCTCCGGTCTTGGCGTAAAGGCCAACACGCAGGAGGCTATGCGCTGGTTCGAACTGGCTTCGGAGAAGGGCTGCGCCGACGCTGACTATCAGCTGGGCTGCCTTTACTTCGCGGGTACGAACGGTGTGCCTCAGGACTACACGCAGGCGCTCTATTGGTACCAGAAGGCGGCCGAGCGTCGCTACCTGGCTGCGCTGACCAACATTGGCTATATGTGCTGCAACGGCCTCGGCGTGGTCAAGGACTCGGCCATCGGCGTGCAGTGGTATCTCTATGCCGCGAAGTACGGTAGTGCAGAGGCTATGCGCAATCTGGGCTACTGCTATATGGCTGGCGACGGCGTGGATGCCGACGAGGCTGCAGGCATCGATTGGTACCAAAAGGCTGCGGCCCTCGGTGATAAGCCGTCCATCGCTTACCTGCGCTCCATCGGCGAATACACGGCTCCCGAGGATCAGTACGAAGAGGTGCCGCTCGTCATCAGCGAGGACGATGTTGACGAAGAAGCCGGCATCGGCGCTACCAACGAGGAGAACGACGAGTTCGGCGAAATGCACAACCTCGAAGAGGAGGTTGGAGAAGGCACTCCCGCCACCTTCGACGACCTGCCCTCCGTGCCTCAGAATAGCAAATAAAAAGGAACCAAAAGGCGCTCCCTCAAAGACAAAGACGACGCTCCCCAAGGCCATCAAGCCATGGGGAGCGTCGCATTTATGCCTAAATCCCCTAAACCTAAAGACCCTAAAGT
>JAUNIC010000031.1 GCA_030523615.1 Bacteroidales bacterium
GACGAAGAAATCAGTGTACACTGACGAAAAAATATCTCCGTCGTAGTTCCGATGCCTGCAAACCCTCAAAAAATCTTTTTTGCCATGAAACCCAATCTCTCCCTCTCCGCTTTGCGCGAATCCGTCGAAGCCACCTCGCGTCGCTTCCCTGCAGCGTGTGCCTTTGCAATATTGCTGACGGTTTACATCATCTATACAATCTTTGCCGTGAAAACCAGCGGCGTCATGATTTACTATCTGTCGGTCGGCTGTCTGATGTCGCTCATGCTGAGCCTGTGGCAGGAAGATGCGGATCGCGACCATCATTTCTGGACGATAAACATCGCCGCCCACGCTCTCCTGCTGGCGGACGCCTATGTGCTTGAGTTTCACACCACGAACTATAGCGCAGCCCTCTTCGCCGCCCATACCGCTGCGGTGTTTGCCCTCGTGCTCGGCACGATATTCTTGCCTTTCCGACGTGCCAAAGACGATGTGCCCGCTTGGGCCTTTACCATCACCCTCATCACCCATGCCGCTTTGGCGCTGATCATTGGTGGCGTGATGGCAGGAGGCACGTGCGCCTTGCTAGCTGGTTTTGATGCCCTTTTCGACGTCAATGTCAACAGCAAACTCTACTCCTGCCTCATGGTCGTCTTTATGGTCCTGTTGCCCATTCTGATGTTCCTTTCGCGAGTGCCGCGTCCGCAGGATATTCGCGTCGACAAAGTGCGCCTATCTGGCTTCCTCATGGGCACGGTGCGCTACCTCTTCATTCCCCTCGTGGCGGGCTACATGGTGGTGCTCTATGCCTACCTCGTGAAAATCCTCGTCACCTGGACGCTTCCGCAGGGTGCTGTTTCGTGGCTCGTTACCGTCATGATGGTAGGCATTCTGGCCATCATCTTCATGCTTTACCCCGCCATACGGAGTGGCGAACTGAAGACGTTCGAAAGCAAAATCGTGCGTTGGGCGCCGCTCGCCGCTCTGCCGCTCGTTGTGTTCATGACGATAGGCATTGTGCGCCGTTTTTCCGATTACGGCATCACAGCTAACCGCCTCTACGTCATTACCGTAAACCTCTGGTTCTACCTGGTTTGCATTGGGCTTTTCCTCATCCGCTCGCGCCGCATCCATTGGGTGTTTCTTTCCTTCGGCGCCATCCTGCTCCTCACCTCTGCCCAACCCATGAACTACTATGAGATTTCGCGTCGAAGCATCAGCCACGACATTGAGGAGGCAATGGCAAAATATCCAGCGAAACATCTGCCTTTCGATCGCGAGGACGAGGTGCGGGCATGGGTAAAATCAATGCCCAAGGAGAAGCGTGAAACCGCCTATAGCAAGCTGGCTTATCTGAGAAATAATTATGCCGAAGAAGACTATAATCGATGGGTGAAAGACGATGTTTATTTGTGGAGCTACCATGAGTTTGAAGACGACGATAGCGTCGAAGTTGACCGTGCGATAGATTATGATAAACGTCGTGAACCTTTGCCTGTGCTTGAAGGCCATAAGTATTTCATGCATTATAGGCATGACGACAACTCTATGACAAAGAATGAGCTGATGCTGAACGATAGCATCTGCCGCCTGCATATTCCTGACGTCATCGGTGAAGATGAATCGAAGAAACTGACTGTGAAGATCAACATCAAAGAAATCGAGCGCTTGAAAGACGACAAGAATCACGTGTTCCGCTATAAGGCGGAGGATGGCAGCGCCGAGATCATTCTTTCCTTCTTGTGTATAGAATTTGGCTCTGGATTGTCAGGCGTGCACATAGAGTACGAAGAATTCAAATAGGCGCAAATCAGCCCTAATCGTAACTGAAAATAAAGAAAACGGCATTTTCGACAATGAGGATGTCGTTTTTTTTGTCTTTCATGCGCGCGCAATCAACTTTTATTTGTAATTTTGTGCCCGCAAAATAAGAACAACACAATAAAATGGCAAAAGAACTCAAAGACCTTACAAAGCGCAGCGTGGACTATTCACGCTGGTACAACGAACTTGTAGTAAAGGCTGACCTCGCAGAGCAGAGCGACGTACGCGGCTGCATGGTCATCAAGCCTTACGGATATGCAATCTGGGAAACCATCCAGCGTGAACTCGACCTCCGCTTCAAGATGACGGGCGTGCAGAACGCTTACTTCCCCCTCCTCATTCCCAAGAACTACCTCAGCCGCGAAGCTGACCACGTTGAGGGTTTCGCCAAGGAGTGTGCAGTCGTTACCCACTATCGCCTCAAGACCAATCCCGACGGCGACGGCGTGGTAGTTGACCCCGCTGCAAAGCTCGAGGAAGAACTTATCATTCGTCCTACCTCCGAGACCATCATCTGGAACACCTATAAGAACTGGATCCACTCTTGGCGCGATCTCCCCATCCTCTGCAACCAGTGGTGCAACGTGATGCGTTGGGAAATGCGTACCCGCCTCTTCCTCCGCACCGCAGAGTTCCTCTGGCAGGAAGGCCACACCGCTCACGCTACCCGCGAAGAAGCTGAGGCACGTGCAAAGCAGATGCTCGACGTTTACGCTGACTTCGCCAAGGACATCCTCGCCATCCCCGTCGTTCGCGGTGTGAAGAGCGAAACCGAGCGCTTCGCCGGCGCCCTCGATACTTACACCATCGAAGCCATGATGCAGGACGGTAAGGCTCTCCAGAGCGGTACCAGCCACTTCCTCGGCCAGAACTTCGGCAAGGCCTTCGACGTGAAGTTTGTCAATAAGGAGAACAAGGAGGAATACGCTTGGGCAACCTCTTGGGGCGTTTCTACCCGTCTGATGGGTGCGCTCATCATGACCCATAGCGACGACAACGGTCTCGTCCTTCCTCCCCACGTAGCTCCCATCCAGGTGGTCATCGTGCCCATCATGAAGACTGGCGAGCAGGAGAAGTTCGACGCTGTTCTCGGCGAACTCGCCAAGAAGCTCATCGCAAAGGGCATCCGCGTGAAGTACGACAACGCCGACAACAAGCGTCCCGGCTTCAAGTTTGCTGACTACGAGCTCAAGGGTGTGCCTGTGCGCATCGTTATGGGCGGCCGCGACCTCGAGAACGGCACCTGCGAAATCATGCGTCGCGACACTCTCGAGAAGGAGACCGTAGAATTTGCCGGCATCGAAGACAAGATTCCCGCTCTCCTCGAAGAGATTCAGCAGAACATCTACGCCAAGGCCAAGACCCACCTCGACGAGAACATCTTCGAGTGTACCAACTACGAAGAGTTCAAAGAGCGCGTGAAGGACGGCGGCTTCTTCCTCTGCCCCTGGGACGGTACGGAAGAGACCGAGGCACAGATCAAGGCCGAGACTCAGGCTACGATCCGCTGCGTCCCCTACGGCGTAAGCCAGGAGAACCTCGGCGTCGACATGGTAAGCGGCAAGCCCGCCGTGGCCCGCGTCGTGATTGCACGAAGCTACTAAAAGCCCCCTCCCATCCTCCCCCATTAGGGGAGGGGCTCGAAGTTGCAAAAAACGCACTATATATGGAAACCAAAGAAACAAATACCCCTCAGCACGAACGCGCCCTCCCCCTAACGGGGGGAGCTGGAGGGGGGCTGAACACTGAGGAAGAATTCTCAAAGGTCATGGCCATCTGTCGCGAACTCTTCCTTAAGAAGATGCACGACTACGGCACGGCATGGCGCATCCTGCGCCTGCCCAGCATGACCGACCAGATCTACATCAAGGCCAACCGCATCCGCTCGCTGCAGGAGAAAGGCGTGTCGATGGTGGGCGAGGGCATTACGCCTGAGTTCATAGGCATCATCAACTACGCCATCATGGGTCTCATACAGCTTGACCTCGGCGTGAGCGACGGCACCAATGATGCCGACCTCCGCGACAACGAGCGCGTGGCTGCCCTCTACGACAAGTACGCCACGGAGTCGCTCGAACTCATGCTGCGCAAAAACCACGACTACGACGAAGCGTGGCGCGCCATGCGGGTCAGCTCTTATGCCGACCTCATCCTCATGAAGGTGTTCCGCACCAAGCAGATTGAGGACCTCGGCGGAGCAACTCTCGTCAGCGAAGGCATTGCCGCCAACTACATGGATATGCTCAACTACTCGGCCTTCGCCCTCATCAAGCTCGTCATCGAAGCCGACCAACAATGAAGCGCGCCCTGTACATTACCATCTCCCTTGTGGCCCAATGGCTCCTCGCTGCCACGTTCCTCTTTTCGGGATTCGTCAAAGCGGCCGACCCGATGGGCATGGAACACAAGATAGAGGCCTACCTACAGGTCGTCAGCGATTATCTCCCCTGGGTCAGCAGCCACATGCTCGCAGGGACCATCTATCTCGATGTCGCTGTCGTGGCGCTCGCCGCTCTGGAGTTTCTCCTCGGCGTCTACTTCCTCCTCGGCATACACCAAAGACTGAGCACGGTGATCGGCACGGCGTTCATGACCGTCATGACGCTCATCACGGTCTACATCTACCTCTATAGCCCCGTGCCCGACTGCGGATGCTTCGGCGATGCCATCACGCTGACCAACGGCCAGACGTTGGCGAAGAACGTCGTCCTTCTGGCGTGTGTCGTCGGACTCTTGTGGCGCCACAATTACATGGTGCGCTTCGTTACCCGCGCTGGTGAATGGGTGCCGACCAACTCCTCTTTTATATATATAGTGGCGCTCACGCTCTACAGCCTCTGGCACCTGCCGCTCGTCGACTTCACCGGCTACCGCGTAGGCACCAACATCATGGAAGCCATGATGGGCGAGTACGCCACCCGCGAGGTTTACGGCCCTGACGGCGTGACGGTGGAAAGCGTAGAGAGCGAGATGGTCAAGGCTCCGACGATTGACGAGTTCTCCATGACGCTGGGCGATACGCTCGATCTGGCCGACGAGATTCTTGCCGACAGCTCCTATACCTTCATCCTGACCCTCCCGCGCTTCGTCACGGCTGACAAGGGATGCAGCGATCAGCTCAACGACGTCTACGACTTCGTGCAGGACAATCATTTGAAGATGTACTGCGCCACCGCGATGACCCCCGAAGAGCAGGACCTCTGGAGCGACCGCACCGGCGCAGCCTATCCCTTTGCGACAGCTACGGCGGAGATGCTCGAAGCCATGGTGCGCAGCAATCCTGGCCTGTTGCTCATCCACAACGGCGAGATAGTCGGAAAGTGGGGCCACCACGGTATGCCGCTCGAAGAAGAGCTTACACTCAAGGCGCTCGACAAGAAGAGCGAAGAGGCAAAGAACGTGTCGACCAATCGCATATACGTTTTTCTCTCCCTTCTCTACGTGGCATTGTTGACCTTTGTGGTCCTCGTCACCAACCTCCGCCGCGGCATCCGTATGCGTAAGGCTGCAATTCTGAAACAAAAACGCAAATCTATATTTATTAACCCCATAAAACATAAAACAACAATGAGAAAGCACATCGTTGCAGGTAACTGGAAGATGAACAAGAACCTGCAGGAAGGCGTAGCACTCGCTACCGAACTCAAGGAAATCCTCGCTGCTGAAGCTCCCAACTGCGAAGTAGTTATCGGTACTCCCTTTATCCACCTCGCTACCGTTAGCGAACTCCTCAAGGACAGCTGCATCGCTGTTTCTGCTGAGAACTGCGCTAACAAGGAGAAGGGTGCTTACACTGGTGAAGTTTCTGCCGAAATGGTAAAGAGCACCGGCGCTGAGTACGTAATCCTCGGCCACAGCGAGCGTCGCGAATACTACGCTGAGACTCCCGAAATCCTCAAGGAGAAGGTTGATCTCGCTCTCGCTAACGGCCTCAAGGTTATCTTCTGCATCGGCGAAAGCCTCGAAGAGCGCGAAGCCAACAAGCAGGAAGAGGTTTGCAAGGCAGAACTCGCTGGTTCTGTATTCCACCTCACCGCTGAGCAGTGGAAGAACATCGTCATCGCTTACGAGCCCATCTGGGCTATCGGTACTGGCAAGACCGCTACCGCTGAGCAGGCTGAAGAAATCCACGCTTACATCCGCAGCTGCGTAGCTGAGGTTTACGGCGCTGAACTCGCTGACGAGACCTCTATCCTCTATGGTGGTTCTTGCAAGGGCAGCAACGCTCCTGAGCTCTTCGCTAAGGCTGACATCGACGGTGGCCTCATCGGCGGCGCAAGCCTCAAGGCTGCCGACTTCAAGGCTATCATCGACGCTTGGAAGTAATCCTTCTGCTGTCATGAACCTTTAATGGCTTTTGGGAATGTGAGGAGACGGTCCTACGGCTTGTCGTCCACACATTCCCAACGGCCATCATCCTTTTCTCGTTGGCCGTCAACTTTACCCAATGGCTATCACCCTTTCCCAAACATTTGTTGGACAAGCGTAGTGTCGAATGAATTTCCGCGCCATGTCTAACTCCAAGCATTTACACACAATGCGCATTCTCCTCATTTTCATCCTCTCTCTCTTCGTTTCGGTCGCCAGTGCACAGTCGAGCGATCCCAAAGCTGCACCCGCAACTCCAACAAAAACCGAGACGGCGAAGCCCGAAGGCGGCGAAACGACGAAGACCCATGACGATAGACCGAAAGAAAAAGCCTCTTCGGCCTCAAATGCTCCCCGAAGGGTGTCGAGCACCTACAGGGGAAAGCGCGCCCGCAAGGAAGCACGCGGTTACCGCATCCAGGTCTATTCTGCTGCGGGAAATACCAAGTCAAAACTTGCAGCACAAGATATGGCGGCACAGGTTCGCAAGCACTTCCCCGAACTCTCTGTGTATTGCCGTTTCAAGTCACCCCGTTGGGTGTGCCGTGTAGGCGATTTTGCCACGAAGGCAGCTGCCGAAAGATACCTCGCCAAAATCCGAAAAGCCAAGATTTCGGCAGAAGTCAGCATCGTCATCGACGACGTCCTTCTGCCCCAATGATATAATACCCTCACTATGACCGAACAAGCAATCGGCACAGCGGCTTCACCAAACGAAGACCGCATCAGCGCCATGATGCCTCACGTTGAAGCCCTTCTCTCCCTTATGGGCGAAGACCCTCAGCGCGAGGGACTTGTCAAAACCCCACTCCGCGTAGCAAAAGCTATGCAGACCCTCACACGTGGCTACGAGATGGACCCCGTAGCTACGCTCAACTCCGCCAAATTCCGCGAAGACTACAACCAGATGGTCATCGTCAAGGACATTCAGTTCTATAGCCTTTGCGAGCACCATCTTCTCCCCTTCTATGGTAAGGCCCACGTGGCTTACATCCCTAACGGCTTTATCTGCGGCCTATCGAAGATTCCACGCGTTGTCGACATCTTCAGTCATCGTCTGCAGGTGCAGGAACGCCTCACCATTCAGATTAAGGAAGCCATTGAAGAAGCCCTCCATCCCCAGGGCGTCATGGTTGTGCTCGAAGCCGAACATATGTGCATGCAGATGCGCGGCGTAGAGAAGCAGCACAGTCTCACCACGACGTCGGCCTTCTCTGGCGCCTTCAATCAGGCAAAGACCCGCGAGGAATTCCTCCAGCTCATCCACCGCGCCTAATCTCGCGCGTGAAAAATAATAATAGGAGTAACGTGAAGCCTTTGGGCTTTGCGTTACGTTTTTTCCCTCGTCAAACAAATGAAGAAAATCCCCTCTTTCACCGTCAATCATCTCACGCTACTTCCCGGCGTCTACGTCAGCCGTCAGGACGCTGTAGGTGAAGAGATTATCACCACCTTCGATGTGCGCATGAAGGCGCCCAATCGCGAACCTGTAGTTCATCCCAACGCGCTCCACACCATTGAGCACCTCGCCGCCACTTTCCTCCGCAATCACGCCGAGTGGGCCGACCGCATCATTTACTGGGGACCTATGGGCTGCCTCACCGGCAACTACCTCATCGTCAAGGGCGATCTCACCAGCCGCGACGTTCTCCCCCTCATGGTCGAGACCTTCCGCTTCATTGCCGCCTACGAAGGCGAAGTTCCCGGCGCCTCTCCTCGTGACTGCGGCAACTACCAGTTCATGGACCTCACCATGGCACGTTGGGAAGCCCAGCGCTACCTCGAAGTCCTCGAAAACGCCACGGACGCAAACCTCGTTTACCCCGAATGATGCGATGTAATGTTATACGATGAAGTGTGATGCAATGAATTGGCGCCTCACAATCCTATAATACCTTAGCCTTATGAAGAAATCCATACTTATGTTAGCCATGGTGATTTGCTGCGGCATGATCAGTGCCCAGGAAGTCGTTACCTACTCCGCCTACGACACCGACCTTGACCGCGATGTCGATATTGCCGACGTTACCAACACCACCGCTCGCGTGCTTCAGCGCATCAGCGACGACCCTCAGCTTATGAAGGCCGAAGACGTCGTGGAAGCCCTTAATCGCGTCGACAACAGTCTCAACGAGATCAAGAACATGCTCAGTTTTATGCAGACTCATCCTGGACAAACGTATGTCGACCTCGGCGACTACGAATACGTCGACCTCGGTCTCCCCTCTGGTACTCTCTGGGCAAGCTTCGACCTCGGCTCCAACGCCATCGGCGTCCCTGGAGGAAAGTACGCTTGGGGCGAAGTAACTCCGAAGACTGAGTTTTTCGAAGGCAATTGGGCTTATACCACAATGCCGACTTTCACCGACGAAATTGACGCAGCTTATGTGGCCACCAACGGTAAATGGCAGATGCCCACCGCCGATCAGGTGAGAGAACTCACCAATGCGGAGTATACTATCATCAATACCAAAGATACCTACAACGGTTATCCCGTGGTATCAATCACCAGCCGCATTAACGGTAATACGCTCTATCTCTGCCGTGATCTCGCAGACGGCAACGCTTCAAAATCAGCTGCTTATTGGACAAGGACTAATATAAACAGCAAACTATGCTATGTACTCTTTAACAATAGCCTCTACAACCGTGTCTACCCTTACGAAGGTCTGAATATCCGTCCCGTGCTCACCGCTCAGCTCACGGAGAATGTGCAGAGTAATCTCCCAAATCCCGTTACCGCGGTTGCACTTTCCGAGACCACTGTTGCCATGAAAACTGGTGAAGTCGTAACGCTCGCAGCCACCGTGATGCCCGCCAATGCCAAAGATCCCAGCCTTTCGTGGTACAGTACAAATCCTGCCGTAGCTACTGTCAACGACAACGGCGTCGTGACCGCCGTGGGTGTAGGTTCGGCAACCATCGTCGCTGTGGCCAACGGCGGCAGTAACATTAGTGCAGCGTGCAACGTCAGTGTGAGCAAGGCCAACAGCCCTGGCAGCGTAGACGGCGTCGACCATGAATACGTCGATCTCGGTCTGCCCTCCGGTACCCTTTGGGCCACCTGCAATGTGGGAGCCGATTCTCCTGGCGAACTCGGTTATCTTTTGGCTTGGGGCGAAACGGAGCCCAAGTCGTCCTATACTGCAGAGAACTATTTCGACAGCGCCAATAGCACTGGCGGAGCTTACAAGAAGTACGGCTACTACAAGGTGGAACTCGATCCCGAAGATGATGTTGCCACCCAGCTCTGGGGCAGCGACTGGCGCATGCCCACCTATGAGGAGATACAAGAACTGCATGAGCATGCCAATAAAATCACGCTCGAAGGTAAGACGATGAAGCTGACCTTTGGAAATGGTCGTTGTCTCTACTTCAGACTTGTAAACACCGCAATTTCTACGTATGCAGGTGGCATGGTCTTTGTTGAAGATACCTATCTCTGGGCGCGCGATTTGTTGGATTCCAACAACGCTCGGGCTCTGTCGCTCCAATATTACAACACTAGTTACCTGGCTAAACCTTATTACAGACTCCGTTATAACAGCGCCATGGTTCGCCCTGTATACGTAGGCGCGAAATAATCATATACACGCAGCAATAAAAAGCCTGCCATCAAAAGTGGCGGGCTTTTATTTTGCGCATCAGCAAGTGCTGCACGCCGCCGCGGGTGAAAAGATAGGCGAGAAAGGCGCACCACAGGCAGTCGTTGTGGTTGAGGGAAAAAGCGCTTAGGCTGTCAGCGGAAAGGGCTACGACGAAGTAGAGCAGGGTAGCAATGGCGATGCTGATGAGCATTTCGCGAGTGGACGTTGTGCCGATAAAGATGCCGTCGTAGATAAAGGCTGCCATGCTGACGAGGGGAATGAGCTGCACCGCCCAAAGGAAGCCGGAGGCCGCAGTGCGTACCTCGGCGTTGTCGGTGAGAATGCCGACGAAAATGTCGCCTCCGACGACGAAAAGGATGCTGAAGAGCAGTGACATGGCGCCGCCCCAAACAAACAGGCGGCGAGTGAGCGCCGACAATCCTGCTGCATTGCGAGCGCCAAGGAAATTGCCTCCGAGCGCCTCGCCAGCATAGGCGAAACCGTCCATAACGTAGCTCACAAACATGAACATCTGCATCAGCAACGCGTTGACAGCCAGCGTAATCTCGCCTTGGCGTGCACCGAAAGCCGTGAATGAGAACATGACTGCGATGAGACACACCGTTCGTAAGAAAATATCGCGATTCACGTTGAAGAAACGTCCCCATCCCAGGGGCGTGGATTCCGAAAGGGCTTCTGCCTCAAGTCCCGTTGCCGACGCCTTTTCACACATCGTGTTTCTGTGCTTCTTGAACTGCTGCACAATGAAGTAGCACGCCGCGGCGAAGCCCGCCCATTGTGCCACGAGTGTGCCAGTCGCCACACCTTCCACCTTCCATCCAAAACCGAAGACCAACACGCTGCTCACGACGATATTCAGGACATTTTGGCCCACAGCGATGAACATCGGCGAGCGAGCATCCTGCATACCGATGAGCCATCCGTTGAAAACTGACAGCGCAAGATTCGCAGGAGCGCCCCACACCAAGATGTGGAAGTACACGCGTGCCCAATGCTCTACGTTGGACGTGGTATCCATAAGCCATAGCGCTGCGTCGGCGATGAACATCTGTAGGGCGATAATGCCCAAGCCTGCAATCATAGCAATGATGAGCGGCTTGCGCAGACACTCACAGCAATCGCGCCACGAACCCCGTCCAAAAGCCTGAGCCGTAAGACCACCTGTACCCATGCGCAGAAACGAGAAAACCCAGTAGCACAGCGAGAAGATGGATGTGCCCACCGCAATGGCTGCAATGTAGGCCGCTTCGCCCAGATGGCCCGTGATGGCCGTGTCGACAAGACCAAGAAGCGGTACCGTCATATTGCTCACAATAGACGGTACCGCAATCTGCAGTATTTTATGATCGAGTTCTTTCGTAAGAATAACGGTTTTAGGAGTTTATGTTGTGCATGCCTATGGCCAGGCTGCCGTCGCCTTACTTCACAATCATTAGTTCGCGCAGACGGTTGACGTCAGACTGCGGAATGCCACACTTCTTTGTGAAGAAGTACTCAAATTTGTCGCGCAGCGTGTCGCCAGGAAGCGACTTGATGTAGCCAATGGTGTTGCGGAAGTCGTAATCAGGCACAGTGAGATGCATATTGCGGTAGCGCCACAAAGAAGCATTGGCAGCGAAAGCGCTCAGCTCATATTCAAGATTCAGGTCGTTCTCGCACACACCGAGCAAACCCTCAATGACCAGTGCCCAAGTGCCCATGCGGTCGCAGCCGTGTGAGCAATGCACATAGATAGGATCACCGTTGAAAACGTGCGCCTTGATCATGTTCCAGCCGTAGCGGAAGTATTCGGGATATGTTGCCACGGCGTTGTAGTAGGAATACATGCCGTGACCATTGATGCGGTAGTCCACATCACGTCCGAGACGGGAGTAGTAGTTGGAGGTCAAGCCATTGCCGGCCTCGGTACCACCGCGGAGGTCAAATTCGCAAAGAATGCCAAGATCGCGTAGACGCTCCACATCCTCCGGAGTTACATAGTCCTGCGATTTGTCGTGCAGTTTTGCGCCACGATAAAGTTTGCCGTAACGGATGTGGCCTCCGCCGTCAACAGGCCAACCGCCCATGTCGCGGAAATTGCCGACACTCGGCACGTAAATCATGCGCACCTGTCCCGTTACGTTGAGAATGCCCTCCTGGACGATATCTTTGTTTTCCGTTACGATGCGGTAGAAGACCGAATCACCCGGCGTCATGTTCCAAATTCTCACGGAGTCGCCCTCCATTTCGTAGCGTTTGGCATTGCTAAACGTCGCATCGTCTGCCACCAGCACATACTCGCCACCCTGACGATGGCCCTTCTCGATGCGAATCACCATTGGGTTCGGATTATCGAGCGGAAGCGTGTGATCCGCATAGTTCATGACGTCCGTATACTCATAGTCGTCGAGGTCATATACCTGTTCTGTGACGAAGCGGTGAACCTGCTCTGTTTCCACGCTCTGCGTGTAGTGGACGAGGAACGGCGGGAGTTTCTCGAATGTCATGTGGGCAAAGTCGTAGTTGGACCACGTTGTCGAACTTCCGTCGTAGAGAGTCACGCTTGTACTGTCGGTCGTGGCGTCGAACGTGAGCGCCTCCACACGTCGTGTCTCGAGGCGTTCTGTCTTGCCGTTTTCCTGATCCATATGGATGACGTATCTCTGCGCTTTTGCAAGCGTAGTGACGGCCATGAGCAGACAGAAAAATAAGTAGCGTTTCATGAGATGTTTTTGCAGTCTTTTGTAATTCACGGGTGCAAAAGTACAAAAAAGAAATGAAATTATGGTGGTGCGATTGCTTTTTTTTCAATCTTTTCTTCGCGTTGTACAATATTATGCGTAAATTCGCGTTATTTAGATACCCGAACGCGCCCACAGGCGTGTAAAATAATTGTGCCCATGCTACACCACGTCAAAGGATACGTCGACGAACTGACACCCACCGAAGCCGTCATCGAAGCCGCCGGAGTAGGCTATCAGATGACCATTTCGCTCAATACCTTCACCGCCCTCCAAGGCAAGGAGAGCGCGAAGCTCTACGTCCGTGAAGTCATTCGCGAAGACACCCACGACCTCTACGGCTTTGCCACTCGTGAAGAACGTACCCTCTTCGACGCTCTCGTCTCGGTCAATGGAGTCGGCGGCCAGACGGCACGTATGATCCTTTCTGCCTTCACGCCTGGTGAATTGGCCGACGCCATCCAGTCCGAACAAGTCGGTATGCTTAAGGCCGTCAAGGGTATCGGCCCGAAAGCTGCAGCACGCATCATTCTTGACCTCAAAGACAAAATCGGACAAATGCTCTCCGGTGGTGTCATCGACGTGGCTCCCGCTAAGGGCGGTGGCATCGCAGCTGCCGACAAGAAATCGGCAGAAGAAGCCATCGGTGCCCTCACTATCCTCGGTTTCCAGCCTGCCACCGTCCGCAAGACCGTGGCTGCCATCCTCAAGGACAACCCTGGCCTCGAGGTGCAGCAGATCATCAAGCAAGCGCTGAAGTTAATCAAATAACTCTCCACTCGATTTGAAACTCAAATTCAATATACTCGTAGCTATGCTCGTGACACTCGTCGGTGTTGCGGGCTTTGCTATGTCTATACGTCTTACCTCTTTTTCATACGCGCCCACGCATGCTCCCGTCGCGGAACCTTTTGATGCCGCCATCGCAGAGCATGCTGCAGCCACCCCTATCGTCGAAGCCACTGAAGCTGACGCCGACGCCGATGCTGCCATCGTCGAAGCCGATGCTGCAGCAGAAGCTCCCGAAGACACTATCGTGCCCTTCCACGTGCGCCACATGGTGCCCGACGAAGGCTTCGAGATGCTCCAGAGCGGCGACCTCCACGATCCCGAAAACCTCAAGACCGGCATCTTCTACGACGAGACCACCGGCACCTACCGCTACGGCACTCAGTTCGTCGGCGGTCAGTCCGGCTCTAGCTCTACCTCAACCGCTTCGTCCTCTGGTTCGTTCCTCTATGTCCCCTTCTTCATGACCTATCAGGACTATAGCGATTGGGCCGTGCAGCAATCCATGCAGGATTACTTCCGCAAGAAGAACGCCGAAGAATTTGCCGCTCTTGGCAAAGAGCGTTTCGACTTCACCGACATGCACTTCGACCTCGGCCCCGCTGAGAAAATCTTTGGCCCTGGCGGTGTACGCGTGAAGACCAATGGTAACGCCGAACTCAAGATTGGTGGTAACTACAAAGTCACCGACAACCCCTCCCTCTCCGAGCGCAACCGTCGCGTCTTCGGCTTTGACCTCGACGAGAAGATCAACATCTCCCTCAACGGTAAAGTCGGCGACAAGATCAACATGGACTTCAACTACAATACAGAAGCCGTCGCCAGCTTCGACACCCAGAATCTCCGTCTCCGCTACGAAGGCAAGGAAGACGAAATCATCAAGCTCGTCGAAGCCGGTAACGTGTCCATGCCTACCCAGTCATCTCTCATCCGTGGCGCTCATTCCCTCTTCGGTCTCCATACCGACTTCCAGCTCGGCAAGCTCACCATCCAGACTATGGTGGCACAGAAGAAGTCCGCCTCCTCCACTGTCAGCTCCCGCAACGGCGTGCAGACCACCGAGTTTGAATTCTCCGCTTCCGACTACGACGAGAACCGTCACTTCTACCTCGGCCATTTCTTCCGTGACAACTACGACCAATGGATGGCCAGCCTCCCCAACGTCATGTCAGGTATCACCATCAACCGCATCGAGGTGTGGATCACCAACAAGAATGGTACTACCACCAACACCCGTAACCTCGTAGCGCTGACCGACCTCGGCGAATCTCGCAACTTCAACCACGACCATTGGGGCCGAGGCCAGGACAACGTGCCCTCAAACAACGCCAACAACGAGTATCAGTACCTCACTCAAGACCTTGAAGGCGTTCGCGACATTTCGCAGACCACCGGTCTTCTCGACGGCGCCGGCCTCGTTGGCGGTGAAGACTACGAAAAACTCGAGTCAGCACGTCTGCTCACCACTTCCGAGTACCGCCTCAACTCTGCCCTCGGCTACATCTCTCTCAAGCAAGCCCTCGCGACCGACCAAGTCCTCGCAGTAGCCTTCGAATACACTTACCGCGGCCAGACCTACCAAGTCGGCGAATTCTCCACCGACCGCAAGGACAATACCCAGGCTCTCATCGTCAAGACCCTCAAGAACACGGCCTGTACCCCCTCCATGGGCAACTGGGACCTCATGATGCGCAACGTTTATTACCTCGGCGGCTCTGGACAAAACGTCACTAACGTCCAGCGCGACAAGTTCAAGCTCGACATCAAACTTCTCTCTGACACCACCGGCGTCTACCTCTCCTACATCCCTGAACCCTACCTCAAGGACAAGCGCCTCTTGACGCTCATGAACCTCGACCGCCTCGACAATAACAACAAGCCCAACCCCAACGGCTACTTCGACTTTGTTGAGGGCTACACCATCGAGTCGTCCACCGGGCGCATCTACTTCCCCGTTGCCGAGCCTTTCGGTTCCCACCTCCGCACCGTCATCGGTTCCGACGATGTTGCGGACGCCTACTGCTATCCCGAGCTGTACGACTCCACCAAGACCATCGCCAAACAAATTGCCGAACACAACAAGTTCATCATCCGTGGTGAATACAAAGCCTCCAAGTCATCCGAAATTTCCCTCGGACGCACCAACATCCCTCGAGGCAGCGTCGTCGTCACCGCCGGTGGCGTCACCCTCGTCGAAGGTACCGACTTCTCCGTGGACTACAACTCCGGTATCGTTCGCATTCTCAACCAGAACATCATCGACGCCGGCACCAGCATCTCCTGCTCCGTTGAGTCCAACGAGAACTACGGCATGCAGCGCAAGACCATGGTCGGTCTTGGCCTCAAGTACGACTTCTCCCGCGACTTTTCTGCAGGCTTCACCGTCATGCACATTGGCGAGAAGCCCCTCACCACCAAAGTCGCCATGGGCGAAGAGCCTCTCAACAACCTCCTCTGGGGTGGCCACCTCTCCTGGAAGAAGCAGTCGCAGTGGCTCACCGACATGATCAACTACATTCCCTTCATCAACGCCAAAGCCCCCTCCAGCATCAACTTCTCCGCAGAATTCGCGCAGCTCGTTGCCGGCGACAGCAAAGGCGCTCAGGGCAATGCTTCCTACATCGACGACTTTGAGAATACAAAGTCTGAAATCTCCATCGCACAACCCTCCGAGTGGACCATCAGCTCCACACCCTCCATGTTCCCCGAGTCGAAGTTCACCAACGACGTCCGCTACGGCTACAACCGCGCCCTCCTCTCTTGGTACCACATCGACCCCCTCTTCACGCGCCGCTCCTCCAGTCTCACGCCTGGCTACATCAAGGGCGACCTCGCACAACTCTCCAACCCCGATGTCCGCGAAGTCCCCATCACCGAGCTCTTCCCCAATAAGTCCATCAATTATCAGGACGCCTCCACACTTTCTGTCCTGAACCTTGCCTTCTACCCCAACGAGCGCGGCCCCTACAACCTCGATCCCAACCTCGACGAAAACGGACACCTCAACCTTCCTCAGAAGCGTTGGGGCGGTATGATGCGTAAACTCGAGACCTCCGACTTCCAGACCGCCAACATCGAGTACATCGAATTTTGGATGATGGACCCCTTCCTCAAGTACGACGGCACCATTACCGCCAACGACTACTCCAACGGCGAGACTCCCGCCATGCATACTGGTGACCTCTATTTCAACCTCGGCGAAATCTCCGAAGATATCCTCAAGGACGGCAAGAAGTTCTACGAGTCAGGACTCCCCACCGATGGCGACCCTTCACAGTACACCGAGACCGTCTGGGGACGCGTTCCCAGCCAAACCTCAGTTACTTACGCCTTCAATACCTCCAATGGCGCTCGCGAGCGTCAGGACGTCGGCTACAACGGTCTCTCCTCTGAGGACGAACGAACTTTCGGAGCTTATGCCGAATTCCTCGAGCAGGTACGCAATGTCGTACGTCCCGAGGTCTACGACTCCCTCCTCATGGCTCCCTCCGCCGACCGCTACCACTACTTCCGTGGCACCGACTACGACGAAGCCAAGGTATCCGTCACGGGTCGTTACAAGTACATCAACAACCCCAACGGTAACTCCGTCACCTCCGAAACCTCTACAGAAAATTATTCTACCGCATACAAGACCACACCCGACGCTGAAGACATCAACGTCGACTACACCCTCAACGAGTACGAAAAGTACTATCAGTACCACGTCCGCATCTCACCCGAGGCCATGGTCGTAGGTCAGAACTATATTGTTGACACCCGCATCGCCTCCGCAAAGACCCGCGACGGCAACACCCACCAGTGCCGCTGGTATCTCTTCCGCATCCCTGTCGACCAGTACGAATCCAAGGAAGGCTCCATCAACGACTTCTCCTCCATCCGCTTCATGCGAATGTTCATGACAGGCTTCGAGACTCCCACCGTTCTCCGCTTCGCTACCCTCAACCTCGTTCGTGGCGAATGGCGCAGCTACGAGCAGGCCCTTTACAACGGTCGTACTCCCGACGCTTCCGGCACACTCGAAGTGTCAGCCGTCAACTTCGAGGAGAACAACGAGAAGACCCCCGTTAACTATGTGCTGCCTCCCGGTATTTCCCGCGTCATCGATCCGGGCAACGCCGTCGTGCTCCAGAACAACGAGCAGGCTCTCGCCCTCACCGTCAAGGACCTCGCCTCTGGTGATGCACGCGCTGTCTACAAGAACACCACCCTCGATCTCCGCAACTACAAGCACCTCCAGCTCTTCGTCCACGCCAACGCCCTCCCCGGCGACGTTACCAACCTTGAGGATGGCCAGATCAGTCTTTTCCTCCGTCTTGGCTCCGACTACAAGAACAACTTCTACGAGTACGAAATTCCCCTCACCGTCACTCCCGAAGGCAGCTACTCCGGTACTGCTGGTCAGCGTGAAGTATGGCCTGTCGACAATATGCTCGACATCGACCTTTCCCTCCTTACCAACCTCAAGCGCAGCCGCAACAAGCAGAAAGCCCTCGGCCTCATTGGCTTCACCAACCTCTATACCGAGTACGACAACGACAATCCCGCTCGCCGCATCTCCATCCAGGGTAATCCCTCCCTTGGTGAAGTCAAGACCATCATGATTGGTGTCCGAAACAACTCACGTTCTGTCAAGTCTGTCGAAGTGTGGGCCAACGAACTTCGTCTCCAGGAATTTGCCAACAACGGCGGTTGGGCAGCCCGCTCCACCCTCAACATGCAGCTTTCCGACCTCGCCACTGTCAACCTCGCTGGCCACGTCGAGACAAACGGCTTCGGCGGACTCGAAGAAACCGTGTCACAGCGCCGTGACGACGACCTCTACGAATACTCCGTCACCACCAGCCTCGAAGCTGGAAAGTTCCTCCCCGAGAAGGTTAAGTTCAACGCTCCTATATATTATTCTTATAGCAAGGAGCGCACCGTGCCTCGCTACAACCCTCTCGATACCGATATGTCGCTCGCCGAGACCCTCGACGGCTTCACCACGCAGCACGAGCGCGACTCTCTCTCTGCTATCGTCGAGAAGACCATCATCTCCAAAAACTTCTCGGTCTCCAACGTACGTTTCAACCGCACCACGAAGTCGCACCCCATGCCCTACGACCTTTCCAACTTCTCGGCGGGCTACGCACACTCTCTCCGCTACACCTCCGGCGAAACCACAGCATGGGAACGCAATGAAAACTGGAAACTCAACTTTACCTACAACTACAGCCCCACGTTCAAGCCCTTCGAACCTTTCAAGAAGCTCATCAAGTCCAAGTCCAATTGGCTCAAGCTTCCCAAAGAGTTCGCGCTGAACTATGTGCCTCAGTCTCTCTCGTTCAACACCGACATTTCCCGCACCTACTTCGAGCTTCAGGAGCGCGATATGGACGCCCTCCTCGACGCCGCCTCCAACCTCGACGGCCCCGTCGTAACCGGCAGCGCCCTGCCTCTCTCCTTCAGCAGCGATTTCCTCTGGAACCGCTCCTTCAACCTCCGCTGGGATCCCACTAAGGCCATTCACTTCACCTTCTCCTCTGGTACTAATGCCGAGGTTGAGCAACCCTATGTGGCCGTCAATAAGGACCTCTACCCCGACGCCTACACCGCTTGGAAAGACTCCGTCACAAGCTCGCTTCGTCACTTTGGCGATCCCCTCGTTTATCAGCAGACCGTCGACGCATCGTGGAACCTTCCCCTCAACAAGATTCCCCTCCTCGACTGGATCACCCTCGATGCCAAGTACACCGCGACCTACAATTGGAACCGTGGTACCGCCCTCTCCGATGGCACCTCTATGGGTAACGTCATCGCCAATTCACGCAACATGTCGGCCAACGCCAAGATCAACTTCGAAACCCTTTACAACCACTGGAACTTCCTCAAGGAAGTCAACAAGAAGTTCTCTTCATCTGGCGGTAAGAAACCTCGTGGCAACACGGCGGCAGCCCGTCAACCCAAAGCCTTCGAGAAGGAGATTACCCTCCAGGCCGATACCACCGTTACCGTGCCTCACAACCAGAAGTCGAAGTCCGTACGCGTCACCGCCCTCCGTGCCGACGGTACACGCTATCCCATTAAGTTTAAGGTACTCGACGGCAACCGCATCGAAATCCTCAACATGGATTCCGTCACCGTCAAAGTCAAGGTTGTGCCCAAGGAGTCCAACAAGGACAAAAAATGGTTCCACGCCATCGAAGGTGGAGCACGCGTCCTTATGATGGTACGCAACATCTCCGTGTCCTACAAGAACACTGACAACACCTCTATTCCCGGATTCCTGCCCTCCGTCGGCGACATCTTCGGCCAATACCGAACGCCTATGTCGCAAGCCACAGCAGCGCAACTCTCCGGCGACGACTCCTTTGCTCCCGGTCTGCCCTTCGCCTTCGGCTTCGATACCGGCGAAGACTACGTTCGCAAAGCCTATGACCGAGGATGGCTCCTATGTTCTGACTCCATCGTTTCGCCCGCTACCCACAGCCACACCGAGGCCATTGACATCAAGGGTGTCATCGAACCTGTCCGCGACTTCAAGATAAACCTCACCATGTCGCGCACCGAGAATTCCTCACACACCATCCAGTACATGTTCGAAGGCATGCCTATCACCCAGACCGGTTCGTTCAACATGACCACCGTATCCATCAGCTCCGCCTTCAAATCATCTGGACGTGCCGACAACAACTACCGCAACGCAACCTTCGAACGCTTCCTCAACTCTCTCGACGGCATTCGCGATCGTGTCGAGAAGCAATACGAAGGCGCACGCTATCCCGGCACCACGCAGACCTTTGACCCCGAGAACGGCACCGTCGACAAGTACTCTACCGACGTCATGATTCCCGCCTTCCTCGAAGCCTACACCGATGGCAACAAGGGCGGACTCTCCATCTTCCCCGCCATCACTCGCATGCTTCCCAACTGGGGCGTATCCTATGCAGGACTTGCCAAGTTGCCCAGGATGAAGAAAATCTTCAAATCCTTCAACCTCAACCACAACTACAAGTCCTCCTACGCCGTCGGAAACTACTCCACCTTTATGTCCTACATGCGCTTTATGGAAGACCTCGGATTCGTCCTCGACGTCACCTCAGGCATGCCTATCCCCTCCAGCATGTACGACATCTCTACCGTCTCCGTCAACGAATCCTTCGCACCTCTTGCAGGTATCGACATGACGTTCCAGAACAACCTTACCGCGAAGGTAGAGTACAAGCAGACGCGCGTTGTCAACCTCTCCATGACGAGTCAGCAGATCACCGAGACCCTCTCCAAGGACTTCACACTCGGCGTCGGCTACAAGATCAACGACTTCAACCTCTTTGGTCCTCGCAACGTGGCCCCCAAGGCCAAGAAAGCCAAGGGCAGCCGCGGTACAGGCGACGATGAGGAATCTGGTACTAGCCGCCCCAAGACCAATACATCTTCTTCGCGCGGTGGTGCCGATACCCACGCTCTCAACCTCCGTCTCGACGTCACCTATCGCGATCAGGCAGCTATCCAGCGCAACATCATGACTGAGCTCTCACAGGCCACCAGCGGCAACCGTGCCTTCCAACTCAAGCTCTATGCCGACTATACCGTCAGCCGCTACCTTACCCTCAGCCTCTTCTACGAGCGTCAGATGAATCGTCCCCTCCTCACTTCCAGCTCCTATCCCACCACGACGCAAGACTTCGGTATCAATCTCAAGTTCCAGCTCGCCCGATAATATAGAGACCGGAAGGAAAACTATAGCCAGGCCTGAAAGGCCGAAGATGAGCCCGTAAAAAAATAGAGTCGCTAACGCTGTATGGCGTTGGCGACTCTTTTGGTAGATGGAGGGGCTATCAATTATGGGCCTCTCTGTCAACAAAATTCTAAGTAAAGGCTCTGAGAATGGGCTCAAAATGATTTTTCGTATTCTCGTGCGCGTTTGACGCATTCTGGAAGTGGCTTGTTTGTAATGTTACGTTTGCAGAACTGCGTGATAAGATGACTATCCACCGCAATAATGGCGCGTTTCGTACTTTTTGATGGTAAAAAACTGTGTTGCGGCGGTTCTGTTTTTGTGAGAGAGAAGTCAAACTATCGCGGAGGTAGTTCAAAATATCTTTGAAGTAGAAAAAAATATCTTTGAGAGCGTTTTTCGTGTCGCGGTGACGTTTAAAAATTCCATTGCAACAGTTCAAAACAGGGAAATGGCCATTGTCAATCCCGTTCGAAAAAGAAACGGATTGCTCCTTATTTTCCGAAACGTTTCAGCGTGGCGACGATGCGCATCAGCACAAAGAGGGGACTATAGCGCCAAGGCTGAATAAGACAGAATGTGTAGCGCAGAAGGAGTAGGGTTGTGTTTTTCAGACGCTCGGTAAAGGGCTTCTTTTTCTTTACTCCCTTGCTCTTCGACACCAGATTGCGGTAGTAGATGGAGTCGGGATTAGCCAGACGGATGCGACGGATGCGAGGAGAGATGAGAGTCATAAAGAGGGCGTCTTCTCCTGACGTAAGGCGTTCGGAGAAGCGGATATCACTGATGACGGCACGCGGAATGAGTTTGCCGCACGAGGAGGTGAGGAGCGTCATTCCTGTCTTTTTATCAATCTTCGTCAGCCCCTCGCACTGACGGTAACCGCGGGTGAGGCTATTGTCTGTGACGCCAGTTGCACGGGCGCTGAGGACGAAGCCTTGCACGAGGGGAAGTTTGTTCGTAGGTGAAAGAAGGTAGGGAAGTTTCGCGAGTCCTGCCGTGACGAGCATATCACTCAGGAAACTGGGGCTCATAGTGTCTTTGTCGCCAACGAAGATGATGTAGTTGCCGGAGCAGTTGTCGATGGCGAGGTTGCGTGCTGCAGAGAGGGATTCGCGTTCGGTATAGAGGAGGCGTATGGTGGGCGGGTTCTCCATAGCCTCGTTCATCTTCTTGATGTAGTCGGCGATCTCCGCGAGATGATTTTCGCGTGGTCCGTAGAGCACGACGATAATCTCGAACAGGGTTGGTTCGAGCATCTGGCCCGTGAGGGAATCGAGCGTTTCCCAGAGGAGCGGTCGCGGGCGGTGAGTGGTAAGAATGACGGAGATTTGCACTTGTTAAGGTAAGAGGGAAGAGGCTTGGGCCGATTATTTGACGAGGTAGAGGACGTCAGTAGGGATAATGGGTGTTGTGGCTTCGGCTGAACGGGAAGGGCGACTGAGACGTTGGGTGCGCTGAATGAGGAACTGGAGTTTGGTGATCTCTTCATTCCAATCGCCTACTTCCTGATAGGGGAAGGCGTCGCGGTTACCGATGAACTGCTGGAGGTATTCGATGGCGTTGTTGACGCGGGGCGATGTAGTTTGGGTGAGGGCGCAGTAGTCGACGAAGTACTGAAGGTTGGCGACGGAGTAGGTGAGGGCACGAGGACGTTCGAGCTCGCGAGGTTGGCGGCCATCATCCTCAATTTGTGCGTCGATGCGTTCGGTCTCGAAGTTGGCGATGGCGCGGTTGGCGAGACGCTTCTTTTTGGCGAAGCTATACATGGCATAGAGGGTGATGTCGTGTGCCACACCGATGTTGTTGGTGAAGGCTGCTGCGCCGTGGCCCTGCTCGGAGTTGTCGATCCATTCGGCGAGTTCGCGGAACCAGGCGCGGAGGTTTCTGTGGCGGCTGCGGCCGATGGACTTGGTCTGGTGGACGAGGCGTATGCTTTCGATGACTTCGACGAACTGGTAGGCATCGAGGATGCCGGCAGCGCAACCGAGGCCGTTGTTGTGGCCGGGCTTGATCTGGCTGTAGAGGAGTTGGGGATACATGTATGTTTCGTCGTCGATGAACCATGTGTCGAGCTGGCGGCAGAAGGCATCATGGTATTTCATGTCGCGCGTGATGCGATATGCCACGCTGAGGTAGCGGAGGCGTACGACAAGTTCGAGGAGGGCGGAAAAATTGTATTCTTTGTATTCGGGGTTGTGAGCGCCGTCTTTGACGATGTAGGGTAGTCCGTCGACTTTAGTAGGGTCAGGCCAGTAATAAATGGCCATGCTCTCATAGTTGATCTCCGAGATCATAAAAGTGATATCACCGCTCTTCTGCACATAAGGACTGTCTATGGTTCCATCCTCTTTCATCTGATCCGGAGTGACCAGTTTCTCTGC
>JAUNIC010000234.1 GCA_030523615.1 Bacteroidales bacterium
GGCATCATGGTGCGGTGGCGGCATGGCGCTGTGGCAGCGCTATTCGCCCATGCCGGGCTCCCATTCGCCGTGGTTGTTGTCGTCGATGAGCTGCTGGATGTGGAGCATGCGGGCGATGAGGGCGGTGATGTCGGAGATGGTGTACTGGCCGTCGCTGTTGAAGTCGACGCCGCAGAGGAGCATCTCGTGCTGCCAGGGCGTGAGGCGCAGCGTCTTGCCGCTGACGAGCTGGCCGGCGATGTCGACGTCCTCGGTGTCCCACTGGCCGTTCTGGTTGAGGTCGCCTACGAAGGTGGCCATTAGGTCGTTGATGTTCGAATCCCAATAGTAGTAGAAGGGTACGCCGCCGAGGACGGGGTACTGCTCGCTCAGCATCATGTCGGGACAGTTGAAGTCGCCCGTCATCTCGTCGATGCCGTAGCTGTGGCCCCAGGGTGCGCCGAGGTGAGCGGCTGCGGTGCCGTTGGCAAATTCGTCGTAGGTGAATCCTTCCGCGGGCACGCTGTCGTCCATGGCGCTGGTGCCGTAACCCGTGGCTATGCCGGGTGTTGTGCTGTCGCTGTTGTAGGCGCAACGTTCCGTCTTGTTGGGGCTCGAGGTGAAGCCGATGAGCGTGCCGGTGTAAGAGGAACCGCTTTCCACATCGCCGAAGACGTAGCTGCGGTCGATGAGCAGGGGATCGGAGCTGCCGTGGTTGCCCACGAGTCCGCCAACGCGGGAATAAGCACTGCCGTCGTCGTCGCTGTAGACGTTGCCCGTCATAGCGCAGCAGCTGATGGTGGTGCCGCCAATGCCCTGGCCCAAGATGCCGCCGGTGTAGGTGGTGACCTTATCGCCGTAGTAGCTCATGTTGCCGGCCTTGACGTAGGCCTCGACGGTGCAGTTGACGAAGGTGGCGCGATTGGTGTAGGCCGCGATGCCGCCTACGTAGTAGGTGTCGCCAGCGCGGTAGGCGTCGCCGCCCCAGATGCCTTCTGAACCCCAACTGAGGTAGTGGCAGTCGTAGAAGTCGCAAGCGTTGCCGTAGCCCACGAGACCGCCTACGTTCTTCGTGTTGCGCACATACCCCTCGGCCTTGACGCCGCGGAAGGTGGTTTGGTCGGCGCGTCCGGCAATGAGGCCCAGGTATTCGGTGTCGCCCTCGTAGAAGGCGATGCTGCCGCCGATGGTGGCGGGAGTGAGTACGGTGAGGTCGGTGACAGAGGACTGCCACATGTTGCCGAAGAAGCCGCTGCAGCCGGGCTCTTCGCTATCGCCCCTCATGCCGCTGATGGCGTGTCCCTGGCCGTCGAAGTGGCCCATGTACTTGTGGTCGCGGTCGATGCCGATGCTTGTCCAGGGGAGGCAGTCGGTGATGTCGAGGCTGCGGGTGAGGCGGGCGTTGAAGAGGCGCTCGGTGTTCTCGTTATGGTTCACGGCATAGCGGAACCAAAGGAGGTTGTCGACGCTCTTGATGACGTAGTAGCCGTCCTCGCTGAGTTCGGGCTCGACGCCGGGGATGGGCTCTTCGACCTGAGTGCCGCAAGCGTGGCAGAGGCCGTTGTCGAGAGGCTCGTGGGCGCGGAAGCCCTGATAGTCCACGCGGTTGCCCTTGAGGTCGATGGCCTGGTAGACGTAGGGCGCGGGGTCGGAGCAGCCAGTCTGTGCGAAAGTGAGGCCCTCGATTTCGGCGTTGACGAACGTGTCGTAGGCCCATTCGGTAGCGAACTGCTCGTCGGTGAGTTCGTAGGCTGCGACGACGCTGGGGTAGGTGACGTTGAAGCCGCTTTCGCGGTCGTTGATGTCGTTGTCGTTATGGTCCTTGAGTCCAGTGAGGTAGGTGCAGTTGGCGATGGAGTAATTGTTGCCGCCCGCCACGAGTTTGGCCGCCGACTTGGCGTAGATGTGCTGTGCTCGGCTGAAGCAGGCGTTGACGGAACCATAGTAGACGTAGCCCACGAGACCGCCGACCTGGATACAGTTGTCAGGGTACTGCACTGCCGCTTCAGCGTTGACGTCGGCGAAGTTGCCACAGGCTACGATGTCCGACCAGTTAGATTCACCCACGAGGCCGCCGATGGCCATACCCTGGGTGGTGGGGCAGAACACCTTGCCGGCGTTGTAGCACGCCGTCATGTTGATGTTGCGTATTTCTCCAGCTATGCCGCCGACGTTGCTGCCGTTCAGGCTCATTTCAGGATAGTAGATGGAGGCGTAGGTCGCTTCCTCTTCGTTCTCAACGCTGGCGAGGCTGGTGCATCGTGCGATGACGGCCCTATGTTCGTTAGGATCGGACGATTCGGCCTGTCCGACGATGCCGCCCACCTGGCTGTTGCCAATCACTCTGACGCGGTTGGTGACGTAGCAGTCGGTGATGTCGGTGTCGATGGCTTTGCCCACGACGGCGCCGCTATGAGCGAAGGCCGAGATGTAGGCATTGTCGACCTTGAGGTTCGTCACGCGGCAGCGTCCTGCATGACCGATGAGGCCGTAGCCGTAGGTGTACTCTCTCTCGCCCGACATGCGGAAACCGCCGATGGTGTGGCCCTGTCCGTCGAAGTGGGAGTTGTAGAACAAGCAGTTGTCGCCGATGCGGGGGAGATCGCTGAGAGTGCCGCCCTGAGCGCAGTTGATGTCGGCAGTGAGGCGGGCGTTGAAGGAGAATACGGGCAAGTCGTAGGCCTCGCCGTTACCGTTGCCGTAGATGCGGTGCTCCATTAATTTGAGAGCGTTGACGTGGTTGGCGAAGGCCTCAAGGTCGGCCTTGGAGCCGATGAGGTAGTATCCCTCCTCGTCCTGTGCGGGCATGGCGGGATAGTAGGCGCCGCAGTATTCGCAGTGGCCGTCGGCGAGCGCGTGGTGGGCGTCGATGCCCTCGCGGTGCATGACGGTGGTCTTCATCAGTGTGCAGGCGGTGGGCACGGGGCCCATGTCGCCACCATCCTGAGCGCGGTCACACGTCTGTTGCATCCACTTGCCGGGAGTGATGGCGTTGAGGTGATGGCCTGCAGCACCGCTGGTGAAGTCGTTCGTCTGGAAGCGCAGACAAGCGTCGAAGTTGCTGTTGTCGAGGCTGACGTTGAAGCCCAGAGGCACGTCCCTCTCCTCTTGAGATAGAGCCGAGGCGTAGCACACAATCTGTGTGTTGGCGGCGCAGTTGACGAGGCTGAGGGTGTTGGGCAGGCCGCTTTGGAAGTTGTTGTAGTCGAAGGAGGCCGCGCTGCCGTAGTGAATGCCGTAAAGGCGTCCGGTGAACATCGATGGGCCGTTGACGCGTCCGGCGTTGTAGCACTCTTCGAAGGTGAAGGGCAGGTCGCCTATGGCTTGACCGACGAGACCGCCGGTGGCTATACCTGAGGAGGTATTGGCATCGACGGTGGACGAGGCACTGACGGTGCCCGTGTTGCCGCAACGACGGAAGGTAGAGGTCGTGTGGATGGCGTTGCAACTACCTTCGTAGCTGCCGGCGATGCCGCCGACATAGCAGCCGGGGCCGTTGCAGTAGACAGCGACGGAGTTGAAGCAGTCGCTGATGTTACAGTTCATCGTGTTGCCGACGATGCCACCAACATAGCGGGCGGTAGAGGAGTTGGCGGTGTTTTCGATGCTGACGTGGCCCGCCTTGCCGGGGCCGTCGATGGTGGCGCAACCTGTGATGCTGCTGCCCGAGATGGCCGTGCCGACGATGCCTCGGAAAACTTTGCAATATTGCCGTTTTGCAATCTACGCAATCCAAAATTTGGTT
>JAUNIC010000235.1 GCA_030523615.1 Bacteroidales bacterium
GGGGGCGTGAGCCCCATTTGCCGAAGCATCGGCCTTATAAGAATGTCGCACTTTCAGCGCTCCATGTGTTTTTTATGTAATGGCGTTTACGTAGCGCTTACGCACTACGCTAAGGGATGTCGCCCCTTTGGGGCTTTGCACTACGCTATGGGATGCCGCCCCGTTTGGGGCTGCGGTTGCGTTGGCGGATGTCGTCCCGTTGGGACTTAGGTTCTACGCATCAATGGAGGACGAAGAACATCAGCTCCTTCATCAGATCAGAGTCGGAAGTGGCGGGATTATCGACACCCTTCGAGCGAGCGTCCGTACGGCGAATTTGACCAATGATGTACATCACCTTGGTAGCACTGTAATTTCGCATGGCAGGAATGATGGACTTTTCACACACATAAGGGTTCATTCCGAGCCATTGAGCGATGCCTCCGGGCGTCTTGTCGGGCGCATAGTACGCCATCATCAGGTTCTGGAAGAACTTAAAGACGATTGGCAGCGTTTTTTGGATAGGATTTTGTTTTGGGTTTTTGTCAAAGTAGTTCGTAATCTGTCGAACCTTCACCACGTCCTTGCGGGAGAGGGCGTCCGTCAGCTCGAAAGCGTTGAATTCCTTCGACACGCCGATGTGGCTGACGACCATTGCCGAGGTGACGATTCTGCTTGCCGCTCCCCCACTCTCAGCCGTTCCGGCGTCAGGGAGAGCCAGGATAAGTTTGTCGAGTTCGCCCGCCATACGGTTCAGATCGGGGCCCACAAACTCCGCCATCATGGCCTCAGCTTGGGGCTCGATACCCACCTTCTTGCGGCGCAAATAGTCGCGAATCCAGGCGGGCAGCTGATAGTCGCGCAGCTTTGCGCTCTCATACAGGATGCCCGTTTTTTCGATCATCTTCACCACTCCTTTGCGTTTGTCGATCGTGCCATTTTTGTGGCAGAAGATGAGCACGGTGGAGGGTTGCGGCTGTTTGAGGTACGATTCCAGCAGGTCGATGTCCTTCAGCGCCTGTGCCTCTTTGACCATCACCACCTGCTTCTCTGCTCCCATCGGGAAGGCCAATGCCGCCTGCACGACGGAATGCGTGTCGGTGTCGGGGCCGAAGAGCGTGATGAGGTTGAAGTCGCGTTCCTCGGGCTTGAGCACCGAGTCGGCGATGAAGTTTGCCACACGGTCTATGTAGTAGCTCTCCTCACCCATGAGGTAGTAGACGGGCGCTATCTGGCCCGCCATGACGGCGCGGAGAATGGTTTCGTGGGTGATGCCGTTTGTTGCTTTTTTTGCCATTGTGTTGTTGTTCGTCGTTGTTACCACTCAAACTTCAGGTGGCGCACGGTGCGACGGTCACCCTTCAGAAGTTGGAGTGCGGCGATGCCGATGTGTACGTGATTGGCAGCAAAATTGGCCGTCACCTGATTGTCCGATTTTTCGGTCTTCACACCTTCGGGCGTCATGGGGTTATCGCTCACGAGGAGCAGAGCGCCGGTGGGGATGTGGTTGGCAAAACCGCAGGTGAAGAGCGTCGCCGTCTCCATATCTACACACATAGCGCGGGTGACGCGGAGGTACTCTTTGAAGCGTTCATCATGCTCCCACACGCGGCGGTTGGTGGTGTAGACGGTGCCCGTCCAATAGTCCTGGCCGGCGTCGCGGAGCGAGGTGGAGACGGCACGCTGGAGCATGAAGGCGGGGAGCGCGGGAACCTCGGGCGGGAAGTAGTCGTTGCTCGTACCCTCGCCGCGGATGCCGGCGAGGGGGAGGATATAGTCGCCCAGTTTGGTCTTCTTCGAGATGCCGCCCGTCTTACCGAGGAAAAGGACGGCGCGGGGCTTGATGCTCGATAGGAGGTCCATGATGAGGGCGGCGTTGGGCGATCCCATGCCGAAGTTGATGATGGTGATGCCGTCGGCCGTTGCGGCACGCATATTGGCGCTGAAACCCACAGGCTCCACGCCCATCTGCTCGCAGAAAAGGTCGACGTAATTATTGAAGTTCGTGAGGAGGATGAGTTCGCCGAAGTCCTCCAGCTTCATCTTGGTATAGCGTTGCAGCCAGTTGCCGCAGATTTCTTCTTTATCTTTCATTGACTCATTTAATATATATAAGGTGTCTGTTCTCATTGCAATGCGGCTGCCAGAACCGCACATTACTGCGTTGGACGCGAAGTTAGGCATTATTTCTGACACCGCCAAACAATTCGGGCGAAAAATGCAAAAAGCGCCCCGCAGCATGCCGAAAATGCGACGTTGCTGCGGGGCGCTAATTGATTAGATTATGAGGTTTATGGGGTTATGGGAGCGATTTCTTCCGACCTATAAACCTTTCAACCTATAAACAGATTATGAGGTTATCGAACCACCTGCTTGCGGCCGCCGGTGATGTAGACACCGTGGTGCTGCGTGGTGTTGCGACGAACACCATCGATGCCGTAGTGAACGGCGGGGCGCTTCTCCTGCAGGGGAGCAGAAACAGAGGCGGGATCGAAGACGTAGTAGAAGAACGAAGCGATGGCGCTCTCCGTGTTGTCGGGAGCAATGGCCAGCGCCTTCAGGGTAGTTGTCTCGGTGATAACGATGGGCGTACCGTCGTAGAGCACGCGGCCTGCAATGTTGGTGCAGGGGCAGCTACCGTCGAGGGTGTAGTAAATCTTGACGTCGGGCGTCATGCAGTAAAGCTGCACGCCAGTGCCGGGATCGAGTTCGCTGTTCGTCGGGATGGTAGCTACGGGAGCAGCCACATCGCCGGGGAAGATGTCCATCACGTTCACGTCGATGACGGTGCGGAGGTCAGTGCCGGGGAGGGTGACGTCGATGGCAGTGTTGCCGGGCAACATGCTGGAAACTTCGAACGTCACGCGGCCCTGAGCGTCGGGGGTGAGGAGGAGTTCGCCGTCGAGAGCACCTGTGATGGCAGCGAGGGTACGAGAAGCAATGTGGACGCGCACCTGACGGCCCTTGGCTGCAGAGGCGGGAACCACCTGGACCGTCACGCTGCGGCTGGCGCCGCGCTCAAGGAGCACGAGGTCGTCGCAAACGAACTGCTTGGGCTCGGCCTCAACGGTGAAGGTCTGCTGGAATACTTCAGCCATGGGGATATTGGCGTAGCAGCGCACATCGGGAGTCACGGTGAGGGTGACGGTGCCGGCAGGGAACTTCGTAGCAGGCACGAAACGGATGCGGCGTGCGAGGGGTTCGGCCGTCTCGGCATCCTCTTCGGGAGCCACGAGTTCGAGCGTACCGTCGATGTACTTGCCATCGCGGCTGACGAGTACCGTAGCACCGTCGATGGTGCCTGTAAGACCAGAGACGGAGAGCGTAGAGGCCTTCATGTACTTGGTGAAGTCGATGACCACGCCAGTATCGTAGGCCTTGACCTCAGCCACTTGGGGCTGCGAGAGATTGCGGAGCGGGATGTTGACCTCGAGCTGGGGAGGCGGCACGGGGAGCCATGCGGACTGATTGGTCTCATAGCCCGTCTTCTCAATGCGCACCTGCCAGAGTCCATCGGGAACGTCCCAACCGTAGCGACCAGCGTCGTCGGTGATTTGAGGATTCTGCTGAGCATAGAGAGTAGCATCCCACACGACTGTTTCGCTTTGGATGTCGCCAAACATATCTTCGGTGTTCACGCGCTCGAAGATGGTAGCCGTAGCACCTTCCACGCGGTTGGCGAGTACGGCTTCGTAGACAAATCCTGAGGGGTCTTCAACGCCGGTAGCG
>JAUNIC010000236.1:0-705 GCA_030523615.1 Bacteroidales bacterium
GTTTTCCAGGGCGCCCCTGCAGCACGAACGTAAAACCCGTTATGCGCCCATTTTCTGTTTACCCCATCGCCATGCAAGTACGTAAAACCCGTTATGCGCCCATTTTCTGTTTTACTTAAAAATGTCAGCGCCCATTTCCTGTAAAAAATTATATATAAACGAGATGGAAAACTTCAACGAAATCATCAACAGCGACCAGCTTGTTCTGGTTGACTTCTTCGCCACATGGTGTGGCCCGTGCAAACAGATGCATCCCGTGCTCGAACAACTCAAGGAGGATCTCGGCGACGCCATCCGCATCCTCAAACTCGACGTCGAGAAGAACGAAGCCTTGGCTTACGAGTACCGCATCCAGTCCATCCCCACGCTGATGCTCTTCAAGGGCGGCGAAGTTCTGTGGCGCCAAAGCGGCGCAATGCCTCTGGCTGATCTCAAAGCGCTCATCGCGCAGTATCAATAAAGAAATGATAGAATGAAATCGCGCCTTCGGCGCTAATGAAAGAATGATAGAATGCCCCTCCGGACACGCGCTCCGAGGAATCGCATTCTATCATTTTTTTCATATTACCATCCTCTCATTTCCTTCATTTCATACAATCTAAGCGGCAATTCGTACATCACAGAGGTATAATCCTTGCAGGGATAAAATGACGCCGTATCTTTGCACCATGAAAATTGCTAAAGCACCGCGGCCCATGCGGGCTG
>JAUNIC010000236.1:805-3672 GCA_030523615.1 Bacteroidales bacterium
ACTAACGCCAGCCACGCCTGACCACCGCTATTTTCACGGAGCGAAGAAGCACCATGAAAATTGCTAAAGCACCGCGGCCATGCGGGCTGACTAACGCCAGCCACGCCTGACCACCGCTATTTTCACGGAGCGAAGAAGCACCATCAAACAGAACAACAGATGGGCCATCGACTTAACGGGCACAGAAGCAAAGTTTTAATTATTCCTATTTATTCACAACTCACAAAACGTTTTTAATCGTATGAAAAAACTCCTCTTCGTCGCAGCAGCCGTTGTAGCAATGAGCTCTGCATCCACCATGTTCACTTCTTGCAAGAAGAACATCGTAGACACCGATCCCAAGACCGTCATCACCGACAGCACTGCTGGCGACAGCCTCAACCCCGACAGCGCCAACGCTGATGCGAAGGACGCCGAGGCTACCGACGATGCTAAGCCCGAGGCTGGCACCGATGCCACCACCGACAAGGCTCCTGCAGCCGACGCCGCCGAAACTCCCGCCGAGCCCGCCAAGTAGTCTGCAAGTTAACTCTCCATAGCATGAGGAGTCTCCGCTCAATCGTAGTGGAGACTCCTCTTTTTTGGTTCGTGCATGGGGATGGGGCAAAACAAAAATGGGGCGCCAATCGTTTTCGTACTTGCATGGCTATTATTGGACGCTCAGAGCCCTACATAATGGCGACTCTCAAACCTAGGACGCACAATCACGGGCCTTGTGCTTCGCATCCCTGCGGGACTCCCTGTCGGTCGCGACTAGCCTTCGGCAAGTTCAGGCCGTCTCCGTAGTTAAGGCAGTATTACAACTTTCACACAAGTTCTTGAACAACCAAAAAGAATGATAGAATGCGAGTCTTCGGCGCGTATGTCCGAAGGGGCATTCTATCATTCTTTCATTAGCGCCCGAGGCGCGATTTCATTTTATCATTTCTTCTTCGTCTTCAACACAATCTTTCCGTTCAGACAGTCGGACAGTTTGTCGATGAAGGCACAAAGATCAGGGTAGCGATCGGCGGGGAAGACATCACTCGAACGCTCTATACGCACGTCGACAACGATGTGATTGTCCTCTTCAGCTTCCCCACAGTCGGGGGGACCGAGGAGGGGCGTTGCAGAGGTGACGCGACGGACAGAGGACTCGACGGATCCAAACTCCGTCGTGGTATTCAACAACTCTGGCAGGTGTTCCACCTCACAATCTGCGGGCAAGAGCAATTCAAGATGGTAGATGCGTACATAGTCTTCGCGAGCAAACTGCACGGGATTCATACGCTCTGCGGTGGCGCCGGACGCCGATGGGCCGCCGTAAGGCAGAAGGGGAACAAACAAACGCGATCCCGTCACAGCGGCATACTTTTGGCACGTGCCGGCATACTTGACGCGGAGTAAGGCAACGCCCTGACTGAACTCCCTCCGCTCCTGCTCTACGGCGTGCTCCGTGAAGGAGAAGTTGGGCAACGAGAGTTGGTTGCGGATGGCGTCGCGCTGCTTGCCTTTGTCGAGATCGAGCAGATATTTGTCGACCTCGTACATCATACCCGCCTCCTCATCATCGACCGTCATCTGCGCCGAGCCGTCGGCAGCAAGACGCACCACGATGCTGATGCTGTCGGTGTTCTCCGCCGCTGTGTAACGTGGCAGACGCACCACCTCGCTCTTTCCGTCGGGCTTGATGACCAACGCCTCATGGCCCGCAATGCCGCTATGAACATAGCCGAGAGGCAGTTGCGGGTTGGTGCATTCAATCCACACCTCGCCATCCGGCATGTGGGCTCGGGCGATGGCATGATTCAAGAGGGCCACATTGGCAAAGTCGGCGGGGAGGTCCTCGTGCTTCGTGCCGATGACAACGTAGTCGGCTTCAATGCCTACCTCGCGGAGCATGGCGACCATGTAGTTGGAGAGTCCCTTGCAGTCGCCGAATCCCTTTCGGCAGACGTCGGCAGCGCTGGCGGGTTGCATGCCTCCAATGCCCAGTTGGATGCTCACGTAGCGTGTCTGCTCCTCCAGGAGGCGATACACTTTGAGGAGGCGTTCGTAAGGATCGGCGCAGCCATCCGTCAGTTCGTGGAGCTTGGCCTTCAGCGCTTCGGGGAGGACGTCGCGCCCTTCGCGCAGTTCGTCCAACCACTGCCCGAGCGAAGCCCACGACGAGAGCGAGCCGCTCGTACTGCCGAAGGTGAATGTCGAAGGCACAAAATAGGCATGGGGAAACAGCTTGTCGACCGACGGAAGATAACGCTCTTCTTTTACGGCAGGGAGATTGTCGAGCGTGAGCACAAGGCCGGGACGACCGTCGGAGAAGGTCACTTCCTTCAAGGTCTGGCCTTGTGTAGTCTGTCCTGAACCTGCCGAGGAATCGAAATATGGGGGAAGGCAAAGCGCATGGTGTATCTGCACGTCAGGGGCGTGCACCACGGAGTAGGAACTGTGCTTGACGTCGACGTCGAAGCCCGGCTGGGGCCAAAATACATCGAGGCAGAGCACGGCGTCGGTGCTGCGCACGGTCCAATCGTAGGTGATGGTGAAGGGATAGTTTGCGGGTGAGGGCGTAAAGATGAAGTGGTAAGCATCGGTGGCGAGCATGCTCGAATACTCCGTCCGCAGCAGTTGGCCCTTCTTGATTTTCTTCGGTTTTCCGTCCGCAGCATACGAGATTTCGCCGCTGAAGGAGGCCAGCGTGGTAGTAGCGTCGCAGCCAATGGCGAACGCCGCATAGTCCAAGCCGCGCTCATTGTTGACCTGTACCACCTTCTTGTGGTGCGTCGTGCAACTCCGTGGCGACTGGTAGTCTACCTCTGTCACGTCCTCAATCACGGTGGCCACTTGGGCGCATAAGGTAAGAGGGAGGAGAAATGAAAGAATGATAA
>JAUNIC010000237.1 GCA_030523615.1 Bacteroidales bacterium
AGAGGGAGGAGGTAAGAGGGAAGAGGGAAGAGGTTCTTAAGGTAAGAGGGAAGAGGGAGATGCTTACAGCGTCTTGGCGATGTTCTCAACCTCGCGCTTTGTAAATGCGACTTCACGCAAAATCTCTACAGCCTTTTCTGCCGTCAGACGCTCGTAGTCGGTTTCGCGGGGCGTGATGATGAGGCCAGCCATATCGATGCTTCCCGGTGAGATGATGAACTGCTCCTCACCTTCGGCCGTATAGCATGCGGGGCGATGCTTCTTACGAGGAATGACTACCACGAGATATTCAAAGTCGGGCGAGATGGGCAGCAGACTACCGTCGTGCATCCATCCGATGATGTTGAAATCGGGCTCCGTCTGTCCCTTTGCGATGGGCAGGTGAGCAATGAGGTGCTCAAGACCCTCCTTCACATCCTCGCGGTGGCGAGCCGTGACGTAGAAGGCCGGGCAAGCAAACGTCTGTACCACACCGATTTCTGCCTTTGTTGGATTGTCGTAGCTCTTAATTTCGAAATCGTCCCAATAGCTGACGAGAGGCACCTTGTCCGACGTACCAGCCTGGAAGTGAGCGTGGTCGGGAGCCGAAGCACCGCAACGAGCGCCGTTGTAGAACACCATATCGCCCTCGAAGTCCTTCACCAACTGGAGGAACGTGTCGATATGGGGCAGGAACTCTTGCGGAGTGTGTGCCAAGGTGGGGATCGTGTAGTGACGGTTCAGGATAGGGAACGGATTGACGAGCATCTGGAACCCATTGACGTAAGGCAGATGAGCCTGCTGCTTCGGACGATTCTTGTCGCACAGGAAGCAGGGACGCTCCTCGATAGCTTTCTTTTCGATACTTGCACCCGTGCTGACGATACGGGCGGGATTGTACTGAACACGCAAATTGCAGAAACTGCTCGAGTCGAAGCGCGTGCCACGAGCCAGAACGGAGCGAGTCAAAAGTTTCTTCTGCTGCACCTGTTCGTGTAGAGCAGCGTAGCGGTCGGCACAATCTTTCCAAGCCTTCATCTGGTACACAAACATCTCGTAGATGCTCTTGAACTTCGGAGGCAGATTCTTCACCAAACGTTGGCGAGCCTCAATCTCGATGGTACGCAGCTGATCCTTGTACGCATTATTCTTGTTCACCTTGTCCAGGCTCAGCGCAGCATCGCTGTTGCCCTCCCAACGGCGGCAAAGGTAGAGTTCGTCGTAGATACGGCCAATGCGGTAATGGCGGCTGATGGCCAAACCGAGCGCATAATCCTCACCGTAGCTCGTATTCGGGAAACCAATTTCGCGGAGAATCGTCGTATCGAACGCACGCGGCGCACCCAGACCGTTGATGCGCAACGCATTGTTGCGACCATTGTCGGGCGTCCATTCCGTGTGGGCAATAAGGCCGGGAGGAAGTGTCTCGAGTTGGAAGTTCACCATGCGATACGAACCGATGACCATAGCAGCACCTTCCTCGCGGAACTTGTCCACGATGCGCTGCAGGGTGTCGGGACCGCTGTACAGGTCATCGCTGTCCAACTGCACAGCATAGCGTCCGCAAGCCTCGTGGCGAATGGCATAATCCCAGCATCCGCCGATGCCGAGATCCTCACGTTCCGGCTGGAGCAGCACCACACGCTCGTTGCTCTTGGCCAGTTCGGCCACGGCTTCTGCAGTGCCGTCCGTGGAGTGATTGTCCACGACGATGACGTTATAGTTGAAGTCGGCCACCTGTGTCATGGCACTTGTGACAGCGTCGGTAATGGTGCGCACACGGTTGCGAACGGGGATAATGATCGAAGCCACGAGACTGCCTTCGTCCGTTGAAAGGTCAGGCGTCTCAAACATATCAGGCGTCAGATAAGCACCGATGGCTTTGAGGTGTTCGCTGGCGGCGTGTTCCATTTCGAGCTGAACCTCACGGGCCGAAGGCGCCACGTAGTCAAACTGCTTTTCGCCGCTCTTGCGCAAATCCTGTTCCGACTCCGTGTAGAGCGGTTCGCGCAGATGCACCAATTCGCCCTTGCGGCTCAGGAAGAGACGCAGATCGTAGGCAGCAGCATATTTGTAGTGATTGCTAACCTTCCTCTTTTCCACGGTGATGACGTACTCGCGGAGCAAATCGCCGCGCACGAGCCAAAGACCGCCGAAGTCGAAGTCATCGCGGATGGCGCCCAGCTGATAGTCGATGACGGGGTGGAGCGTGGGTGCCGAGAGTGTTCCGTCGGCTTCGAGGCGCTGCTCCCAACGGTCGGCATAGACCATCGCAGCTCCCGTGTCTTCGGCTACTCGTACCATGCGTTCGAAGCAGCGGTAAGCGGGCGTGAAGTCCGTATTCTTTAGGAAGAGCGCCACATATTCAGCCTCGCTTTTGCGGGCAACTTCGGCGATGGCCACGCTTTCGCATCTCAGTTCTCCGGTGAGGGGAAGGTTGGTAAAAATATCTATCTTTTTCATTGTTGATTGAGGGATTTCTAAAATTCGCGCACAAAGGTACAAAAAATATTTCGTACGCGCGCAAGGAAATCGTAAAAAAATCGCAACGAAAAGCGTGGCGAACTCCCAAAACAAACAACGTGCTTCCGCTTTCTCTGCGGAAGCACGTCGTGCTGCGTATATTCTTTGTTGCGAAAAATCTTTCTATAAAACGTCGTCTCGCTATTGCGTCTTTCTTACGTGATAGCCTACGAGGCTCTCAGCAGGTGTACGAAGCACGCAACCTACTTTAAATCCTAAAGAATCAGCAGCTTCTTTCAATTCATTTTTGAAGACGTGAGCCAACGAACCGACAAAATTTACCGCAAGATCCTTACGATGGTACGCTTCGCAGTTGCGGCTGAAGAAACGCTGAAATTCGTTTACAAGAAGATGATGCACACTCGCGTTGTCGCGATGCGCAGCGAGGAAGCGTGTGAATTGTGCCAAATATCGGTTTGGAGCAGCTTCGCGATAGACGCGACGGATGGCTTCGTCGGCCTTCACTCCACACTCATGGTCGAAAGCTTCAATGACGTCAGCGTCTAACTGTCGCTTGAACACATCGCCCAAGAGGCGGCGTCCCAGCACCGCGCCGCTGCCTTCGTCGCCCAGTATAAATCCGAGGCTCGGCGTCTGCTGCGTGAATCCCCTTCCGTCGTACACCGCACTGCCGCTGCCCGTTCCCAAGATCGCCACGATACCTTCGTCGTCGCCGCAGAGCGCACGAGCCGCACCGAGCAAATCGCTCGCCACCTCCGCCTTTTCGGCAGGAATCGCGGCAAGGAGCAACCCCGCCATGCGTTCGCACTGATCCGGTCGGCAACCCGCACCGTAGAAGTAGATGGCGTCGAATGGCGCAGCCTCGGTGAGCTGTGGTGCGACCTCTTTGTTGAGAGCGTCGGCGATGGCTTCGTCGTCCATCAGACACGGGTTGAGCCCCGACGTGGTGAAGTGCAGCGATGTGCTTCGGACGGTGTCGCGGCCCATCCATTCCGTCTTTGTTGAGCCGCTGTCGGCTATGAGGATTTTCATGATTGCAGAGTTTGAGTCTCGTTCGCAATTCGGGAATTGAGAACTAAAAAGCGTCGATAAGTTAAAAAACGACTGCAAAATTACAAATTCTTGCGCAAAAATTGGCCGAATTTGGAAAAAAATCGTAATTTTGCGTTCAAAATTTGCGTGCATGCTCGCGTGCGCTAAC
>JAUNIC010000032.1:0-12316 GCA_030523615.1 Bacteroidales bacterium
ATTTCTTCATTCTTTCATTTTTTCATCCTTTCGATGTCTATGATGGCGTAGCCGGGAAGCTGACGGCGCCAAGTATAGAGCACCCAAAGACGACCGTCGCTGGCCTGGATGACGCAGGGATAGGAGTACTCGCCGAGGTCGTCGGTCTCGAGGTCGCACACCTTCGTCCAATGTTCGGCATCGTCGCTGATGGCCACGCTGAGCGGCGAACGGCGGCCCTCGACGTTGGAGTCGTTGTAGACAAGCACGTGGCGACCGTCGCGGAGGGTGAGGGCATCGGTGCCGCTGTTGTTGTTGGGCATGTCGGAGAGAGACACTTCGCTCCACGTTGTGCCGCCGTCGTAGCTGTAGCACTGGGCCAGGCGACCGTGGCGCGTGCGGCCGATGGCTTTGAGACACTCGACCGTCTGCGTCTGCACGGGCAAGCCCTTGGCCTTGCTGCGCTTCTTGGTTTTGGGCTGCGCCACAGGCACTTCCTGCTTTACAAAGAGAATGCTCGGTTGGATGCACTGGAGGGTATCCTTCTCGGGATAGACCATCTGCCACGTGCGGCCGCCGTCGTCGCTGAGTTCGAAGTGGAACTTCCAGTCGCCGCCGGTCTCGGTGCTGCTGCCAGCGAGGATGCGCTTGCCGCCCTCGGCCGTGGGACAATCGACGAGCACGGGCTTGTTCTTGATGGGACCGAGCTGCACCTGATGGAGGGCGGGATCGGTCTGCAGCGGACGCGGATCACTCCACGTGTAGCCGTTGTCGGTGGAACGAACTTCCCAACCGGTCCAATCCTGCACGAAGGCGCCGAGTTTGTAGTCGAGCACGAGGTCGCCATTGGGGGCGTGATAGAGCACAGGATTGTAGCAGGCCTTGCGCTTGCGGGTGTTCTTCACAAAGTCGCTGATGTCGTCGGAATTGGCATCGGGCGCGGGTTCGTCGTAGGCAAAGGCGCTCTCGGTCCACTCGGTGCGGATGCCGCTGACGAGCAACTGCGGACGGTCCCACTCGGTATGGCCGGCGCGGCGACGGCTCATATAAACGCACACGTCGGGATGGCCTTCGTAGGTGCCGGCAAAGTAGGCGGCGAGCATGTCGCCGTTGGGGAGTTCGACGATGGTCGTGGCGTGGCACGAAGGGATAATGCCCTGGCCATAGAGCGTGCCGTGCTCAAGGACGACGCCCTGAGGGTCGATGACTTCGGCAGAGGCTGCAAGAGCGAAGCCTGCAAAAAGGAGCAATATGTTTCTCATGTTCTTGACTTAGGTGTGGATGTAGTGAGGGATAATTATTTCTATCTCAAAGGTAGTTTTACGTCAGTGTACACTGATTGCTCCGTCAGTGTACACTGACGCAAAATTATCTCCGCGAGAGAAATTACAGACGTGGGGCGCATCGGAACTACAACCTGCGCTGTTTTTGTTTTAGTAGACATTCACCTCGTCCATGAAGAACCAGGCGGGATAACCCACGCCGTAGTGCCAATCGGGGCAGAGGCCGAGGGTGTTGACGTGGATCTTGATGTAGCGCGCGGTGACGGGCTGCGCCACTTCGGCCTTGCCGGGCACGAACTTCACCTGCAGGTCGCGGTCTTCGGGGAACGAGAATGAACCGAAGGGCTTTCAGGGCATGGCGGCGTAGTCGGAAAGGAGCACGGCAGCGGCGCCGTCGGCTTCGGAGGCTATCTCGTAGGTGCCGCTCTTCGGCAGCAGAATCCATGCGCCAAGCTGATGGAGGAAGTCGGTCTCGATGCGCGTGAAGGTCTTCTCTTCGAGGAGGTCGAGGACGATATCGGCGTCGCGGCCGCACCACCCTACCCAACTCTCCACGTAGGTCGTGCCGCCGTAGAGGCCGTCGACAAGGGCGCGGTCGGCGATGGGTTTGTACTGCGCGTCGGGACCGCCGAGAGGCGTCACGTCCTTTGCACCGGGAGCCTTCGTGCCAGGCACGTCGAGGTAGAAGACCTTTGCGCCGAGAGCTTTGCTCTTTTCGGCCTGCAGGAGGAAGCGCTTGCGGTAGAGGGCGCAGTATTCGGCGGGCGGATTGTTGCGCTCGTTGAGACTCTTCACACCGTATTCGCGTGTGCGCTGTTCGAAGAGGGCGAGGGCCTCGGGCACCCAACTCTTGTCGCTGCCGGAGCGCGTGCGCTCTATCTCGAGCTTGCTGTACTGCAGGGGCAGGCGGCTCACGCGGACGTGCTCCAGCAGCACGGGATCATCGGCCACGGCAGCCTCAGCACGGTCGAAGAGTTCGTCGTAGGTCTTGATGAGCTGCGGGCAGAGCATGCCGTCCTTGTGGGTGATGGGACTATCGTAGATCCAAAGATCCTTGTGCGAGGCAAGGAGACCGCCCTCGAGGAGCTTGAGATACTCAGAGAGGTAGGGCGCAGCGTCACCGTAATAGCCGCGCATGAAGCATTGCTGCAGGGAGTCGGCGTCGCAATAGGGGTCCCACATAAGTTTGGCAATCATGTAGGCACGCAGCTCGGCGAAGTCGGTACCGCGGGCGCCGTTGACCTGCGCAAAGTGCATGGTCGTGTGGTTCTTGTGGAAGAGCTGGATGTTCTTCTGCAGAATGTGGAAGTTGGGGAAGGGGCTCACCTGATTGTCGAAGTTGATGCCGTAATCCCAGACGAAGATGTTGTTGCTGATGGCGCTCCAACCCTCCATCGCGTCGACGAACCAGCGGCCGCTCTCGTTGTCGGTGAGGGGCACCTCGCGCTTGCAGTCAATGTCGCAGAGCATGATGTTGACGTTGTCGAGGGGCTTGACCTTCTTGGGCGGCTGGCAGGTGAAGAGATAGGCGAGCGTGGAGATCTGCTTGTCGGGGAAGCGGCGGGCGAGTTCGTTCATGAAGCGGATGTAGGCGCCGCTGACGGCTCCCTCCTCTTCATAGATGCCCATGCACGCGTCGCAATGGCAATAGGTGTCGTTGCCGTCGTTCTGCGACACGCTAATCATCGAGAGCTGCGGGTTGGCCTTGAAGATGCTGTCGAGCTGCGTGGCGCAGGCTTCGAGCACCTCGGGATTGGAGAGGCACCACTGGCTGTGGTCGCCGGGACGGCGCTCGCCGTTGAGGAGCGAGTACCACTCGGGGTGCTGCTTGCCGAAGCGCTTGGCGGGGAGGATGCGGTTGAAGGTGTGTACCCACATATTGTCGATGAATTCGTCCTTAGGCTCTTCGAGGGCAAACCACTGGCGATAGACGGGATCCTCGCAGCCGTAGCTGTGGGTCTGGCGATAGCGGAAGGCGGGAGAAGACCCACCCCCTTCCCCTCCCTGCGAGGGAGGGGGGCAGAGTGTAATGTCCTTGTGGGGAGCATCGATTACATAGTAATCCTTAGCATAATAATGTACGCCAAGCTCGTGCTCGAGGAGCCACACGACGCCGTTGATGGCGCCGGAGCCACCGCCGGTGTTGACGTAGAGACGGCCGTCGCTCTCGGTAATCTCGAAGCCGTCCTCGGCATCGTGGTTAGCGGCGCCGCCGATGACGACGTCGCCCTTGCGGAGTTTGTCGGCGTCGCGGGTGATGGGAACTTCCACACCACTGATGCGCTGCACAAATTCTTGCAACAGCGTGGCGGCAGCCTCGGTCTGCGCGTCGCCGTGGGCACGCACGATGCGGCCCTTGGCCTTGCCGCCCTTGACGAGTACGACCTGCGCGCTGAGGAGCGTGCAGCAGAAAAGACTGACGAAAAGGAAAAGTATGCGTTTCATAGTATTGTGAGTTTTTTACTTGTGTAGTTTCAGCACCTCGCGCTTGAAGCGCTCCACTGTCTTGCAGTCAGCGCCCTGATAGATGCGGTTCTTGTCGAACACCACCCAGCCGCCGTCATCGCTGTCGCTGGCTACGACAGAGAACGTCGCGGCATCGGCACCGGCAATGAGCGAGTCGCGCCAATAGACGTGCGTGGCGTCCTTGCCGTAATCCCAATGGGGCGAGGAGCTCCAGGTTCGTCCGGCGTGGTCATACTGACGGACGGCAGAGAAGGTCTTGGGGTCGGCGCCGGGCACGAGGCGGTCGCTGTGGAAGACATGATGGGCATCGACCGCCCAGGGCATGTCAAGTTCGCGGAGGGTCGCGACATCGGCATCGGGGATGCTGGAGAGATGCCAATTGTAGACGTGCTTGCCGTCAATGTAAAAATGGCCGACCTCACGCAGCGCGCTGAAGTCCTTGATCTGCGTGGCGCGGTTGCAATAATACACTCGATGGCAATCCTGTCCCACGTTGTAGCCCACATGGCGGAACGTCGCCACATCGGCACCCGCGACAATGGTGTCGCCAAAATAGACCTGACGCTTATCGCGGGCATACTGGGAGACAGGATGCTCGTCACAGCGAAGTGGCTCAAAAGTGTCGTAGTCGGCTATGGGAATGCGGGCCACGCGAACCAGCGTATCAGCGTCTTCAGGAATAAAACAGAGATTGTAAACGTAATGCTTGTCTTTGGCCCACTGGCTTACACTCCCAGCCGGCAAGACCACGAAGGTGGCTTTGTCGGCCACATGCACAGGCCTGCCGTCCCAATAATAGTCGGTGGCGTCTTCGGTGAGATAGTCGCTCTTGGCGCTGAACGTGCTGGGGTCGGCCACGTCGAAGACCTTGCCCCACTGGCCATAGCAGTGCACGCCGTCCGTGGCGTAACCATGGCCCACAACGCGGAACGTGGCGGCTCGGGCGCCCTCGATAAGAGCGCCGGCGTACCAGACGTGATCCTTGTCGCAGGCAAAGTGATCGTCGAGTTCTCGGAAGGTCTTTGCGTCGGCGCCTTCGAGAAGGTCTTTGTAGAACCATCTCCCTTCGTTCCAGCCATAAACATACACCTTGCCACCCTCCACCTTGTAGCCATCGCAGGCGGTGAGAAGGCAGAGCGTCAAGAGAAGATACGTAATAGATAGACGTCTTAAAATAATGCGCATAGCTATGGTGGATTGTAAAATGCGATGCTTACTCGCTGAGCATTTTAGCGGTGGTCAGGCGTGGCTGGCGATAGTCAGCCCGCATGGGCCGCGGTGCGTCAGCAAAAATGCGATGCAAATTTACGCATTATTTCCGAATAGGCAAAATAAAAGAAATGAAAGAAGAAAAAAATGAAAGACTGCTGGAAGCGAGCCTTCGAAGCGCGTGTGTCCGAAGGGGCATTCCATCATTCTTTCAGCCTGTCATTCTACTACATCCAACTGCTGCACAGCGTCGTAGTGGTTCACGCAGGTGTTGTCGGGGAGTTCGTAACGCGGAAGATTGCCTTTGTGCGTGGTGCACGAGAAGATGCCGGTATAATGCTCGTGGCCGAAGAAATAGTAACCATAGTAAAGGTCGACGAACTTCACCATGTGGGGATCGTAGCGCAGGAGGTCTTCGTGGACGGTCACCGCCACGCCGTCGAGGAGAACGAGGGTGTTGCCGTCGTTGAAGCGATCGGTGTTGTATTCAAACATCGCAATGCGTTCGCCCTCGTCGGTATTGACGGTCGTCACGGTGGGCATGAACTCGAGGAACATCTCCTTGAACGTGTCGAAGCGACGCCACTGGTCGAGGTCGTACGAGCGCTGGGGAGTGTAGAGGTGGAGACCCAAAAGGTCTACCCCCCCAGCCCCCCGAGCGGGGGGAGAGGTAACCTCTTCATTTGAAAGGTTTGAGTTAGCCGTAGCAACTTCTCCCCTCCCTCGTACTTCGGACTCGTTTCCGAATGAAGAGGGAGTGGGTCTGTAGGGCTCCAGCAACTCCACATGGCCGCCGCGCTTGCAACCGGTGAAGAGGGTCGTCTGGCCGGTGAGGACGGGAGTGACGTACTCCACAAGATTGTCGCCCACTTCTGAGCCGGGATAGTAGTGAATCTCGGTGCCGAGGATGGAGAGGTTGGGCATACGCACGCCACCCTTGTAACCGTTGTCGGGCACGAAACGGCCGAGGATGACTTCGCCGTCGACCTCAGGACGATACACATGAGCCACATGCACGATGGGCTTGGCCTCAGCCTTGAAACGCTCAAAGGCGAGGCTGTCAGCGGCGCGGGTGCAGACAGAAGACTCTCGCACACCAGTGTCGGCGCGGACAATGTCGATGGACTTCGTAAAGAAGAACTCCTCGCCTTCGTTCTGCATGTTGCGGGTGTAGGCCATAAGGGTGTAGCGGCCGGGAGCAAGCGTTTCGGGCAGACGAATGAAGCCGCGGCCACGACCGTCTTCGAGAGCGATGCGAACGCGCAGCATCTGCTTGTCGTTGAAGAGTTCGACGGCAGCCACGCGGCTCATGGCGAGCGGACGGCAATCGGCATCGAGCGTGGCGAGAGAGAACCACACATCGCTTCCTGCGGCATACTCCTCCTGCGACGTCACAGCGAAGATGCGCTCCTTGAAGGGCTCCTGCGCCTGTAGTGTAAGCGCGAAGGTTGCGAAAAGTAGCGTTAAAACTATATTGCGGAACATGGCTTTTAGAACTTTAAGTTAACCGAGAAATAAGGAATGGGAGCGCCGAAGACCGACATGCGATAGCACTGGATGTTGCCGTTCTCGGCCTGATAGTAGATGCTGTAGGCGTTGCGACGACCCGTCACATTGTAGCAACCGAGGGTGTAGAGCACGTGGCACTTTGAGGTGAGGTGGTGGCTCTGCTTGGCGGTGAAGCCCACATCCATTCGGAAGTAGTCGGGCACGCGGACGGCGTTGCGGTCGCTATAGAAGAAGGAGTAGCTGCCGATGGTGTGGTCGTAGAAACGAGCGATGGGCACCGTGAGCGGACGGCCCGTGCTATACTCGGCATTGAGCGAAACGCTGTAGCGCTGTGTGAAGCGGTAGTTGCCCACAAACTTGAACTCGTGCGGTTTGTCGAAGGCGGAGTTGTACCAAGCGCCGCCGTTGATGAAAAGACCCTCCCCCTGCCCCTCCCTGCGAGGGAGGGGAGTAGATGCAACTGCCAATGAAGCGCCCTTGTCAGACGAGGTAGCCACTCCCCTCCCTCCCAGGGAGGGGTCGGGGGTGGGTCTTTGCTGCTGCCTCGTGCGGCTGTAGGAGTAGCTCACCCAACCGTTGAGTTTGCCCTCGGTACGCTTGACGAGCAACTCCACGCCGTATGCACGACCGCGGGTCTCGACGACGTCGGCCGCAAGGTTGGGATTCATGAGCAGACGAGCGCCAGCACGGTAGTCGAGGTAGTGGTCCATCGTGCGGTAGTAGCCTTCGACGCTGCACTCGATGTTGCCCTGCTCGAAATTCTTGTAGAGGCCGAGGCTATACTGGAGACCCGTCTGCGGACGGATGTTGGCGTCAGAGAGTTTCCACACGTCGGTGGGCGAAGCCACGAGGGTGTTGGTCAGGCGGTGAATGTTCTGGCGCATGCTGTTGGCACTCGCCTTCACGCTGAAATCGTGGGCAAAGGCGTAGCGGAGGGCGGCGCGGAATTCCGGGCCGCAGTAGAGTTTGCTGTGGTCGCCGAGAGCGTTGAAAAGGTTAAAGCGCGCACCAAGGCCGAGGCTCAGGGCCTTCGTGATGTCCCAATCCTCGCTGGCGTAGAGGGCACCATCGAAGGCACGCTCCTGGTCAAGGCGCTTGGCCATGTAGAGCGACTCATCGGAATAGGGGTCTACGCGACCGGGCATGACGTCGTAGAAGAGTCCTTCGGCACCCCACTGAATGCGGTGGGCATCGAGGTTGTGGTTGGAGAAGTGCCACTTGGCGAAGTACTGATTGATGCCGTAGTCGAGCGTGTAACCGTCGGCAGCGTTGGTGTAGTCGGAGGTGGTGTAATCGTAGTGGTCGGCGCCGAGAGTAATGTCGGTGTAGAAAAGGGGCGAGAAGTTGTGGCGGTAGTTTGCCGAAGCGTTGGCATTGTTGTAGCCATACTTTTCGGTACCGATGAAGTTGAAGCGGTCGTGGCTGTAGTAACCGTTGACGCGCAATACATTGCGATCGTCGAAGCGGTGGTCGATGCCGAGATTGAGGTCGTAGAAGCCGGCGCGGCCGTTGCGGTAGCCGCTCTTCTCGGGCAAGAGGCTGAGCATCCAGTCGCTGTAGGTGGTGCGGGCGGAGGCGATGAAGGAGGTCTTCTTGTTGCGCGAGAGGGGACCTTCGAGCGTGGCGCTGCTGGTAAGGAGACCGAGGGTGATGTCGGCGCCAAACTTGTCCTTACGGCCAGAGCGGGGCTGAATGTCGAGGACGGAGGAAATGCGGCCGCCGTACTGCGCAGGGATGTTGCCCTTGTAGAGGGTGAGGTCGCTGACGACGTTGCCGTTGAACACGGAGAAGACGCCGAAGAGGTGGGTGGGGTTGTAGATGGTGTTGCCGCCCCAGAGGATGAGGTTCTGGTCGGTGGCGCCGCCACGGACGCTGATGCCGCTGGAGCCTTCGCCGCTGTTCTTCACGCCGGGGAGGGTCTGCACGATCTTCAGCACATCGAGTTCGCCGAGCACCATGGGCACGGTGACCATCTCCTCCATCGCCAGCTGGTTGGTACCCATCTGCAGCGAGCGGATGTTGTCGATGCGCGACGTGCGGTGGGCGGTCACTTTGGCTTCGGAGAAGGAGCCACCGTCGATCCCGCCTACCTCCCCAGCCTCCCGAGCGGGGGGAGAGGTTACTTCGTCACTCAGAGGTTCTTCTAAAGGCGCAGCAACCGTTTCCTGGAGATTATCCTGAGTTTGTTGAAGGGTTGGGGAGGTTAAGAAGAGCGGCAAAGGCAGCATCGTATCGAGGACAGCATCTTCTCCCCTGCTGGGGGGATTGAGGGAGGTCGCAGCCAATTCGCGGAAGGCTTTCTTGCCAAGAGACTTCCAATGGCCATCGCTGGTGCGGAGCAGGCGCTTCGTCTTAAGCTCAAAACGGCGGAGATCGCTTTGATAGGCAATGTAGGGGCGCTGATAGAGCGTGCCCTCGGGCGTCTCGCCGAGACACTGCACCCAGCCGCCGGGGAAGCCCTTCTCCTTATTTATATACACGTACGCGGTGTCGGCGATGACGACGCGGTCGACCTCCTCGGGCTTGTACTCGAGGCTCACGCCTTTAAAGAGCGAGCGCACCAAAAGACGCCCCGTGCGGATGTCGGTGCGGAGCTTCACACCGGTGTAGGTCACGCCGCGGAAGCGCACACTACCCTCTTGCCACGTTTGCGGCCAGTAGGGAGTCGACTCGCCGTAGGCAGCCACCTCGCGAGGCGCCGTATAGATGAGCGCCTCCATATCGCGTGAAGCGTCGCGCGTCTGGGCCGCAGCGGTGCAGCAGCAGGCAATAGCGAATAGTGTCAGCAGTATTTTTTTCATGGTTATTGAAATGATAAAAGGATCCTTCGGAAATGATAAAATGATAGAATGAAAGAATGATGGAATGCCCTTCGGACACGCGCGCTGAAGACGCGCATTCTTTCATTTTTCATTATTTCATTCTTCCATTTTTTATTCGTCATCCGTGGGCCACCACTCGGGTTTTTTCTTTGTGGAACCAGGGCTCGAGAGACAGTTGAGGCAGGGGCGATAGAAGATGACTTCGGCATCGATGTAGTTGTTGGGACCCAGCGAACCGAGGACGTCGCCGCCATCAACGAGTTGACGCAGTTCTTCGGTATTGGGCCAGTTGGAACCTGGGGTCTTGCGCAGCGGTTCCATAGGACGATAGTCCACGTTGAGGTGGACATCCTCGCGGGGAATGAACAGGCGATAACTGCTCACCTCGGAAGCGGTGATGTTGCCGCGCACACGCAGCTCGGGGCGGCTAGTGCAGTGGATGTTGCCGTAGAGATCGTAGGGTGTGGGCGAAAAGAGGCCGCCCATTTCCTCGGTGTACTGCTCCATCTGGCGGTAATAGCTGTAAGCGGCAGAGTCGAGTGTGCTCTGGTGCACGGTGATGGCGTAGAGATAGGAGAAACGCGGCGAGAGTTCGTTGACATTCGTTCCACCCAACGTCAACGGATGTTTCTCAAACGTCGCCACGACCACATCGCTGACCACGTTCTGTACCAGATTTTCGGTGCTGTATAGATTGTAGTCGGCCGATTCGGCATGCTTCCAGCAATAATAATAGGGATTCTTCTCTCCCTGCACAACGCCGAGCCAAAGTTCGGGGTTATAGACGGGGTAGTAGCCATCGACGGGGCCGCTGATGTCGTAGGGAGCGTGGTACTCGTAGTCTTCCTCCCACGTCCACATGTAGTGGCGGGCCTGATGCTCGTCGCCATGGGTCTTGACGTGGATATTGATGTGGTCGTTCGTCCAAATGTTGTGGCCTTGATTCTCGCGGAAATGTTCAGTGAACCACACCTCGTCGATGGGGAGCGAAGGCTGCAGGGTGAGGTAGTCGCTCTCGTAGGTCTCGCCGCCGACCTTCGCCACGAGTTTGTAGCGCTCGGCAGGGTTGAGCGTGCCGGTGGGGATGGTGTAAGTGCCGTCCTCGCCAAATGCTGCGGCATCGCTCACGAAACCGAGGTCGCTGACGATGCGGAGTTCGGCGTCTTCGACGTACTCACGTTTCGTCTGGGTCATGGGGATGGTGTACTGCACGTAGAACACCGACGTGGCGCCGCTCAAGATGCGGCCCTCGATGTAGAGTTGGCGGCGGTACTGGTCGGCCACTTCTTCGCCGAGGTCGATGCGGTCGATGCACGAGGTGAGGAGTGTAAGGAGAATGAGGAATAAAAACTCGCGTTTCATATCTTTCTTTTATGTATATTCCGATGTGGGGGAAAGCTGTTTGATGTCAAACTAAAGTTTCACGTGCAAAATTAGAGAAAAGCTGTGACATACACAAAGATTTTGCGGACAAATCGTCTATTCTTCGTCCGTGGGCCACCACTCGGGCTTCTGCTTCGTGGCGCCGCGTTCGCGCAGACAGTCGTAGCAGATGCGGGGATAGATGTACTCGCCAGTGAGGACGTTGTCGGGCTCGAGCACTCCAACAACGTTGCCCCACTCTATATTGTCGCGGCACTCTTTCACCCAAGCCCCGTTGTCGGGTGTCTTGCGGCGCTCCGTGGCGGGCTGGTAACTGACGTTGACACCGTAGAGCGCACGGAGTTCGCTGTTGGTGAGGAAGGCGCGGTAACTGCTTGTGGCTGAAGCGATGATGTGGCCGTGGGCACGTTTGTCGGGATGAGTGGTGCAGTGGATATTGCCGTGCAGATCCTGCGGCGTAGGGCTGAAGAGGCCACCCATCTCCTCGGTGTACTGTTCCATGGTGCGAAAGTAGGAATAGGCTGCGGAATCGAGCACACTCTGATGGACCGTGACGGCGTAGAGATGGGAGAAACGCGGTGAAAGATCGTCGGTCGTAGCCCAAGCCACGCCGCGCTTGAAAGTGGCGATGGTGTGGCCCTTCACGCGGTTCTCGGTGAGCGCTTCGGTGTTGTAGAGTTCGTAAGAAGTGGAGGTGTTGTGCACCCAGCAATAGTAATAAGGATTGGCGCCGTAACGCTCCACGCCGGGCCACTGGGCAGGATCGAACATAGGCATGAGGCCATGGGGATCGCGAAGGTTTTCGCTGAGGTCGTAAGGGGCGTGAAACTCAAAATCTTCGTCGAAAGTCCACATATAGTAGCGCGAAGCATCGTTGGGCGCGTGGGCATCGACCTTGATCTCGACAGAGGGCTTCGTCCAGAGGTTACTGCCCAAATACTCAGAAGCATGGCCCTCGAAATAAACGCTGTCGATGGGCACAGGATCGGCCAGCGTGAGGTAGTCGCTCTCGTAGGTTTCGCCCTCCACCTCGGCCACCATCTTGTAGCGTTCGGCGCTGTTGAGCGTGCCCGTGGGAATGACGTAGGCTCCGTCGTCGTCGAGCGTGGCGGCATCGCTCACAAACCCCATATCGCTGACGATGCGGATGGTGGCCGTTGTGACGAGATCGCGCTCGTTGGCATTCATCGGCACGGCGCGCTGCACATGAAACACCGAGGTGGCGCCGCTGAGAATGCTGCCCTCGATGTAGAGTTCCTCGCGGTACTGCTCGGCCACGACGTCGCCGAGGTCGATGGTGTCGATGCACGACGCGAGGCCGCCCACAAAGAGCAGTGGCGCGAGCGGGAAGAGGGACGTGAGTGAGGGATAGGGGAACGGGGTGCGTTTCATAGGGACAAGGGGAGTCAATTTATCCTTAATTACGACTTATATGTTGCGTCGTTTCTTAGGAGTATGCACGAGGCGACGGAAGGTTCATTTATTTGTGATGTTTTTTTTGATATTTTTTATTGCCTGCGCCCGCACCGCACGAACGATATTTACAAATTTGTGTCATAATGATCGCACCTGTTTCGGCAATCGCAATGGACAGGCACAAGGAGGGAAACTCGCCAGAGGGGCAAATTTGGGCGATCTGCGGGAGAATCGAAAATATCTTTGAGG
>JAUNIC010000032.1:12326-23007 GCA_030523615.1 Bacteroidales bacterium
TTCGGCGTTTCATGGCGGAATTTTTCGCTGTAACGATGGCCATAATTTGTAAAATTGCCCCATTTTCGACACGCCCGGCCCGGGTTTCGCAGGATTTTGCCCTACAAACGTGCCTTATCATTAAGTTTTGCAACCTCCGCCCGTCATTTCCACCGTTTCGAGAATGCCCTCAAAACGCCCCGAGGGACAGAAGATGGCCGCAGAAGGCATTCTCAGAGGGTCTAAAAGACGAATCGCATTGACGCCACCCCACTCCACTCGCACCGCACCCCACAATTTTTTGCCCCAGAATTTGGAAAACTCCCGCAAAAAACGTAATTTTGCCGACGAAAACAAACAATCATCTCCACAAAAACAAAAAAGACAACCATCATGAAAGTTCTTCTCATCAACGGCAGTCCCCGCAAGGACGGAAACACTCAAACGGCTCTCAACGAGTGCGCCAAACAGCTGAAGGCCAACGACATAGAGCCCGTTATGGCATGGATCGGCACAAAGCCCGTACGTGGATGCATCGCCTGCGGAAAGTGTCGCGAAGTGGGCGGCGGACGCTGCATCTTCGACGACGATGTGACGAACGGCATCATCGACCTCATGGAGCAGTGCGACGCCCTCATCATCGGCGCTCCCGTGTATTGGGGACAGCCCGCAGCACAGGCCATGGCCCTCCAGCAACGCATGCTCTACGCCGGCGGAGCAGCCTTCAAAGGCAAACCCGCTGCCGTCATCACGGTGTGTCGCCGCGGTGGTGCATCGGCCGCCTTCCAAACGCTTCAGATGCCCTTCCAGATGTGCAACATGCCCATCGTGACCTCGCAGTACTGGAATATTGCCTACGGCCGCACTCCCGGCGAGGCAGCACTCGACACCGAGGGTATGCAGACCATGCGCACCCTGGCCAATAACATGGCCGTGATGCTCAAGATGTACGCCACCGGCCAAGCCGAGACACCCGCTCCCGAAGAGTGGATGCCCATGCACTTCATCCGATAAGATACGAGCGGCGGAAATCCTGCCGCTCGATTCGTGACGAAGCCTCACTCCTATGATATTATTACACGCACGCGAAGAGGCTGCAACATGTTTTAACTTTTCATTGCACACGAAGTACACAAATCGTGCAGTTCTGCATCAATAGTACAAGTTTTGGACGATTTTTTTGCATATCAGAAGCATTAAAATCGGTAAAAACACTTTTTTTTCGGTAAAATGTAAAAAAAAGTTGCGTTTTTTTGCGTAAATAGAAGCAATGACGTAAATTTGCAGCCTAAAGAGTGCATTTTTTGCCACCACTCAAACCGAAATCGGGGAAAGAGCGTGCCTTTTTCTCCCTTGACTTCGGTTGAAAAACACGAGACAATTTACTCCTTAATTATTTACTTATATGATCAAACGTTTTAAGACTGTCAGCTTTATGCTGCTCCTCATGGGTCTTCCCGTGACTGCAGCATACGCAGAGACCTCTCCGATCGAAACGATCGAGATCGTCCAGCAGAACGGTGCCGCTAAGGGTACCGTAGTCGACGCCAATGGCGAACCCCTCACCGGTGCATCTGTACTTGTTAAGGGTACCACCAAGGGTGCCATGGTAGAAAACGATGGTAGCTTCTCCATCGCAGGCGTAAAGACCGGCCAGGTTCTCCGCATCACCTTCATCGGCTACAAGCCCGTAGAAGTGAAGTGGGAAGGCCAGCCCCTCAATGTTGTCCTCGAAGAGGATGACAGCGCTCTCGGCGAAGTTGTTGTAACCGCACTCGGTATCAAGAAGGATGCCAAGAAGGTGGGTTACTCCATCGCAAGCGTAGGTGCTGAGGAACTCACCAAGACCGGTGCTCCCACCTTCGCATCCGCAATGTATGGTAAGGCAGCCGGTGTGCGCATCCAGAGCGCTCCTGGTGGTGGTACCTCAGCTGTTTCGATCCAGGTTCGTGGTCTCAGCTCCATCACTGGTAACACCCAGCCTCTCATCATCCTCGACGGTGTGCCCATCCACAACGAAGGTGGTGGCGCAAACAACAACAACGACTACTGGGGCAACCAGCGCATCCAGTCCAACGGTATGGTCGACATCAACCCCGAAGATATCGAGAACATCTCTATTCTTAAGGGTGCTGCCGCATCTGCACTCTACGGTTCTGAGGCTGCCAACGGCGTTGTCATGATTACCACCAAGAAGGGTAAGGCTGGTGCCGGCACTCAGGTAGACTTCAGCGCTAACCTCAGCTGGGATAAGGTAGCCTACATGCCCGAAATCCAGAAGGACTTCGCTCCTGGTTACGACAACTACGTCCTCAGCATGTCTGACCCCATGTGTCTCTACGGCCTCACCAACACCCGTCGTAAGGACCTCAACGGCAACCCCATCTGGTCTACTAACCGTGAGACCTACTACTCTTGGGGTACCCGCTACAGCACTGGCCAGAAGTATCTCGAGAGCCAGGGTGCCAAGTTCACTGACTACACCGGTCAGCAGCGCGAATTCGCCGCTCAGGATCACAACCAGTGGAACGACATCTTCCGCGTAGGTTTCAACCAGACCTACAACGTTTCTCTTACTAACGCATCTGAGCACAGTAACATCCGTTTCTCTTACACCTACAACGATGTTACTCCCATGCAGTACAACTCTGAGAACAACAAGCACAACTTCAGCCTCGCTGGTAGCTTCGACGTTTGCAAGGGTGTTAAGGTAGGCTACACCGCTACCTACATGCGTCAGTTCATCAAGAACCGTCCTTACCGTATCAGCCGTCTGACCAACAACTACTCCGGTATGTTCTCTGGTATCACCGATATCAAGTACCTCCGCGAGCACACCATGACCAGCCTCGGCTACATGAACAGCACCGCACTCATTAACGGCGGTACTGACCAGACCCTCACTCCCAACGAGCAGTGGCTCTACAGTCCCTTCGGCTCAACCTCTCTCGTTTCTGAGTACTTCTGGAACATCTTCGGTAAGGAACAGTACGAAAACCACCAGCGCTTCCTCGGCAGCGTAACTCCCAGCTGGGAAATCATCCCCGGCCTCACCCTCCAGGGCCGTCTCGCTACCGACCTCACCGTCGACAAGATCGAAAACCAGAACCGCGCAGAGAACGCTCACCTCTTCTCTACCAACGGTACTTACTCTGACTACTACGGCCTCAGAAACAGCAACTACGAAATCTACTATGGTGACGTAATGTTGATGTTCGACAAGACCTTCGCAGAGCGCCACAACGTAACCGCTAACCTCGGTTACAGCGGCCGTAACGAAACTTACTTCAGCAGCAATGTAGGCACCAACCAGGGTCTCTCTCAGGAAGGCTGGTTCAACCTCGCAGCTTCTGTAGGTACTCCCGGTGCTGGCATGGGCAAGGTTGAAATCCTCAAGACCGCTGCCTTCCTCACCGCAAGCTACGGCTTCGACAACTGGCTCTATCTCGAAGGCACCGTACGTCAGGAGAAGAGCTCTACCCTCAAGAAGGGCAACAACACCTTCTGGTATCCCTCTGGCAACGTCAGCGCTATCTACACCACCCTCCTCGGCGACAAGTGCCCCGTATGGTGGAACTACGGTAAGATCCGCGCCAGCTACGGTATCGTAGGTAACGCTCCTGAAGTTTACCGCGCTGTGCTCGCTTACAACCAGGGCAACATCACCAACAACGGTTCTTACGCTTACAACTACATCGCTGGTGGTATCGGTAACGAAAGCATCAAGCCTGAGACCAAGCACGAATTCGAACTCGGTCTCGAGAACAAGTGGTTCAACAACCGCTTAGGCATGGAGTTCAGCTTCTACAGCAACACCATCAAGGACCAGATCCTCGGTACTACTGCTGCTAACTCTATGGGTGCTACCTCTATGCTCATGAACGTCGGTGAGCTCTCTAACAAGGGTATCGAACTCTCTGTTAACGGCACTCCCGTTCAGATGAATGGCTGGCGCTGGGATCTCCGCGCTAACATCGCATGGAACCACAACGAAGTTAAGAAGCTTGCTGACGGCCTCGACGTCCTCAGCCACCTCACCATCGACAACGGTGCTGCTAGCCTCGAGTCTCACGTAGGTGAGCCTATGGGTGACTGGTACACCTACACCTGGAAGACCGATGCTAACGGCAACTACATCGTAAACTCTGAAGGTCTCTATCAGACCGACACCGAAGAGCGTCACAAGGTAGGTAACGCCATGGCTAAGGTTGTCGGCGGTTTCGGTACCAGCCTCAGTTGGAAGAACTGGAGCCTCGACGTTAACTTCGACTTCCGTGTTGGTGGCGCTATGCTCAACCAGCCCTGGCAGTACATGATGGCCGTTGGTAACATCAAGGACAGCTTCGAACTCGGTGGTCGTGACCTCGAGAGCGGCGGTATCCTCTACTACTGCGACAACAACGACTTCAACAACGCAGCTGGCCGTCACGTCGTAACCCTCGACCAGATCGGTGGTACCTACGAGCGTGGCAAGACCATGGTCAACGGTAACTACGTTTACGACAATGGTGTTATCCAGGAAGGTGTGAAGGAAGACGGCACTCCCAACGACATCGTTACCACCGCATTCACCATTGGTGACATGCAGCTCGGTTGGGGTACTTCTTCTACCCAGAGCTACCAGAACGCTATCCAGAACAACACTTACGTGAAGTGCCGTGAAATCGCTCTCGCTTACTCTCTCCCCGAAGCATGGACCAAGAAGTTCGCTTGCAGCCGTCTCACCATCTCTGCATTCGCACGTAACCCCTTCTACATCTATCGCACCCTGAAGATGTTCGACTCTGAGACCGCCGATGCTACCAACTGGATCTATCAGGCTCAGGTGGGTGGTTCTTCTGCATCTGCCCGCAGCTACGGTGTCAGCGTTCGTCTGCACTTCTAATCACATCAGTTTAACGCATAAAAAGAAACAACAATATGAAAAAGATTCTTTCTGTTGCTCTTGGTGCAGCCGCTATGGCAGGTCTCCTCGCATCTTGCTCCGAAGAAAGCTTCGACAGCAAGTACTCTGACCCCTCCAAGACCTCTACAGTCAGTGTGAATCAGGTCTTCACTGGTGTGATGAACGCTGGTAAGGACTACATGGATCCCATGTACTACCGCTACTACACCCAGAGCACTACCTCTGGTGTATTCTCCGGTATCATCTCCAACAGCAACGGCCGTGGCCGTTTCCGTGGCGCTGGTGAAGGTTACTTCAACACCCGCTGGAAGAGCTTCTACAACATGCTCACCCAGCACCGTGTACTCGAAGATAACTACAACAACCTCGAGCCCGATCAGCAGGCTGCCAACAAGGTATTCTTCATCCTCAGCCGCACCATGGTAGAGGCTCAGCTCCACGAAATGCTCTCCCTCTTCGGTGCAGTGCCCTTCAACGAAGCTGGTACCCTCTGGAAGACTGGTGACTACGCTAACGCTAAGCCCTCTTACGAAAGCGACGTTGAACTCTACAAGATGATCCTCAAGGATCTCAAGGAAGCTGGTGACTACCTCGCAGCTGGCGTTCCCTCTGCAGGTGCCAACGCTCTCACCCGCGCTGACTTCTCCGACGCTCACGGTAACCTCGACACCTGGCAGCGTTACATCAACTCTCTCCGCCTCCGCGTTGCCCTCCACCTCGTAAACGGTGACTGCGCTGGTGAAGCTAAGGCTGCTATCGCTGAAATCCTCGGCAACCCCACCAAGTATCCCGTTATCGAAGAGAACGCTCAGAACATGACCGTTCCCGGCGATGCTTCTAAGGACGACTACAACTTCGGTAAGAGCTTCTCTCAGGCTCTCCACACCGGTGGCAACAGCTACGGTCAGGTTGGCCAGGCTGTCCTCGAAGCCCTCCGCGTAGGTGCTGACGGCAAGGTTACCGCTGATACCGACCCCCGTATCGTTGCTATGGTTGACCCCAACCCCGACGGCGAATACGTAGCAGTCGACATCACCAAGAGCGCTACCGATCTCGAAGCTCTCTCTACCGCTAAGAACAACGACTACACCGATCGTGGCTTCCTCGGCGCCAACTACTACTGCAAGGTTGACTCTCAGGCCATCCAGGGTATCAAGGAGTACAGCGGTAACGAAAACCTCAAGGGTGTATGGCTCACCGCTGCTGAAGTTCAGCTCAGCAAGGCTGAGGCTTACCTCATGGGTTACGGCGTAAGCGCTGACGCTGCTAAGGCTGAAGCTGCTTTCAAGGCTGGTATCGTTGAGTCCTGCAAGTTCTACTGGAACACCAAGGTAAACAGCACCTACTATGTAGCCGGCAACGATAGCTACGAGGGTGTTCCCCGTCCCTACACCGTTCCCACCGAAGATGACTTCGCAGCTTACGCTGCTAAGATCTGGGACGCTAAGCAGGAGACCGTTTGCACTCAGCTTTGGCTCAACCACTTCGTATACAACGAACTCGAAGCTTGGAACATCACCCGTCGTACCGGCTTCCCCGTTGTGAAGTTCGCTAAGGATGTTAAGCAGAGCGACTACGCACTTCCTCCCCACCGTCTCCCCTATCCCTCTGACGAGCTCAACTACAATGGTGACAACTGCCAGGCTGCTATCGCTACTTACCTCGGCGGCGACAACACCAAGAACGGTTACTACAAGAAGCTCTTCTGGGCTAAGGACAACTACTACAGCATCGTAGCAGAGCAGTAATATCCCCGACATCAAGCACGACGCTAATCTCCCCGCGAGATTAGCTCGTGCCTGACACATAAAATTCAACGGCACCGCTCCCTTCGCGAGAGCGGTGCCGTTTTCTTTTGTTCTTCGGTTCTTTATCAAATGTCTTCCACGCCGAGCTTCTCGAAGGCTACGGCCTCGTTTTCCTTCACCATCTTCACAGCGCGGAGGAGGAGGTAGCGGGTCTTCGTGGGAGCGAAGAAGAGCGACTGCAGCAGCGGATTGTGCTCGATATTGGAGAACTCGCCCTGACGGATGAGGAAGTCGGGATTACCTTGTGCGTCGCAAGTCCAGAGTTCGTAGTCGTGGATAAGACCCTTGTTGTACTCGCTCTGATCGGGGAGGTAGTGGAAAGCGTTGACTGCCTTCTCCTCGCCGAGGTCAAGAACGATGTCGCGACGCGTCTGCTTCACAATTTCGAAGGGAATGGTCTTCAGCTCGTGGGCTTTCTGCTGGTAAATTTCATCACTACCCTCTCCGCCGTAGAAAGCCTCCACATTATTGATGCAGAGCGGGCCGCGGGCATCGGTAATGTTGATGCGCAGACCTGTAGCCTCGACAGTGGGGAAACGCAGCAGGCGCTTATAACCAATGGTAGTCGTTTCTTCGCCGCAGTCCATCTGCACCCACTTCGCCTGCTTGGCACCGTGCTCTTTCACAAGCGCTTCGACGGTGAAACTCTTCACGCGCTGGCCGAGGGGAATATACTCCTGCAGCATTAGGCGGTTCACCTTAGTAGGCTGCGCGAAGGAGAAGGTGATGGTACCGCTGTTCACGCCGTCGGGAGTAGCCCAATAGCTGTCCCAATCGCCGTCGGAAAGCTGCGTGGCGCTAAAGCGTTCGCCTCGGATGGTGTTCACGCTGGCGGGCATATGGCGCAGAAGGTTGGTCTTGAGCTCGCGCTGAATGAGTTGGTGGAAAGCGATGGCGTTGACGCTGTCGACAGGGTGCACGCGGCCTTCGCGGTCGATGGGGAAATTGAGGAGGAACGTGCCGTTGTGGCCCACGCTTCTATAATAGAGGTCGGCGAGCTGCTCGGGCGTCTTCACCTTGTCGTCTTCCTCGGGATGGTAGAACCAGCCCGGACGGATCGAGGTGTTGCACTCTGAAGGGATCCATGTGTCGCCATCAGCGTGGCCGTATTGGAGTTCGCGGTACTGCGGATAGCCGGGATAAACCTCCTTACCGCGCAGGAATGCCCAGTTTGTGGCGCTGGCGTAACCGCTTTCGTTGCCCACCCATCGACAGCCGGGACCGCCGTCGCTGAAGATGATGGCTTGCGGCTGGAGTTCGTGGACAATCTCGTTGATGCGGGGATAATTGTAATAGTTTCTGCGGTCGATGGTGCGCTTTTCTCGAGCACCGCCGTAGTAGCCGTCGCCGCCGTTGGCGCCGTCAAACCACACCTCAAACAGGTTGCCGTAGCGCGTCATAAGCTGACGGAGCTGGGCGTAGTAGTAATCTATGTATTCCTGTGTGCCGTAACCGGCGTGGTTGCGGTCCCAAGGAGACAGATAGAGACCCAGCTTCAGCCCGTATTTATCGCAGGCCTGACGCACTTCGTAAAGCACATCAACCTTGCCTTCCCAGTTCTTCGGGCCGTCGTAGGAGGACTTCGTGATGTTGTATTCCGTCAGTTCGCAGGGCCACATGGTGAAGCCGTCGTGGTGCTTGGCTACAACAATGACGCCCTTCATGCCGGCTTCTTTGAACGTGCGTACCCACTGGTCAACGTCCATTCGCGTGGGATTGAATTCCTTCGGATCGGTATCGCCGTAGCCCCATTCGCGGTCGTTGAACGTGTTGAGACCGTAGTGCACAAAGGCGTAGGTCTCCATCTTCTGCCAGTCGATCTGCTTCTGCTGCGGCAGGGGAGCAATGGGTGCGGGAGCGGTCTGGGCCGTGGCGCCGAGGGTGGCAACGCCGAATGCTCCAGAAAGAAAGATATGGGATAATTTCATAGTATTTGGCGGTTTTTAGTTGATTCCTATCACGACGATGCTGCTGGCGGGAACCTTTGCAGAAAGGCCTTTCTGTGTGCCTTGCACGTCCTTGAAGGTTGCGGGGACTACAGCGTTGGCGCGGGCACCGAAGTCGTTGTAGTCGCGCACATCATTGCTCGTCAGGATGCGGGCGCGGGAAAGTTTGCCCTTAAGACCATCGAGATCGACGGTTTGCTCTTTGTCGAGGCTGGCGTTGACGATGGCTATAACAGTTTTGCCTTCCGTCGTGCGAGCTGCACTTACACTCAGCAGCGGCAGTGTGCCTTGAGCGCTCTCCTGCGTGGGGATATTGGCCTCGATAGGCAACACCGTGGCGCCCTGGAAGGGGCGGTACATCTCGAACACGTGATACGTCGGCGTAAGCACCATCTCGCCCTTCATATTGGTGAGGATCATCGACTGCAGCACGTTGACGATCTGCGCGATATTGGCCATGCGTACGCGCTCGGCGTGGCGATGGAAGATGTTGAGCGAAAGGGCGGCGCAGATAGCGTCGCGCATGGTGTTCTGCTGGTAGAGGTGGCCGGGATTGGTGCCGTCTTCAACGTCCCACCACGTCCCCCACTCGTCGACCATAAGGCCCACGCGCTTTTGAGGGTCGTACTTGTCCATCACAGCTTCGTGGCCGCTGATGATACCGTCCATCTTGCAGCAGGTAGCTAAGGTTTCGTAGTATTCGTCCTCGGAGAACTTCGTGGCTTTGCCATGGTTCTCCCAGTCGGCGACAGTATAGTAGTGCATTGAGATACCTTGCATCAGCGAACCTGCTTCGCGCATGAGGACGTCGGTCCAATGTTCGTCGCCGCCGCTTGCACCGCAGGCAATACGATAGAGGTTGTGGCCGTCAATGTCACGTGCGAATCCCTGGAAATGACGATAGAGATCGGCATAATACTCGGGGCGCATGTTGCCGCCGCAACCCCAGCTTTCGTTACCCACGCCGAGGTATTTCACGCCCCAAGCCTTGTCGCGACCGTTCTGGCGACGTAGGCGGGCCATCGGGGTATCGTTCTCGCTATTCATATATTCTACCCACTGCTCCATCTCCTGCACGGTGCCGCTACCGACATTGGCAGAAACGTAGGGCTCGCAGCCAAGGAGTTCGCAGAGGTTGAGGAATTCGTGTGTTCCGAAAGAGTTATCCTCAATCGTGCCTCCCCAGTTGGTGTTCTGCTTCTTAGGACGGAGTTCACGAGGACCGATACCGTCCTTCCAATGATAATCGTCGGCGAAGCAGCCGCCAGGCCAACGCAATACGGGCACATGGAGGTCCTTCAACGCCTGCAGTACATCGTTACGGTAGCCTTCGGTATTGGGAATAGGCGATTCGGGGCCTACCCACAGGCCACCGTAGATACAAGAGCCGAGATGCTCGGCAAATTGGCCATAGATTTCGGGAGCAATGGTGATGTGGCCCTCAGGAGCCACTTTAGCAGTGACGTTGTCTGCGACAATCGTCAGTGAGCAGCCGAAGAATGCGGCCGCAGCGAAGATTCGTAAGTTGCGCATTTTCATAGTAAACATGTTTTGACTGCAAATTTAATACATTTAAGAAGAAATCGCAAATATTTCAAGAAAAAAGACTCCCAACATTGCACAACTTTCAACTTATTCTCCAAAAATAAGAAGCCCTCGATTTCTCGAAGACCTCTCTCGCGCGTGCATATATAAAAAATGAGAGAGAACAATCTTTCGATCATTCTCTCTCTTAAAATGGCGGCGACCTACTCTCCCGCGGGTGTGCAGTACCATCGGCGCGACTGTGCTTAACTTCTCTGTTCGGAATGGGAAGAGGTGGAACCACAGTGCTATAACCACCGGAAATATCTCTTGAACATGCAACTTGTCGTCTTTCTATCTCGCCTCGTAGTCTTTCGTTATCTTTCAAAAGCAAACACAGCTTCAAGTAAATCCGCCATTGCAGCAGCATTATTCATTATTAATTGTTCATTTTTCATTAATGATCTGCTGCGGCGTGAAGTTTCGGGCAATTAGTAGTGCTCGGCTTTGACATCGCT